>NZ_JBWLUZ010000052.1:0-19547 GCF_057784325.1 Mesorhizobium sp. CNPSo 4689
GCGCCGTAGCCGCGTGCATGCACGACGCGCTCGGGGATCCGCTCATGGTCGAAGTGGAAAATCTTCTCGCGGAAATGAAAGTCTTCAAGGACCGTCGGCCCGCGCGAACCGATCTTCAGTGAGTTCTGATCATCCGAGACTGGCCCGCCTTGGGCTGTTGTGAGCGGTGGAACGGAGCCATGCGCAATTTGGTGCAACTCGCCCCCTTCGCCTCGAACCAGTTTCTGATCGTGGATGACAGCTTGATCGCTGACGCGGCTTGGAGACTTGGCCATGAGTTGTTCCTTAGAGCGGTTGGGGGATGCACGCATTCATGATGGCCGCCAGACGCCACGGAGCCCCGCCGCCTATGAGCGGCGGGGCTCCCCGATTAGAGGCGACTGGCGTTGCGCGCTCTGTCTCGATCGATCTCACCTTTGGTGTAGTTGTCGGCATCGGTGTCGAATCCTGTCCAGCCGCCGGCTTCGTAGGCACTGCGGCGGTCTTCCAAGTTTACCGACTTGGTGTGCCGGAGGATCCGCTCGGCATTGCCAGCAAGCGCGTCGTCGACCTTGGCCGTCACCAAGGTCCCACCGCGGCGCACGCCCTCTGCGTAGACATGGGCATCTTGTTCCGAGACGCCGGAATCCGTGAGTGCCCCGACAATCCCGCCAGCAGCCCCGCCCACGACCGCGCCGCCCAGGGCTCCGACGGCG
Organism: Mesorhizobium sp. CNPSo 4689; assembly: GCF_057784325.1. Classification (NCBI taxonomy): domain Bacteria; kingdom Pseudomonadati; phylum Pseudomonadota; class Alphaproteobacteria; order Hyphomicrobiales; family Phyllobacteriaceae; genus Mesorhizobium; species Mesorhizobium sp. CNPSo 4689. The sequence continues at coordinate 696 of NZ_JBWLUZ010000052.1, forward strand.
GTGGCGGCTAGCCAACCTGCGGCCACAACCGGACCGACGCCCGGAATGGCCATGATACCGAGCCCGGTCAAAAGCCCGCCGGCACCGCCGACCACAGCACCGAGACCGGCGCCGCCCGCTGCATCGTCAGCGGCCGTGGAGCTGTCATTGTCATACCAATCGGTCGAGTTGCTGGCGACGATGCTGATATCGGAATGCGGAACGCCGCTGGCTTGCAGTTCGCCGACTGCATTGGAGGCGTCATCGTAACTGTCGAATAGTCCGGTTACAGTTTTCATGTTTTTGATCTCCTCGATCTCTGTTCAGTTGGTGCCGGCAACGACGTTGCCCTTGTAGTCCAGCGCCACGGTGGTGTTGTTGCCGTCCTTGTTCGCCTCACCGCGCCAGATGCCCTGGTCGTCCTTGGTCAGTTTCGACACTTCCGAGAAGCCGGCATCCTGAATGCGGCTTTTGGCCTGGTCCTCGGTGAAGCTGTTTGCGCCGGAGAGCGGAGGCGTCGGATCGGGTGCGTCACCAACCGTGACAGTCGGCGTCTCGGACTTCGTCGCTGACGTCTGGGTTCCCATGGTCGTCGCGATCTTCTCGATCATTTCCTGGTGCATCTTGAGCGTCGGGACGGTCTCCTGGGCGAACGTCTTCAGCTGCGCGTTGTCACCGTCCTTGGCGTAGCTTTCGAACAACTTGACCGCATCGGAATGCGCTTCGCGCTGTATCTGGACATAGGATCCGTCGACCGGGTCCTTGCTGTTTTGAAGGGTGTCAAGATCGGTCTTGTGCTTGGCATCCAGCTCCGTGGGCACCTTCAGCTTCTGTTCGCCGGCGATCGTCTCGAGCTTGGCGTTGGCCGCGCCATGATCGTCGATCATCTTCTGCGCGAAATCCTTGACGCTTTGATCCTGGGCTTTGCCCTCGGCGATCTTGCTCGAATCCACTTCGAACATACCCCCGGCGGCGGCTTTGTCGACAAAGTCTTGTGCACTGTCGGCGGCGAAGGCGGGCAGTGCAAAGGTCATGGCTGTAGCCGTGGCCAGCGAGGCCAAAAGTAGGCGGGTTTTCATGGAGAGGGTCCTTGTTGGGCACACATTTGTGCTGTGAGCCTAACAAGCACCGGAGGGCTTTGTTCCCGCAGCCGAGCTAATAAATCGCAGCAGGGCCGCTGGTGATCTCGCTTCGGGGATGAGAGCAACTGCGTGCGCCGTCATCGGCAAATAGCACCGTCCGCCCATGAGACTCGAAAAACGCTCGGGCTGGCCCGAAGACACCAACGCCGAAACTGAAGCACAGCGAAAATCGGGCGTCGGAAGAGCCCGAAAGCAAGCCTCCCGCCTAGGTGGCCATCGTCTTCCCTATTTTGGCCTGAGCGCAGAGCGAACGGAATTGCTCGACCTCAGCTTCGGTCAGGTGCTCGATGCCAATGAAGTCGTTCTTGCCACGGCCGGAGCGGATCAGTTCGTCGAGTTTGGCCTGGATGGCGGCGCCGTCCCGGTTCTGGGTATTCTGGATGAGGAAGACCATCAGGAATGTTATGATCGTCGTCCCGGTATTGATGACCAGCTGCCAGGTCTCGGAATATTGGAACATCGGCCCGCAGCGGCCCAGATCAGCACCGCTGTCAAGCAAAGCGCAAAGGCCCAAGGCCTGCCGGTGGCGCGAGCGACGGCGCCCGCCAGTCGGTTGAATGTCTTTTCCATGGGGAATTTATCTCGGAGGGGAATCTAAGCCGCGATGCTCGATCATCGCGGCTCTAGGAAAGTGCCGTGCTTGGGCACGGCGCTGCTCGCGCTTATGCGGCTTCGGCAGCGACGTTGACGGCCGACTCTGCGAGCTCGGTCAGCGCTGCATCTGTTTCCTTTTCTTCGGCCAGGGTGAGGTCGAGGAGGTTCACTGCCTCGGTCAGGCCGAGCTCGGAAGCCCAGGTCCGCAACGTGCCGTAGCGCGAAATCTCGTAGTGCTCGACGGCTTGTGCAGCGGCAAGCAAGCCGGCGTCGAGAGCAGCCGCTCCCTTATACTCTTCGATGATTTCGCTGCCTTCCTCGGTGATGCCCATGATAGCAGCACAGGTCTTGCCAGCCGGCTTCTTGCCGATAACTTCGAAAACTTCTTCCAGCCGGGTAACATGCTCCTTTGTCTGGCCGTGGTGTTTTTCGAAGGCTGCTTTCAGATTGGGGTTCTGCGCCGCCTTCGCCATCTTCGGCAGTGTCGCCAGAATCTTCTTCTCGGTAAAATAGATGTCCTTCAGCGTGCCGTGAAACAGGTCGTTCAGACCCTTTGTTGATGCCTTGGTTGTCGCCATGATTTTTTTTCCTTGGTTAGCGGAGGTTCGGCTCAACTCGCGTATTGAGGACAAGTTCCTGCGGCCGGCGAAAGAAAACCCTGCTTTCGCCCTCCGCCGACTGCTCACGATTCCGACAAGGTCAAAGGGTCTTGCCCGCGTCAGAGCTGAAGAGAGGTTGCGGTTGCTATTAAGAGGATCGGTCATCGCCCGCTGGGGCTGCTCGAACGATGGAGGAGACTCGTAGCCGGCTAGATGGTCGAGCGTGATGAGAGCGTCGCTTGGCTTTCCGTTCTTGACCAGGCCTTGCTTGAGTGCGGCAATCCTGAAGGCCTCAAACGCCACGGTCGGCCGACACATCCCATCCTTAGCAGCTGCAACAAGACGTGCAGCGTGTTGATAGCTGGCCGAGCGCTTATCCGGCCAACACCCTTGCAGCGCCTCCTCTGCTTCGATGATCGATGAAACGATCATTGATCGCCCGCGTAAGAAAACAACTTCGACCGGAAGAAATTTACCCATAGCCTGTCGCCCATTTTTCAATGAACGGCGAAACGCACGATCGAACAATTGGTTGCTCAAGTAGGCCGGGCCTGACCTTTGGGCATTAGCGGAACCTAATGCTGGCCGCCGGCTTATGGCGAGATGAGCACCCGCGGCGTTAACTTCCTGCACAAGTGGATTTCGAACAATGTCCCTCGGCCGGAGCCGACATGATCTCGGTCGCCGAGCTGGCTCAAAAGCTTTTCGCGGACGCCCGATCCCTTGGCATTGGCAGCACCGAGATCGAGGAAGACACCGGGAGCGTCTATGAGACGATACTGGACGCGATCGTTCACCATGATGCCGGAGCGACCGGCGCCGAAGGGCATGAAGCGACCGGCGATGCAAGCGGGTCAAGCCGGAGCTGATTGGCCGATTTGCGACGCATCTCCCTGCAGGATTCGTCAAGACGACTCATCATGCCGGCTTAGATCGCGTGCCTCAGGGTAACGTAGACCATCGGTGCAACGATCAACCAAATAGCCATTCCGACAACCAGGGCAATTGCCAGGCGCTCTGTTCGCCTGACAGTTTCATCGACCTTATCGTCGTCCTCACTCGGAATCAGATCAAGCACCGAAAAATCTTCTGGGGCAGCATGATTGTCGTTTGCGGCTCGGCTTGCGACGTCATCTGCGCTCGGTCTGTTCTGGACAAAGGTCACGGTTCGCCTCGATATTGCCGCTTGCCGCTGCTGGCACGCGAAATTGGGTGCCCGCCATGTCGAGGGGGCTCAGACGTGACGAGCACTCAGTTGACCGCCGATGGTGGACCTTTGCTCGGCAGGTTCCTCCCATGAACTGGTAGCGAGCAACGAATGCCGGCAATCGCGGTTCCGGCCGCCGCCCATGCAGTGGCCTATTGCGCCTGATAATCGCACAAAGGTCCCACACCGATTCAGACCGAAGGCCGAACCAAGGAACGTTTGCAAATGGCTGGCGTTGGGTGAGCTCTGGCGTGAAGACGATGTCGTCTGGCGCAACTCACACCACTAGGAGGAAACTATGAGAATTCATCTCACCGCGGCCGCTGGGGGGTTTTTGCTGCTCGCCGGTATCGGTGCGGCCGCCGCCGACACCGTGATCATTCAGCCGGAACAGGAAACCGTCATCCGGGAGTATGTGAAGAAGCAGCCCCTGGCTTCAGTGACCCTTCCTGGCGTGGAGCTCAACATCGGCACGGCTCTGCCCGATACGGTCGAGCTGCGTGAAGTCCCCGACGTGCAATACCGCTACGTCGTGATCGACAACCGAACAGTCCTCGTGGATCCGGGCACGCGCAAGATCATCAAAGTTTACGAATGAGCCAAGCGCTTTTAGCTGAAAGCCCGCCGCACAGAAATGAGCGGCGGGCTTTCAAATTCGAACAACGAGGAGCCAAGTATGTCGAACCGTGAGATCGGGCATTCCAACACCTTGGGAAGGCGCGTAGCCGCCCTAAGAGCAAGGATGGAGGAAGCGCGGGTTACTGAACACGAAATGAAGACGTTCCTGAAAGTCGTAGCGGCGATGGAAGAGAGGCAAGGCCGAATTGAGGGCGACGACCTGATCGCCATCTCTTTCGTTGCCGCAGCCGCGTAACCGGAAATCCAACGCGACCAGGCCCCTTACGGAGGTGGGGCGCTCTAGCCGATCCGCTTGATGCGGCCCTGTCGCGTCGACGAGGAGTTGGCCAGGGTCACGGTGCAGGTGCTTGGACGCGTCACGGTCGACGCCGGCACGGTCGAATTGGTGAAGAAATACCACCGGCCGAAAAGCACCACCCTGATGATCGACGAGTCAGCCTGAAAGGCCCGCACCACGGAGGGACCGATGGCGCGGGCCGGCCGATGTGCCCACCAGCCTGACGGAGCCAAGGTAGCGGCATCCGAAGCAAGAACTCAACTATTCGAAAACGCTAATGTTCCATTGAAAAGGCATGCTCGTTCGCTCCTCATGGCTATCCAGTCTCGGCAACATCGGGGTCGAGCAAAGGCTTCTGGCGGCGGACTTGATTGCCCGCCTGGCCGGCGCCTTTACCCAAAAGCCCCCCGCCCAACGGGCGCCGGCCATCTTTCTCCTGAAATCGTCAAGCACGCCCGAATAGATGGGGCTACTTTGCGGGCGGCGCGTTCGGGTCTGGGCAATCAGGGTTTGACCATTCCTCACACGGGGAGGGCAGATCGCCAACGCTGCCATTACGTTCCACGAGTTTTGCGAATCCGTAGGCGAAGGCGAAAAGAAGCGCCAGGACAATCGCTATTCGGACGGCCATACGGGATTATAGCAGGATCTCGCTTACGATTTGACCATCCGCAGGTAGAAGGCGAGCGCCTAGCGCCTCTTGTCCGGCGTCACGGCATGGTTGGTGAACGTCAGGTTGCGGCCCTCCCTGCCGGCATCTCGACAGGGCTGGCAATAGAGCACCTTGATCAGATCCCAGTGCATGCAGCGTAGTCGTCACCCAGGCGACGGGCGAGTGCCGGCACGTCGAGGACGACATGACGTCGGCAGGTAATACAGTCGACTGACAGGCCCGTGCCGATCGCGACTTTCTTGCCGAGCATGTCCTCGACAAAGGGATATTTCATGGTCATGGGAAAGGCGATCTCCGTTGAGGGACTCGCCGCAACGTAGGATTATATTCCTGATATCGGTCGCGCTGGCAAGCCCGTCGTGGACCCAATCCCAGCCCTACTGCTGGGGGCTGCGTGGCGGCACCTGATCGAGGAGTGTGATCTCATCGGTCGCTGCTGGCAGTTCGCCCTTTGGCGTCAGCTTGTCGACTGCCTCGGGCAAATCTTTCGTGATCCTGGCAATCAGTTCATCGCGCGACAGACCGGTCTGCATCGAAAGAGCAGTGAGGGTGTCCTCGTCTATTGCCGTCTCCACGTCCTTCGGTTCGATCGGCTCGTTGAGTCCGGCACTTACCCACGAATCTACCTTCGATCCCACTCCTGCGTTTCTGAAGCGGTCGAGGATGTCCCCCAGCGCTGTCCCGGACACACCCTTGGACAGCTGATCCATGAGCCCGCCTTGCGGGTTGCTTGGATCGCGATTTCCTGCACCGCGGATCAAGTCTCCGATCTTGTCGCGATTTTGGTAAGCCAGAATGCCAAGCACGGCGACCGCCAGTTTTCCCAGATTTGCCATTGGTTTCCTCCCTTGGCTCACAGGGAGAAGGTTTCTTGCTCGCAAAGGTTCCCACCTGTTCGACCCGGTAGACTTTCATATGATGCTAGCCCGGTTCTTCCCCCGCCAACCGTGGGCCATGGTAGTGGACCACGGCGTCTAGGATCGTCTCATAGACGCTACCCGTGCCCGTCTCTTCCACGATTTCTGACCCCTCAATTCCCTGCTTTTGAGCATCAGCAAACAGTTTATCGGTCGCCTTGCCCGCCGAGATGACGTCAGCACCGACGAGGTCGGGCACGTTGTCGGCAAGCCACCGTTCCAAGAACTCTCTTCCGCGAGTGGTCATGACCGTCAATTTCGGTTCGAGCGTTAGGTTCCCGTAGAAACGCGAGATTGACTCCGGCTCATCCGATTTGAGGGGAAGAGAACACCGCCGTTTTGCCAAGTTAGCAGCGACGCCGACCCGGTCTATAACTCGCCAGCCGGCGAACTATCTCTCCGTTTTCCGGTTAGGCCCGGCGGCCGAACCCCAAGTCCCCCAGCCCCGGCCGCTGGGCCACTGGACGCGTGCTAAGCTGGCGATTTCCTCAACTAAAGCGAGGCTTGACTGGAATCCAGGCGTCGCCTGATTTCCTCCAGTCCTGTAACGCCCTCGTTGAACAATGCCCAGATGCGCTCGGCCAAACGGTCGCGCGCTTCCTGATTGCCAGAGATACCCATCTCCTTGGCGTATTCGTCTAAGAGCTTCCCGAGCGCGGCCAGTTGTTCGGGGTCGGCGACGCCCCACAGAGCTCTCGTCATCGCATTTTGCCTCATCGAGCAGGGCGAAAGCGTGATCGACTCTTTCAAGCGTCCGTAAGCCAACTAGATCGGACGACAAGGCATCCTACACCCGGCGAGACGGCATAGCGAATCCTTCACGGGTCGCCGGCCGAAATTTCAAACTGAGACACTACCCGCCGTCCTTGGCCTTGCCGAAGGCATTCGGGCTGGTAGGGAGTGTAGATCAGCCCGACCGCCTTGCCGCCGCACTTAGTGCATTTCAGCTTCGGCCTGATGTCCCATTTCATAGCCGGCGCGTCTGGCCCGTGTCGATCGCGAAGTTTCACCAAATCCAGCGGTTGGCTATGATTAATGGCGCGTGATGACAGAACGCGGTGACCACCATCTTCGCGTCGATCAACGCTTGGAACGTCCAGCCCTTTGAAAGGGTCAGCCCGAAATCTCAACCGTCACTATTGAACAGAAGCCGCCGATACCAGGACGAAGCCGCGGGTCTTGTTCTCGTTGTCGGAGTCCCGAGTATTCATGGCATCGAAAAGCTCAGACGCCTTCACCCAAACAGGGGGGTATTTATACCGTGCGACATCAAGGATGAGGAAGCGGTCTGCTTTCCCATCATAGGCCGCCAGCGGCGAGATATGGCCGCCTTTCTCCTGTCCGATTGCCTTGCGGAGGTAGTTAACGATTACAAAATGGTTCGGCTGGCCGAGATAGGAACTCGCCAGCTTGCGGAACTCCTCGACTGAGCTGTCGGCGGCATGACGGACTTCTGCTTTGACCGGCTGCGTCGCGAGAATTCCACCGATCTGATCGAGCGTCATGCCTTTCTTCGCCAAGACACCTCGGGCGAGAATGACGTCCGTTCGTTCATCGAGGATATTGTCCTGCGTGAATGTGCGATAGGGCTCGAACTCCGGAACCGAAGGCGCCGGGACATTGAGCGCGTTCAGCACCATGACGATGCTGGCGACACCACAATAGGACTGTGTCTTCTGCGTCAGAAAGTTGCTTGCGAGAGGGAAATAGGCCTCCCGGGCATCGCTTTCGACGAAGTAGTTTTCGCCGGCATCAGAACTAAAGCCGGTCAGATTGTCAGGAAGCTTCAGGGTTTCGGCGCCTGCGCTGGTGACGAACAGCCCCAATGCGACCACCGCCACATGAACGAAGTGTTTTGACATGGCATCATCTCCGGTGCGTGTTGGTGCCACTATACCGGAAGGACGGGCGTGTATCACCATCCCCCCGCGCCAGACGTGGGCCGGCCGTCGTCTTCAATCATCCTCCCGGTATTCTTGCAGCGAGGCATGGCGAAGATCCTCCTCGCCCCGCAGGTGCCTCACACGGCCAATTAGCCCCGGCTTAACCCATTGCGTGGCCGGCCGCCTCATGCTTTTCGGCGGTGGCCCCTACGTGCTCCCGGACGCGCTGCCAGAGGCGTTCACGCATCTCCCGGTTCAAGGTGATGAACGCCGACCCGACATAGCGCCCTGTGCCTCGTTCGGCCATCAGAGCGAATGGCGGCTTGCCTGTCTCGCGCTCGACGCCGAGCAGTTCGTATTCGTCGATGCTGTAGCATTTCGCCTTCAGCCAGTTGGTCGAGGGGCCGCTTCGATATTTGCTGTCCTTCCGCTTTGAAACCATGCCCTCCCGACCGGCCTCATCGACAAGGCCTTGGCCTCGCCCTGCAAAGCCTGGCTGAACTGAATGCGACCGCCAGTCGAGATCATGCTGACAAGAATCTCGCGGCGATCCTCCAGCGCCATGTCGCGCAGGTCGTGGCCGTTCAGGTGCAGGAGATCGAAGGCGACGAAATAGAGATCGTGCTGGCGCCGCGTGATGGCTTTCCGCAGAGCTGCGAATTCGGACAGCCCCGCCTCATTGGTGACGATGATCTCGCCAATGACGATGGCGTTTTGGGCGTTCAATTCTTTAGCTGCATCAACCAAGTCTCGATATTTTGCCGACCAGTCCAGCCCGACGGGTGAAGATGCGAACGTCCGCGTCGTCGATGATGATCTGTGAGCGGTAGCCGTCGAATTTGACTTCGTGAATCCAGCCCTCGCCCTCGGGAGGTTTCTCGACCAAGGTTGGCATCAGCGGAGGAATGAACGACAACCGGACCCCGCCGGCACGCTTAGGCATAGGAACGCCCCGCAAGATTGAATTTGATTCAATATCGCAGGGTCGTTCCGTTAGCTGTGGCTGAATTAACCAATCGTAGACCGCGCTGTCCTATTCTGAGACAGCGCGGTCAAACTACTACCCCTGGCTGCGCAGGCGGCTCCGGCTAAATCCAGCCCCCAAGCCGGTCGGAGCCGCCACTCTGCCAATATACCAGCAATGGTTGAATCAACGGTTACCACACGTGCTTTCCAGTGCGCTGTGCCGATCGTTCAACTTTGATGGAACCGCCACAAGGAAGCCCCGCCAGCGCGCGTTCTGATCGAGACGCGCCTTGCGCCTCCTGGCGCGTTCCTGTGGGCGCAAGCTGCCCGCCTGGCGGCGGTGCCAAAGTGGCGTGACAAGCCGGACGCCTATATGCTTCGGCTGAATGTAGGGGAGCCACAATGGCCTACACTGTCATCTGGTATGGAAGACAGGGCATCGTCGACAAGATGACTTTCGACGCCGAGAAGGTCGCGAAAGACTTTGCAATCTCCATGTTCCAGACTCGAAAGGGCGACGATGGGATCGTGTCCGTTGAAGTTCGCAAGGACAACGGCGCTGTCGTCTTCAGCCACGCGGAGAATTAGGAAGGCCCGCGTCTTGGCGGCAGCTGCGATGCGCACAAGCCATTTGGCGGCCTCTTCGCGGAGGGCCTTGCCCTGTTTCTGCTGGTCGCGTGTTCGCTTGTTGCAAACCTCGAAAACATAAGCCGCTTGAAAATGCGAAGGGAAAAAGCCCGCTGCCTTGGGGGGGTGGGCTGTTGGGGCGGCAGCGGGCTTCGTTGCTAGGCAACATCGAGACCATGAGCCGGCGCTAATGCGGAAGACCTTAACGGAACCCGGACAATTTTACCGATCGGCCCGTCGCCTGTGGATACTGGGCAAACGCTGTGTGGCGACCGTCCATTGCGGCTTGGTGCACCGGTCGGGCTGGAGTCCGGGGTACAGATCGTCCCTACCGCCGCACTTGGCACTTTTCAGCTTCGGGATGAGGTCATCCGCCATTGCCGGCGCGTCGGGACCGAACCGATCGCGAAATTTCACCAGGTCGAGCACTTGCCTATGGTGACAGGCCGAATTGTGGCAGTGCGCCGTCACCATCATCTTCGCGTCGTTCAGTGTTTGGAATGTCCAGCCCTTTGCCATCCGGCCACTATCGGCTGGCTTCCGTGTGCGGCGCAAAGAAGCAGCGGATGGTCATATGGGGGGGTGACGTGCAGATGTGATACTGGCTGTCTTCACTCTCTATGACGCGATTCTTGGGGATGAAATATTGGGTCTTGGACCCCGTGCGGATATTGAAATCGCCGCCCGGCAGCGGCTCGACATAGCGCGGGCTGATGACCCTACAATCCTTGTCGTCGCAGCATTCATAGCCGGTGACCGGATCATGGTAGCCGGAATACCAGTTATGAGCGACGGCAAGCGCGATCAAAAAGAGCCTCATGTCACCCTAGTCTTAACATGGCGGCTGGGTGGCAGGCCACAACCCCGGCTGCCCCGCTCGGTTGCCGGGCCGCCTGAAGGCAGTTAGCTGAATGAAAAACCTCGCCGCTCCATTCGCGAAGCGGCGAGGCCCCCAACCGCCCCAATTGCCGGGTCCCAACACCCGGCGCTTCTGACACTGCAATTCTGGTGCCAGCGGCAAATGATCCATTGTGGGGCAGGGTCACCGCGCGTTAGTTGTTGTCGTTCCGTGACGATCCTCACCAGCGCGCGCTTCGGCCGGCCGCTGTCCTTCAGCAGGGAAGCGCCCGTGCGTCCTGGCGCGTCCCTGTGGCTGTTCTTAGGCTATAAATGCGCCGGCAAGCCCGCGCCCCTAATTGTGGTTGTCCAACAAGAGGGCAAGCTTTCTGGCTGCGGCGCTTTCTACAATCAGTTCCTCTAAACCACTGTCGCCGACGCGCGATTTGTTGACGTGACGCCTGATTACGCGGAGCGCTTCAGATATCGAAACTGCGGTGGTCTTCGCGTGACCATCCAGATATCGGCCGACTTCAATCACGGCATCTGCATCGACGTCGAATGGCAATTCTCGCATGGCACCCTCCCGCGGCACCCGAACTTGCTCCCGAATTGTCGCACTGAAACGAAGAAACACAGCATCATCAATAAGGCGGAAGCCGGCGCCTCGCCTGCCGCCTTCGCATGGAACCGAGTCTGGGTCATCGGCTTATATTAGCTAGCGTGAACATAACAAGATTCTGAAAGGAGGATGCGAAATGGCTGACGACAAACGCAAGCGCGACTTCCGTGACCGAGACCGCGTGGCCGGAGACGAAGAGTATGAGGTCGGGTATTTCGCCAGCAAATTCGGTCTCACGATCCCCGAGGTTCGCGAACTTATCAAGAAGCACGGAAACAGTCGTGAAACGCTAGAGCGTGAAGCTGAACGGCTAGGCAAGAGGTAGACTGCCATGGTGCGTTATCATGTCGACGAGCTTTATGGCGAAGAGGTCGTCACCTCGCTGGATACGGATGCGTATGATGCTCTCGGCGCTGTCGAAGCGGTAACTGGAAAGGTGGTCTATCCAAGGGCAGTGCAGCAGCGGCACTGGTTCCGGGTGATCGACGAAGCCGGAAGCATTCACGAATTCAGTCTGGACGAAAATCTTCAGATCGTCGACTTCGCAAAATGACCAAGCTTTCAGACCTCGGGCCGCCGATCATCGGCAGGCGACACAGCGAGCCCGCCAAGCACGGGAGAGAGCATTTCCGTCCATGCCCGTCCTGCGGCCAAGCGGTAGATTGGCGCGACCTGCGGCAGGTGATCTGGCATCAGCAACCAAATCACGAGCGGCTGGAACTGGACGCATGACACCCAAGCGCAAATCCGCAAGAGGCATTGGAATTGGGGATGAGGTGTCGATCATTGCTGCCGTTTTGCAGCGGATCGACGCGGATCGCGTGAGCATCAGCATTCCGTCCTATGATTTCCCACATTCGATAGCCGACCGCACGGCCAAGGCAGGCCAGAACGTTGAACTGGTCGGGAAGGTCACGCGCATAGATGATGAAGCTGGCAAGGTCACGGTGAACCTTCGGCCGCTGGTGACTGTCGATCTGGACAAAGTCAGATTGGTGACCGGGATCGCGCCTCCGCACCGCCGAGCTACTGCCGGCGACGCTGATTAACTCCCGATGTGGGCACTAGGCGATAGCTGAAGTGATTGCGGATATGATCGTTGAAGAACCTTTTGCGAAGGCATCTCGGAACGCAGCAACGGTCTCTGGGGGCACGCCCTCGAACTCATGATGTTTACCGCTGGCCACGAACCAGACTGAGAGAACTCTGCTGGCCGGGGTCATACTCTGTCTTGCTTATCGAGGTCGACGGCATGGTGCACCCGAAAAGGCCCGCCGGCCGAAGCCAGCGCGAGGGTCTGAGGTAGCCAGAGTGTGGTCTGGCAGATTGCCAACGGTCTGCCCGGCTTTTGTTTCAGGATTTGCTAAGACGGCTATTGGCCCGCCGCAGCGCGACCGCAGCAAAAGCGACAGTTGCGTTTCCCGTAAACCTGGCAGTCACGGATTGACGGAAGGTCGAGTTTTTTGATGCATGGATGCCAAGGAAGTCCTTACCGCAAAGAGCGTTGAAGTCCTCGGTGACATTGCTCAACGAGCCGGAGGTGGTCCCGGGAGCAATCAGGGATATGAGGGCGACGCCCTTGTTCGGAATGGTGATGGAAATGCTGAAGTCCCTTCCTGCGGCAGCGCTCACAGCCGGTATCTCTGAAGCTCCAATCACGCGATAGACTTGAGTCGTGATCGACGGGTTGCCGCCGTCGAAAGTGAACGCGATATCTACCGATATGGTGTTTTCCAAAGCATCGCCGGACCCAGCGGAAACCATCCAGATCTCGGAATTGGCGCTATCGGGCGCCTCGTTGCTGCGCACCAGGCGCCTTGCCGGAACGCCTCCAACCGTGACGGCATTCAGCATTCGCGCTTCGCCGGAAAATTTCCAGCTAATTGCGAGCCAGATATCGCGATTGGCAGCGACAGCGCCCAAGCTCTTCGAAGGCGCTGTAACCGTGGGGCCAGGAACCAGACCGCCGGAATTGAAGGACGAGACAGCCGAGACCGTGATCCGCGGCGAGGCACGTCGCGGCTTCTCAAAGCTAAAAATCACCGCCGTGATCGCTAACCCCGCGAGGAGAAGGGCAAAGGCTTTCCAAACAACTGATTGCCTTCGATTTCGTCCCGAACGCATGGTCGTCACCATCTGGAAACATCATGGAGGCGATACAGTATTTTGTCGAATCCTGGCGGCCTCAAGCGCTGATCCTCGCCGGCTACAAAGTCCGCCAGCGCGGCGTTTTCGTCGGCCAAGCGCTTCGCGCGACCTAGACAAGCGGCGCGAAACTGTTCGACTTCCTCCTCCGTCAAATGCTCTATCCCGATGGAGTCATTCTTGCCTTGGCCGGAGCGGCTCAATTCATCGAGCTTGGCCGTTTCCCTCTATGCAAGTGCCTACCCAAGCTTACGACGATCGCGAACCGACCTACGTCTGCATACCTAAAAATGGCCCCGCCGGAAGGCGGGGCTATAGAGAAGACGATGAAACCTCAGTTGTAGACCTTGACGATCTTGCGTGTGCCGGGGTCCACGAGAACCGTCCGATTGTCGATTACCACGTAGCGATATTTGACGTTGGGGACTTCACGAAGCTCGACGGTGTCCGGCAGAGCAGTGCCGACGTTGAGTTCCACACCCGGCAACTTGATGGATGCCAAGGGCTCCTTTTTCACGTATTCCTGGATGACAGTATCCTCTTCGGGTTGGATGATGATGACGTCCTCGGCGGCGGCGGCACCCACCCCTAGAAGAATAAACAAGCTGGCCGCAGCGGATGTAAGGTGGATTTTCATACTATTCTCCGTTTTTGCGGACCCGGCCCTCAGCTGCGTTGATCGCAAACCGTGTCGCTTATCCTAACGGGCAGAAAAATCTCTTGTTCCAAATAGGGCGCAATGGTCCGCCCGTGGGGCAAAAAGCACGCGGTCCCCGGCGCCAGCTGAGGGGGTGTCGCGGCAATCCAGGACGGGAGGCAAGCGAAAGTTGAACAGCTCTCAGTTCACGAACGCCGACACGGGCGACCAGCTCCGCGTGCGGATTGTTCGCAGGAACAGGTTCTCTGACGCCACGTTGTGCCAATCAGAATGGTTGGAGAAATGACATGGACGACGACCTGCGATTGAGATTGAAGGAGCTTAGCGTGACCTTGCAGAACAGGGCTGGCGAACTCACGCTGGCGCGTGAAGACGATATCGCCGCGCTTATGTCCGGCGTGGCGGTAACCCTTGAAGCCTTGCTCGTGCTTGCCCAAGAGACCAGATCACCGAGATCGGGACCGTCGGAAGAATGACCCGCATGGAGCGAGGGCATTGCTTTTGGTGAGCTGTCACGACCGAACACGCTGGTTCCGGCGGAGTGTTCAATAGTGTGATGCTGTGAGCGGAGGCGAGCGCCGCAGCGCCGGTCATGTAAGACCGGGGATCGGCCTCGTCTTGCCGCTCATTTGTGCGCCCAGTGTCAGGGCTTGCGGAAAATTGCGGACAGCCGCTCCCATCAAGGCACGGCCGGCTGGACCGAGGGCCATTCCGGCGATGACTGCAGCTGCGTAGACCCGCGTCGAAAACAATCCTCTCCAGGCCGCTTGGTAGCGTCTGCCGGCAGCTTCGCGCCCTACCCGGCCGCTTGGCGCGTCCGCGAGTTCCGTCGCCAGCAGCCAGCCGGACTGGAGCGCCATTGAGATGCCTTCGGCGATGATCGGATGCGACTCGCCTGCGGCATTTCCGACGCGGAAGATATCCCGTTCGTAGCAGGAGCGGATGCCAGGCCGGATTGGACCTGCGGCAAGCCACGGACCGTCGAGGTAGGCTCCATCCAGAGCATCGCTCACGCCCCGGCAAGAAGCCGTGAGGTGACGGAAGACCGCGTCCGCGGCCGACACCTGACCATCCTGTTTGGGGCCATCATGCCCGGAACCATGGTTCCTGCGCAGCCGCGCGAGCATGTCGCGCCTTATGCAGCACGAGATCGACAGCCGGCCATGATCGGCCAAAACCATGCCGCCATAGCCGCCGGGAAAGGTGAGCAGCGGCATCAGATCGGGCGCGAGCAACGAGCCTGTGAAATGCGCCTTGAAGCCGAGCAGGTCCGACGGACGGCTCGCCTTCTCAAGCTGGCTTGGTAGCGGTCCCGGCTCCCAGGAGCCGTGCGCGGCGACGATCACCGGCGCACGCAACGTCGTCGTCTCGTCGCCGGAATTCTGATCCCTCGCCTGAATGCGCACCGCTTGCATGTCCCCATCCCGGTCGGTGGCGACCGCTCGGCAAGGCTGGAAGATTTCGGCGCCCGCCGACCGCGCCGCCTGCAAGAGCAGAGTGTCGAGAACGTCACGGCCCAGCGCCCGGCCGAAGCCGTCCTTTGCAAGGGGCCCATATTTTGCACTTGGCATCGGCGCCTCGACGCAGGTCTCGCCGGAAAAGAAGCCGACGCGGTGGATTTCGGGGCCGGCTTTGGCGCGCCAGGCATTGCCCACCTCCAGGCGGCCGAGCAGCGAGATGTTACTCGCCGAGATGTATTCTCCGCAGACTTTACGGCGCGGGAACGCACTCTTTTCCACAATCGCTACAGCCCATCCGCGCCGGGCCAACGTCAGCGCGACGGAGGTGCCTGCCGGTCCGGCGCCGATGACGATCGCATCGTAAGTCGACGATCGCGTCATGGGTCACTACCGGAATTGGTGCTGGCGCCGACGAAGACGTGCGAAAAGGGACCGACGCGCCCCTCCTTCAGCGGCTTGCCATTAGCCGCAAGCCAGAGAGCAGATAGCTCGCGGTCGCGAAAGCCGGCGCGCACGCTCTGGGCCGCATCATGTCGGGTGACGTCGTTTGCGCCGATCGCCGGAAGAAGCCGGGCCGCGGCGAGCGCCGACATTGCCCTTAGCGGTTCGGTCGCCAGGGTCAACGGGGCTTTCGGCGCCAGCAGCGAAAACAGACGCACCAGCTCGGCGTCGTCGAAATGATGCAGGAAAAGGTTCACGGTGATTGCGTCGATGCGCCCGCCTTCGGCCCTTTCCGCCCAGTCGAAGACGTCGGCCGTGATACCTTCGACGCTCCATCCCAGCCTCTCGAATTCGGTCGAGAGTTCGTTGGTGACCAGGCCGACGCGATCGAGCAGCGTCAGTTCGACGTGAGGCCAATGCCTGGCGATGCGCCGCGCCACGGCGAGCATAAAGGTGCCGTCGCCGGCCCCGATCTCCAGAATGCGGCGTGGCGGCTTCGGCACGAATTTCTTCAGCAATGACGCCATGATCCGCGCGTGGAACATCAGCGCGTTGATGCGACGGAGATCGCGGCGCGAGGCGAGCGCCCGCGGATCGTCGGCCGCAAGCCCGTCAAGGATTTCCGGGACCAGGCTGCGGTGGCTGAGCGCGTTCATGACACTGTTCGAAAAAGCATGGTTTCGGCCGTCAATCCAGGTCCGAACGACATGCCGCAGCCGAGGAGGCCCGCCGGCGCCTTCAGCATCTCTTGCAGCACGAACATCACGGTCGCCGACGACATGTTGCCGTATCGGCGCAGCACCTCGCGCGACGGCGTGAGCGCGGCGGGCGCAAGTTTCAACGCTCTTTCGACAGCGTCGAGAACCGAACGTCCGCCGGGGTGCACGGCCCAGAGGTCGATCGCATCCGGCGGCCGGCCGCCGAGGATGGCGTTCTGATTGCTCAGCACCGCGTCATGGATCGCCGCCGGCACCTGGCCGGAAAGGACCATGTCGAAGCCGTGGTCACGGATATCCCAGCTCATCAGGTTCCGCCGCTCGTCCGCGACTGCGCAATAGAAGCTGTTGAGCTCGATGCCGGGGGGCTCGCCGGTGACAAGTGCGGCCGCGCAGCCATCGCCCCAAAGGCAGAACGACAGCAGCTTTTCCAGTTCAGTGGTTTCGCTGAGATGCAAGGTGCAGAGCTCGATATTGACCAGAAGGACCTTCGCGCGCGGGTCGGAGCGGACGATATGGCGGGCAAGCTTGAGGCCATTGATCGCCGCGTAGCAGCCCATGAACCCGATCATCGTGCGTTCGATGCCGTCCGGCAGGGCGCAGCGCGCGACCAGGTCGAGGTCGATCCCCGGCGCGGAAAAGCCGGTGCAAGTGGTGACGATGAGGTGGGTAAGGCGCGATGCGTCTCCGCCGAGCTGCAATCCGTCGACGCCCTTTTGTGCCAAGACGGGTGCGGCTTCGCAAAACATCGCCATTCGAGCTGCCGTTCCCGGAAAAGCGCCGCGGATGAAAGTCGCCGCGAGATCGACAGACGGTCCTTCGGGATCGATGGCGGGTGCAAAGCAGGAATAGCGGCTCTCGATGCCGGCAAACCCGGCCATGCGTTCGAAGACTCTCCGGCGATTGGCAGCGAGCATCGAAGCCGCGAACCGCAGATAGAATTGATGAACCTCGTGTTCCGGAACCGCTGTCGCGATCCGGTTGATATAGGCGGCGGACATTTCCGGTCTCCATGGCGTCTCGCGCGCGGTGTCGCGCTGGCCGAAGGCTGGCGCCGGTATTGCGCGTCAGATCTCGAACGTTACCCGTTCCATCAACGTTTCCGAAAACTGGTTTCGTCCCGGGCAATCGACCGCCTGCTGGAAGTCAGCCCAGCTTGGCCTCCGGCCCTAGCTGGCCGCCCTTCGCCCAACATAAGAAAGTGCTCGATCTATCAGGGGGACGGGAAGGAGCGGTTCGGGTCTGGCGCGTCCCGCTTCACGCCATGAACCCTAAAGGGTTGCCGAACGTTTCTGTGCGCAAACAGATGATTGATGGCGCATGGCGGAAAAATCGGACGCTAGTCCCGTGCCGCAGAAACAGGACGCTCCCGGTGCCGAAGCGCGCTTTTCGTTCGATAGAATGGCCGTCGAGCGATTTCGACAGGCTTTTCCGCGAGCGAGGTGGAGCGATGAGCGCAAGAGCTGGTTCGTCCCGGGAAAGACGGCCAGCCGCAGGATCGACCGCTGGTTGGCGCAAGAGGCAGAGAGGTTGGCCATCCACGGGGACAGCAAGGGACGTGATGCCTTCGCCTTCGATCCGATATCGAGCCCATACTTGGAGGTTTCGGACGACCTACGTGTTCGCACGCCCTATTCGAAGATCGTGCTCGAGGAGCTGCGGGCAGTTCCGTGGGCAAGTTGGGACGACGAATTGCGGGCCTGGCGGGTGCCATTCCGTTCGTATGAAGAGCTACGGCGACGGTGGCCCAGGATCGAAAGGGCTGCCCAACATGCCGAACCCCAGGAGAGGAAGCGACGACGAGAGGCCGCCAGAGAGTCTGGAGCTTCCAAGGCCGCTCAACAGCGGAACGCCGAACGTCGCCGTCATCGCTATCCACTGCCAGCTGAAGATTTGCCGCCTCTTGGCCGGCCAGTCGCGACAGAGCAATATGGCATTGTCGTTTTCATCGAAGTGTCCGGTGAACTCGTTGAGCCGTTTGTGTTGACGGCTTCATTTCCAATCGCGATGCGCACACACGTCGACTACGTTTGGGGCAGGTGGCGTTCGGCCACGCTTGCCGAATTGCTCAGGAGGTGGCCCGCGCGAAGTGCGCCAGGACCAAATGAACGTTCGAGGGGCTGGTGGCAACCGACACTTGCCGAATTGAGAGTTGCTCGTCGAAACGCCCGGAGCATCGAACGCGGAAAACAAAGTCGCGCCCGCAAGACGGGTGGCTGACATGCCTAGCTGTTTGACATTAATCAACCAGACCGCATCACACCCGGCTCTTCGGTGGGCGGATTACTACTGCGAGATCGCAGCTCGGAATTATCACGCAATACGTCGGAAAAATTGACGGTGGCAACCAGATAGCCTGCCTCATCGTAAACCTTGATAATCGAGCCCGATTGATCAGCGCCGGTCGAGGATCCTGCCGACAGGGCGGCATGGGCCATTTCGATTGCTCTCGGGCTGGCCAGGTCGGCGC
>NZ_JBWLUZ010000053.1:0-19423 GCF_057784325.1 Mesorhizobium sp. CNPSo 4689
TACTGCTAGCTAATTGGAATCGTCGCCCATGCGGCTTGCGACTCTCCACCTTGAAACTGCGAGATACGGGGACGTATATCGCGCCGAAATGCTCGCGATGCTGAGGCGGCAAGTTGTGCGGCACATCAAGCGCACGGACGCGTCGGCTCGAAAAGTCGAAGAAGCGCTGGCCAGGTTGGCTGAAGCAAACGCGCCCATGGACCGGCTCGCGCAGCATCAGTAGGGCTGCGCCGATGCGTAGCTGTGATCCTGTGGCCGATTGTGAGGCCAGTAGACGCGGATCGGCCCGTGATCGGGATGTTCCGTCGTCATTCGGCCATAAGCCATGACCGGGATGTCAGTGTCGACTGCGCCGGTCGCAAGGACTTGCCGCTCTCGTCGACAAGGATTTGCACAGTGACAGCCTTATCAGCGTTTAGAGGCAAGTAGCAGTTCGCGGACACGCTCGACATGATCTGCGCCTGCTGCGGCGGCGCGCTGCATCTCATTGGCGAAAGCGTGAGCGAGATGCTGGACTGGGTTCCGGCGCAGCTGCGCGTGATCCGCACCACGCGTCCCAAATACGCCTGCCGGACCTGCGAGAATGTGGTGCAGGCGCCGGCTCTGCCGATCCAGGTGCTGACAGCCAAGTATTGCGACCACACACCGCTCTATCGGCAGGCGCAAATCTTCGCCCGCCACGACGTTGTGGCAGAACTTCTCGGCATCGATACCGACGAAAAAGGTGCCAAGCTACGCATTGAGCAGATGCTCAAGGCATTGATTGCCGCCGGCCACTTCACTATTGAAACCCGGCCGGACAGCAAACGAATGCTCAAAAATACATCGTCGCCGTGCTGCCGCACCCTGAAAATTAGTGTTGCGGCAAGTGCGGCAAACTACCCACACATGTTCAGCCGCCCTACCACCCCGCCCCTTTCGGGGTGGGGTGGTAGGGCAAGGTAGTAGGGAAAGAAAAATGGAGGTGCGGCAAATCAGGTGCGGCCAGCGACCAAGTCGACGCCCCGAGGAAAAAGCTAGGCGACTTTGAGTTCCTTGACCGCCTTCTCGAAGGCGGACTTAATCGGCTTGGATACGTCCTCGACGGCTTTGGTCGTGACGGCCTGGAGTTCCTTGGACTGCTCGACGGCCGTTTCAACCTGCTTGCGGACGAACGCTGTCTGCAGTTCAACGAATTCGGAAGGCGACTTAACGGCAACTAGGGCTTCTAAGTGCGAGAAGGCGGCTTCAGTATTGGCGCGCAGAACGGCAATTGTTTTCAGCGACAGATCGCTGCCAACGGCTTTGGCGGTTTCGAAGCTCGACTCGAGAGCCTTCTGGGCGTCTTCAGAGCCCGCCTTGAATTTGGCAAGAACTTCTTTTGACTGTTCGACGCCCTTTTCAGCGGCAGCGCGGAACTCGGCCGTAGCCTTGGACGGATCGAAGGTCGGTAACGCGGTGCCTTCGATGGTATCAGGGGTTTTTTCAGCGGTGGACATAGTTTCCATCCTTCAGTGGACACCCCCAAGAACGCCTCGTTCATTTATGAAACCGACACAACCCAATAGCAACATTTTTGTGCGTTGCACCATGAATTTCTTCCCATGCGGTAACCAAGCGCTGAAGGCAGGGCGGCGCCTACAATCGCTGGCGGAACGGAACCTGGCGCCCCTGCATGCCTCTCATTCAGATTCAGATTTTTTCCCCGATTCTTTGATTAATTCCAGAAAATCAAAAACTGTCTTTCTTGAGAGTCAGGTTGCGGTCCTCGCGGCCCGCCTCGCGACAGCGCTGGCAATAGAGCACCTTTGGTCTACAACAATCTTACGAATACGGGCGAGGCGGGCCCGCCGTAGCGGCAAAAAGTGGTCTTTCCGCCAGTGCCAGGATCGGCATGGATCTTTGCAAGGGACGGCGACCACAACGGTGATAAACCGCTCGCAGCCTGTCTTAGAATAAATCAAATCCATGCCTGTTCCGGTGAAATAAAGGCACTCGTACAGGCCTGATGGTACTTTTTGCCCATGGTAGAGGACCGCGGCTGAAGTAGCGGACATCGCGCCAACGGCCACCGCCGCGCCTAAAACTGTCAGCACAACCAGACCACCGAGTGCCTTTTCCATCAGTCTGTCCCAAGCAAGGTCGGCTACGGTGTCACGACTCGCAACTTGGCTGCCTCCTGGTCGAACGAAACGCGGTTTCGTCCACGTTGTTTCGCTTTAAGTACGCACCGCCCCGCAGCACGGAGGACATCCTGAGGATCTGCATTATGAGGGATTTCCGCACCGCCGATGCTGACAGTCACCCTCACGCCATTTTGTTGCCCTTTGACCCAGGGACCCCCCTCAATATGCCGACGGATGTTCTCCGCTATGGTAATCGCCTGCTCTTTGCGCACGTTGCGTAGCAAGACCCCAAACTCTTCCCCACCAAGGCGGCCAATTGAGTCCCCTGGGCGTGTCGTATAGACGAGCGCCTTCGCGATCCGAACCAAGGTCTCGTCGCCCTTGGAATGTCCGTGCTCGTCATTGATCGAGGAGAAGTGATCTGGATCGATCAGGAGAAGCGTGTCGCATTCGCCTTCGTCGCGGCTTCTGTCCATCCTTGCGATGAACTCACCGCGGCTGAGGAGCCCGGTCATCTGATCGTGGCTGGTTACGAAGGTGAGCCTGTCGTGCGCCTCTCTCAAGGCAGTATGTGACTTCTCCAACTTGTCACATGTATCCTGGATCGTTTCGGACTGGGCGAAGATGTAGGCACTGACCGGCATTCCGATCAGAATGGGAATGAAGGTACATTCCACCCAACTCAGCCAGTCGATCGGCATCTGCAACGCAAGTCTAGCCGTAAACGACAGACCGAAGGTCGCAACGACAGCTATTGCCGTCACGACTAAAGATTTTCCCAGAATACGCTTGGCGCGCGGCGTCATATTGTTTCTTTAGACTTTAGCGCTGAACAGGCCGTTACCAAGTCGATTAAGATTATTCTGGCCTCGATGAGGGGGGTGATTTTTGCGATGGTTAAAATTCGAGTTTTTCGAATCTGCCGGCGTTAGTTTTCAAATGCTACGCCTCTGCTGCACGAACGGTGATCGTTGAATATGCGTGGCCCAGGTTGGATTAGAGATATACGGCAGGTTGAAGCTCAGCAGGTGCGAGATCGAATCGCTCAGCTTGAATGCGAACTGATCAATGCGGCCGCTTCCAAAGGCAAATCCAAATTGCAAAACGTTGGTCACGAACTTCGTTCGCAGAAAGCTCAGTTGGAACGCCTCGAACAATGCATAGCCTGGATGCCGAAGCGGGTATGATATTGCGCTTAAATTAGCTTGAGCGCATATTTCGTCAGCCGTGAACCTACCCTGTAAGCAGTTTAAGCGGCGACCCCGGAGGCGACCATGCCTATGTATCTCTCTCGGTTCAGCTATACGCCCCAGACCTGGGCGCGTTTGATCGAAAACCCCGAGGATCGACGCGAGGCGGCCCGTTCGTACATCCGGAAAGCTGCACGGGTTCTGGTACGCCTTCGGAGAGCATGATGGTTGGAATCTGTGGGAGGCGCCAGACATCGTGTCGATGGCATCCGTCGTACTTGCCATCGGTGCGGGGGGAGCGCTCAGCTCGTACGAGACCACCGTCCTCCTAAGCGTCGAAGAGACGATGGAGGCTCTTGGGAAGACGAAGTCGATCCGGTATCGCCCGCCGGGATCATAGGCGGCCCAGAGCGGCAATCTCGTCACAGGACTCGCCATAGGCCTTGGCATTGCGGTCGGTCTGGCCCTGCCCTGGCGGAGGCCGGCGGCCTGTGATCCTGACGCCGGCGCAGTTGGCCATGCTCATCGAAGGTATCGACTGGCGTGCGCCGAACCCCCGGCCAAGCAAGCGAACCGCGACACCTGGATGGATTTCGCTACGATGAACCGCGAGGGGTTTTCAGCTCCAGAGCAAGTGCGTTGATCAAGCTCGTCTCACAGCGTGTCCTGATGTTCCAATCTCTTTCATAAGCACACGCAATTCGGCTGGCGGTGCAAGGCAGAAAGTTCGAAAAGCTTCCAAGAACCCCAGCCCAACTGGATACCTTTCGACACCTCGCGTCCTCGAGAAGATTGGTGCTGGGCGACGTTTACTCGGACCGTCGCCGATAGGAAAACACCGCTTCCTCGATAGTGGGTTTGGCGATGTAGCGGTCTCCCGCTACCAACTTCTGATTAACAAACTGAAATATATAATAAATCTTCCCTTCGGTGGTGGCGCTCCCGGGCGGAATTTCCCAATGAAATCAACGGAGCATCCCACTCAAAAGTAGCCTTGAGTTCACAAGTTGTGTCTCGATGATGTGAAGGGGCAGCCGTTGCCCTGGCGCTCGTACTCCACAGTATGGGACTTGGCGGGAGATCGAGTGCTAGTACATGTCGCCCAAAGAGCGCGCAGCGGTTTTGGGATAACGACATGCATAAAAACAAGAACTTAAGGCGCGTCGTAAGAGGCCGTCTGAGGCCGTCTAAACGCGACGCGTTTTAGCGAACTGAGCCGTGGTGGGGCCCGGAGGATATATCAAGAACGTTGATTTAATTGGCTTTTTCGTGGGCCAGGATTCTCAAATTCCCGCATTGTTCCGTATGGCCCTCGCCGCAATCGACTTGTGCGAATGCAAGCGAAGGCTTGCGCGAGGTTCACGGCCATCAGATTGAACGACGAAGGTGCGCCACTGCCGCGCGATGAGCGCCCGCCATGCCTGGCAAACCGTTGATGTCAGCGCCTCTTCCAAGCCTAGTGTTTGTCGGGCAACAGCACTCTGAGTGACACCCAACTCTTCCGAGGCAACCCAGAAATTGAGCTGGCGCGCTTCTCTCTCAAATATGAGTAGTGAGTTTAGCACAGCACTAAACCACGATAATCTTGTGAAAAATCCGATACTCGGGCACAATTTGTGTACGGAAGTGGACAGCTATCTCAAGTCCGGCCTGTCGCGTCGCGTGACAGTTTGCGTCGGAGGAGCGGCGTCGATGGATCAGGGGTTCTTTCTTCTGTTCGCTGCGGCGTCCGTGGTCACGGCCTTGACCTTGGTCCTGGCGCGGAATCCAGTTCACAGCGCATTGGCGCTGATGGCGTGTTTCCTGCAGATATCGGCGATCTTCGTCTTGCTCGAGGCGCCGTTGCTCGCGGTCATCCAAATTTTCGTCTATGTCGGCGCGATCATGGTCCTCTTCCTATTCGTGATCATGATGATTGATGTGCGCGAAGCGGTGTTGCAGCGGTTCTTGCCGGGCAGCAACCTGCCTGTTTTGGTGCTGCTCGTCCTGCTTGGGGTCGAGATGCTTGTACTGGTGCTCAGGAGCGACCGCTTTTCGGTCGCGGAGCCCGTCGCAATGCGCACCGGCGGTGAGGTCAGGCAGCTCAGCACGACGCTTTTCGCCGACTATCTCCTGCCGTTTGAAGTCGCCTCCGTCATCCTGCTGGCGGCCCTGGTGGGCGCCATCGTGCTGGCGCGGAAGGAGCCGCAGTGATGGTGCCGCTCTGGTGGTATATCGTGCTCGGAGTGGTCCTGTTCGTGATCGGTGCGGCGGGCGTACTGCTCAGACGCAATATCCTGGTCGTGCTGATGTCGCTGGAACTGCTGCTTAACTCGGTCAACATCAATTTCATCGCTTTTGGGCATTACTACGACGACTTCCGCGGGCAGATTTTCGCAATCTTCGTCATCGCAATCACTGCTGCGGAGGTTGCCGTTGCCCTCGGCATCTTGGTCGCCCTCACGAGGAACACGTCCACCCTCAAGGTCGACGAAGTGACCATGATGAAAGGATAGCGGCTTGGACCCGGTGATATCGATCCGGCCGCTGCTTGCCGTTGCCGTCGCAGGTCTGGCGGCCCTTGCAGTTCTCCTTCTAAACAAACGCGAGAAACTTCGCGATGCCGTCTCGCCGTTGGCCGCGATCGCCATGTTCGCAATTGTCGCCTCAATGGCGCCCACGGTGCTGGCGGGCGGGACAGTCGATTTGCGCCTGTTCGAGATTCTGCCGGGGATCGACTTCGCGTTCCGTGTCGATGCGCTCGGCATGGTGTTTGCCACCGTCTCGTCGCTGCTGTGGATCGTGGCGTCGATCTATTCCATCGGCTACATGCGGCACTTGAATGAGCATGCGCAGACCCGTTTCTTCGCCTGCTTCGCCGCCAGCCTCGCGGCAGCCGCCGGGGGCGCCTTTGCCGCCAATTTGTTCACGTTGGTGATCTTCTACGAGCTGCTGAGCCTCGTTACCTATCCGCTTGTCTACCACCACGAGGACGAGGAGGGATGGACGGGCAGCCGCAAGTACCTCGTCTATTTGATGGGCGCGTCGAAAAGCGTGCTTCTCGCCGCGCTGGCGCTGACTTACCAGATTGCGGGGTCGCTCGACTTTGTGGCGGGGGGGCTATTGGCGGGGGTCGACGCCTCGGCGCCGCTGCTGACCGTCGTCTATTTCTGCTATCTCTTCGGCTTCGCCAAGGCCGCGGTGATGCCGATGCACGCCTGGCTGCCTGCCGCGATGGTGGCGCCGACACCGGTTAGCGCGCTCTTGCATGCGGTGGCCGTCGTCAAGATGGGTGTGTTCTGCGTGCTGCGTGTGGTGTTCCACGTCTTCGGCGCAGGGCTGGTGGGCGGGCTGGGGCTCGGCATCGCCACGGCCTATGTGGTCTCGTTCACGATCCTGATGGCGTCCATCTACGCCCTGACGCGGGACGACCTGAAGGCACGGCTCGCCTACTCGACGGTCAGCCAACTCTCCTACATCGTGCTGGGCGCGGTTCTGCTGTCGCCCGTCGCGATGGTCGGGGGGATCATCCACATCGCGGCGCATGCATTCTCGAAGATCACGCTCTTTTTCTGCGCCGGGTCGATCTATTGCGCGTCTGGCAAGCGGAATATCAGCGATATGGCCGGCATCGGCCGCAGGCTGCCCTGGACGATGGGGGCGTTCTTCGTTGGCTCGCTCAGCATGATCGGGGTGCCGCCGACTGCGGGCTTCATCAGCAAGTGGTATCTGGCGCTCGGCTCGGTGGAGGCCGGGGAGACCTCGTTCCTTATCGTGCTCTTGGTAAGTTCGGTCCTGAACGCCGCCTATTTCCTGCCGGTCAGCTATGTCGCTTTTTTCGGGAAGGAAGCGCAGGAATTCCCGACGACCGTTCGTGAAATTCCGATGTTGACGATCCCGCTGGTCGCGACCGCCATCCTGTCGGTGTCGATGGGCATCTTCCCGGATTATTTCCTCGCCCTGGCGGAAAGAGTCGTCAGATGATCAAGCGCGTCGTCGATTTCTTTGGTGACGGAAAATATGTGACCCAGCGCCACCGGCTGTTCTATCTGGTGCTCGTTCTGATCGTCGTCGCCGACTTTCTGGTCTCCCGCGAACACGCCGAATACCTGTGGGACCGCCTGCCTGGCTGGTCCGCCGTCTACGGCTTCGGCTCCTGCGTGCTTCTGATTTTCGTTGCCAAGTTCCTCGGCCATCAGGGTGGGCTCATGCGGCGCGAGGACTATTATGACTGACTTCGCCCATCCCGGCCTACTGTTCATTCTCGGCGCTCTTCCGATCCCCTTCCTGAAGGGGTCTGTCCGCAAGGCCTATGTGCTGCTGATCCCAACGCTGGCGATCCTCGCCGTGCTCACGATGCAGCCTGGCAGCTACGGCGCGGCGCGATTCATCGGGCAGGAAATCCTGATCGCGAAAGTCGACAAGCTGAGCATCGTTTTCGCTACCGTTTTCACCATCATGGCGCTGTTCGGGATGGTCTACGCGTTGCACCTGACGCGCGCCGGCCAGCATGTGGCGGCGTTCGTCTACGGCGGCAGCGCGCTCGGAGTGGTGTTCGCCGGCGACTACCTGACTCTGTTCATGTTCTGGGAAGGTATGACGTTTGCCTCTGCCTACCTGGTCTTTGCCCAGCGCAGCGAGCAGGCGTTCCGCGCAGGGTTCCGCTACCTCATGGTCCATATCACCGGCAGCGTTGCCCTGCTCGGCGGCATCATTCTCCATGGGTTCGCCACCGGTTCGCTGCTCTTCGGCCCGATCGAGGGAGGGCTGGGCTTCGCCACCTGCCTGATCCTTGCCGGGTTCATACTCAACGCCGCGGTGCCGCCACTCAACGCCTGGCTGACTGACGCCTACCCGGAAGCGACCGTCACCGGGGCCGTATTCATGAGCGCCTTCACCACGAAGACCGCCGTCTATGTGCTGGCGCGGGCGTTTCCGGGGACCGATCTTCTTGTCTGGCTCGGCACTGTGATGGCGCTTTACGGCGTTATCTACGCTGTGCTGGAGAACGATTGCCGGCGGCTCTTGGCCTATCACATCGTCAGCCAGGTGGGCTACATGGTGGTGGGCATCGGCATCGGAACCGAGATGGCGGTGAACGGCGCCGTCAGCCATGCCTTCGCGCATATCCTCTACAAGGCGCTCCTCTTCATGGGCGCGGGGGCGGTGATCCACGTCACCGGGCGGCGCAAGCTCACCGAACTCGGAGGGCTCTACAAAACCATGCCGGTAACCCTTGCGCTCTACATGGTTGGCGCCTTTGCGATCTCGGCATTCCCGTTCTTCTCAGGCTTCGTCACCAAGTCGATGGTGGTGGCCGCCGCCGGACAGGATCATCGCGCGCTGGTGGTGCTGGCCCTGACAATGGCGTCGTCAGGGACGTTCCTGCACACCGGGCTCAAGCTCCCGTACTACATGTTCTTCGGCACGGACCAAGGGCTGGAAGCGCGAGAACCGCCGCGCAACATGCTGGTAGCGATGGGCATGGCAGCGGTGCTCTGCATCGCGATCGGGGTGTTCCCCCAGACGCTCTACGCGCTTCTGCCCTATCCGGTCGACTTCGAACCCTACACCGGCGTCCATGTCACCGAGAGCCTCGGCGTGCTGATGTTCACCGCCTTGGGCTTCGTCATGTTCCTCAAGGCGCTCGACCCCGAGAATACGATCAGCATCGATACCGACTGGTTCTATCGCACAGGCGCGCGGCACTTCATGTGGCTCGCCGAAAAACCGCTGGCGCGCTACGAGAAGGCGGTGAGCGATGTGTCCGAGACGGCGGCGCTGCCCCTTCTGCACGGGATGGCACGGGCAGGACTGCGGATCGATCTCCACGGCGTGGACGCCTTGGTGAACGCCGTCGCTCGCGCGATCCTGCTCGGCGGTGGGGCGCTGCGGCGGCTCCAAAGCGGCGTCGTGACCCATTACGCGCTGGCGATGATCGCTGGTGTGATCGCGGGGATCGCCGTATTCGCTGTAGCGTGGCGGTAGGGGGCGCGATGGAGCTCCCACTACTTAGCCTCATCGTGTTCACGCCCGTCGCCGGGGCAGCGGTGCTGTTGTTTCTACACCACGACGATGCGGTGCGCTGGACGGCGCTGGCTGTCACCGTCCTCGACCTCACACTCTGCATCACTATGCTGACCGGCTTTGACACCACTACCCACGAGATGCAGTTCACCGAGACGCACCCGTGGGTGCCCGCGCTCGGGATCACTTATTCGCTTGGTATCGACGGAATCAGCGCGCTCTTCGTGTTCCTGACCGCGCTGTTGGGCTGGATCTGCGTGCTTGCCTCGTGGGTTGCGATCGACCGCAAGGTGAAAGAGTTCATGGTCAGTCTGCTGGTCATGCAGGCGCTGATGCTGGGGGTGTTCTGTGCGCTCGACCTGTTCCTGTTCTACGTCTTCTGGGAGGCGATGCTGATCCCGATGTACCTGATCATCGGCGTCTGGGGCGGCGACGGCCGGGTCTATTCAGCGTTCAAGTTCTTCCTCTATACGCTGGCAGGCAGCCTCATGTTCCTGATCGGTGTCATCGTGCTCTATTTCCACGGTGGTGAGACCTTCGACATCCGTGCCCTGATGGCGCAGGATTTGCCGTTCCGGGTCCAGTCATGGCTGTTCTTCGCCTTCCTGATCGCCTTCGCGGTCAAGGTGCCGATGGTCCCGGTCCATACCTGGCTGCCGGACGCCCATGTGCAGGCGCCGACGGCGGGCAGCATCATCCTCGCCGGTGTGCTCCTGAAGATGGGCGCCTACGGGTTCCTGCGGTTCTCGCTGCCAATGCTGCCGGAGGCGTCGGTGCACTATTCGATGCTGATGCTGGCGCTTTCGGCGCTTGCAATCGTCTATGGTGGGTTGCTTGCTCTGGCACAGGACGACCTGAAGAAGCTGGTGGCCTATTCCAGCATCAGCCACATGGGCCTCGTGACGCTGGGGATTTTCACGCTGAACCTCCGTGGGCTCGAGGGCGGCATCCTGCAAATGTTCAATCATGGCATAACGACGGGCGCGTTGTTCCTGTTCGTGGGCCTTATCTACGAGCGGACCCATACCCGCAGCATCGCGGATTATGGCGGGCTGATGAAGGCGGCGCCGGTCTATACGGCGTTTCTTGCGCTGTTCGCCCTGTCGTCGATGGCGCTGCCGGGAACGAATTCGTTCGTGGGCGAGTTGCTGGTGCTGTCGGGCGCGTTCGCAGCCAGCCTGGCTGTCGGCGGCGCTGCCGTTCTTGGGGCTTTGCTGGGCGCGGTCTATCTGCTTGGCATGTATCGGAAAGTCGCGCTTGGTCCGGCCAGCATCGGCGTGCGGTTCAAGATCCGCGACGTGAACGCCCGCGAGATGGCGGCGATCCTGCCGCTAGCCGTCTTCGTTCTTTGGGTCGGGCTCTATCCGAAGCCCTTTCTCGAAATCATCGATGCCTCGGTGAAGCATCTACTAGCGCAGGTGCACGGTAAGGGGAGCGCCCAATGACCGCTGCTGCGCTTTTCCAGTCGATTCTGGCGAGCCTGCCCGAGATCGTCGTGGTTACCGGGGCCTGCATCCTGCTGATCCTGGGGCAGTTTGTGCGGAAGGGGCAGGAACATTTCCTTGTCTGGGCTTCAGGCGCGGTCGTGCTGATTGCCGCCCTGGGGACACTCATGCTGGCGGGCGAGGTGCGGCCGGCCTACTCGGGCATGTTCGTCGCCGACCGCTTCGCGGCCTTCTTCAAGGTCGTGTTCTACATGGTCACAGTTCTGACATTCCTTCTTTCGCGAAAATATGCCGAGATCGAAGGGATCGGGAGCAGTGAATACTATGTACTGCTGCTCTTGGCGCTTTCGGGAATGATGATCATGGCCTCGGCGACCGACCTCCTGTCGATCTATGTAGGCCTCGAACTGATGGTACTCTGCACCTATGTGTTGACCGGCTTCCTGCGGCAGCAGCGGCGGTCGAACGAAGCGGCGCTGAAATACGTGATCCTTGGCGGGGTCTCGACCGGGATTTTCCTTTACGGCGTTTCGCTGATCTACGGGCTCACCGGCACGACGCAGTTGGACAGGATGGCTGCGGCGGTGACCGGTGATCCGCTCGATCCCGGATTGCTCCTGGCTGTGGTTTTTATCGTCGCGGGGCTGGTATTCAAGGTCGGCGCGGTGCCGTTCCATATGTGGGTCCCGGACGTCTATGAAGGCGCGCCTACGACGATCACCGCCTTCATGTCGGTGGGGCCCAAGGCAGCGGCGTTCGCTGTGATCCTGCGGGTGTTCCTCAACCCACTGGTCGCAGCCTCGAACGTCTGGATCATCGTCGCGGTCATTGCAGCAGTGACGATGGCGCTCGGCAGTTTCGTGGCGCTGGTGCAGGACAATTTCAAGCGCCTCTTGGCCTATTCCAGCATCGCCCATGCCGGGTTCGCCATGTTCGGCGTGGCGGCCGGCGGTGCGGACGGGGTCGCCAGCGTGATGCTCTATTTGCTGATCTATGCGTTCATGAACCTCGGCATCTTCGGCATCGTCATCATGATGCGGAACGGCGATTTCTCGGGCGAGGTCATCGAGGACTACGCTGGTTTCGCCAAGTCGCATCGCGGGCTGGCGCTTCTGATGCTGCTTTATCTGTTCTCGTTGGCCGGCATTCCGCCGACAGCCGGGTTCTTCGCCAAGTTCTACGTGCTCGTCGCACTCGTCGAGCGGGGTTTCGTCATGCTGGCGCTGATCGCAGTGCTGCTGAGCGCCGTTGCCGCCTACTTCTACATCCGCATCGTGATGGTGATCTACATGCGCGAGCCAGAGGGCGCGTTCGACCCGGCGCTGACGCCCGCGGTCGGCGCCACACTCGCCTTAACCGCTGCCGGCACCATCGGCATCGGCTTATTTCCGGCGTGGTTTCTGAGGCTTGCTCAACATGCCGCAGTTGGCGGCTGATCGATTGGATTTGCAATGATCCGGCCGACGGAATACTCTGGCCGTGCAAGAAAGGAATGCCCAAGTCGCTTTCCAGGGCGCCCGCATCACCGGTCCCAAAGGGGTCGGTAGCGGCCTGAGCAAAGCCCTCGGTAGGTGACCGGGGCTACGCGACGTGACCGGAATGGAGTTCCTGCCGGTTCTTTTCATGGTCGCCGGAATTGTTCTGGTGGCGATGGTTACGCTTTTTGTCTCCTCGCTACTGCGCCCATCCAATCCCTATCCCGCGAAGAACATGCCCTATGAATGCGGCATGGACCCGGCGGGCGAAGCCGCCGGAGGCCGCTTCAGGGTGCAGTTCTTCATCATCGCAATTCTATTTGTCGTCTTCGATGTCGAGACGATGTTCCTTTTTCCCTGGGCCGTTGTCCTGAAAGAGATCGGGCTAGTCGGCTATGTCGAGATGTTCATCTTCATTTTGCTGCTTCTCGTGGGCTTCGCCTACGCCTGGCTGAAGGGAGCGCTGGAATGGGAGGCGTAAACAACGCGATCCGCGACAGCGTGCTGTTCACTACGGCCGACAGCCTTATCAGCTGGAGCCGAAGGTCGGCGCTGTGGCCCGAAACCTTCGGCATTGCCTGCTGCGCCATCGAGATGATCTCGGCGGGGTGTGCCCGCTACGATCTCGACCGCTTCGGCGTGGTGTTCCGGCCTTCGCCGCGCCAGTCCGACGTGATGATCATCGCCGGCACCATAACGCGGAAATTCGCGCCCGTGGTGCGCCGGCTCTATGACCAGATGCCGGAGCCGCGCTGGGTCATCGCCATGGGCACCTGCGCCATCTCGGGCGGGGTCTACAACACCTATGCGGTGGTGCAGGGGGCGGAGACCTTCGTGCCGGTGGACGTGCATGTGCCCGGCTGCCCGCCGCGGCCCGAGGCGCTGATGCACGGCTTCCTTCTGCTTCAGGAGAAGATCAAGAAATCCAGGGCGCTGGCCGGGACGCCTCTGGACCGGGTCGCGGTACCATGAGCGCGGAGACGTCCCTCATCCGCACCCTGATCGCGGAACGTTTCGGGGAGGCAATCGAGGAGCTTGGCTTCTCGCATGGGGTTCACGCTTTCGCCGTTCCGCCTGACATGATCGTCGAGCTTTGCCGGTTCCTCAAGGAACACCCGGCGCTGCGGTTCGATTTCCTGTCCGACATCTGCGGGGTCGATCATTACCCCGAGATGCCCCGCTACGAGGCGGTGTACCACCTCTATTCGCTGCCGAACAAATGGCGCGTTCGCATCAAGTGCCGCCTCGGCGATCCGCCGCGGGTCCCGTCGGTGACGGGGGTCTGGCGCACCGCCAACTGGCACGAGCGCGAGGCCTGGGACATGTACGGGATCAGGTTCGAGGGCCACCCCGACCTGCGCCGGATCTATATGTGGGAAGGGTTCGAGGGCTTCCCGCAGCGCAAGGACTTTCCGCTCCGGGGCTACAAGGACAAGCTGAACCCGTTTGGCGCCGAAGGCCCGCCGCCGACACAGCCCGACCTTGCCACCAAGGACATTCCATAGGGAGGCCGTTCCACACCGGGACTTGAGATGACCGAAGTCACGGAACTGAGCTTGCCAGAAGCCGATGCGCCCCACACCAGGGAGGTGCTTCTCAACCTCGGCCCGCAGCATCCCAGCACGCATGGGGTGCTGCGGCTCGTCCTCGAGTTGGACGGCGAATATGTCGCACGCGTGGACCCGCATATCGGTTACCTCCACCGCGGCACCGAGAAACTGGCCGAGAGCTTTACCTACACCCAGATCTTCCCGCTGACCGACCGGCTCGACTACCTCTGCCCGCCCTCGAACAACCTGGCCTTCGCGCTTGCAGTGGAGAAGCTCCTGGGCATCGAAGCGCCGATCCGCGCACAATATATCCGCGTGTTGATGGCCGAACTGGCGCGGATTTCCGGTCATCTCCTGATCATCGGCGCGCTCCCGATGGACCTGGGCGCCATGACGGCGTTGCTTTACGCCATGCGCGAGCGCGAAATGATCATGGACCTAATGGAGATGATCAGCGGGGCGCGCATGCACACCTCCTTCTGCCGGGTCGGCGGTGTGCGCGAGGACCTGCCCGACGGGTTTTTCCCCAAGATCAGGGAGTTCTGCGATATCTTCCCGAACCGGATACGCGACTATGAACGGCTGCTTGAGAACAACCGCGTGTTCCTGAAGCGCACGCAGGGGATCGGCGTGATCTCCGCCGCGGACGGCATCGATCTGGGCCTAAGTGGCCCGAACCTGCGCGCCTCGGGCGTCGACTGGGACATCCGCCGCGACGAGCCCTATGAGATCTACGACCGACTCGCGTTCAACGTTATTACCCGCGATGAAGGCGATTGCTACGCGCGCTGGCGATGCCGCGTCGAGGAAATGCGCGAGAGCGTACGGATCATCGAGCAATGCCTCGACCATATGCCCGACGGGCCGTTCCAGATCGACATGCCGACAATCGCCTTCCCGGTGGACAAGGACAGGGTGCACTGCTCGATGGAGGCGCTGATCCAGCATTTCGACCTGTCGGCTTATGGCTTCAAAGTGCCGAAGGGCGAGGTCTATTCGGCGATCGAGGCGCCAAAGGGCGAACTCGGGTTTTACATCATCAGCGACGGGTCGCAAAAACCGTTCCGTATGAAGGTGCGGGCACCGTCGTTCGTCAACCTTCAGGGACTGTTCGGGGTCACCAACGCGCGCTACCTGGCGGACATGATCGCCGTGCTCGGCAGCCTCGACCCCGTGATGGCGGAGGTGGACAAGTAGCAGGGGATTTGGACGCGATGACCATGCGCGAAAAGATCGAAGAGGCGGCGGCGCGGTATCCCGACCAGCGCTCGGCGATCATGCCCGCGCTTCTGATCGCGCAGGGAGAGCATGGCCATCTGCCCGGCCCGGTGTTGGAAGAGGTCGCCGACATCCTCGGTGTCGAGCGGATCTGGGTCTACGAACTGGCGACCTTCTACACCCTCTTCCATACCGAGCCGGTGGGTATGTTCCACCTGCAGCTCTGCGACAACGTCTCCTGCATGCTGTGCCGATCCGAGGTCCTGCTGAGGCACCTAGAGGCTGCGCTGGGGATCAAGAATGGCGGTACGACGCCGGACGGGCTGTTCACCCTTTCGACCGTCGAATGCCTCGGCGCTTGCGAGATGGCCCCGGTGATGCAGGTCGGCGACGACTATCACGGCGACCTCGACATCGCGCGGATCGACGCGCTTCTGGACAGGCTGCGTGCGACGGTGCGGCAGGCGGCTGGCGCCGATCTCGCCGCCGCAGGACCGCCGGGAGAATAGCGCGCCATGTTCGAACCCGTCCTTCTCAGGAACGTGGACGTGCCGGATGGCCATCTGCTCTCGACCTACGAAGCCGGTGGTGGCTACCAGGCACTGGCCAAGGCGCTTCGCGAGCACACGCCCGACGAGATCATCGACCTCGTCAAGAAATCCAACCTGCGCGGTCGCGGCGGGGCCGGATTCCCAACCGGGGCGAAATGGAGCTTCGTGCCTAAGCGTGCCGGCAAGCCGAAATACCTGTGCTGCAATGCCGATGAGGGCGAGCCGGGCACCTTCAAGGACCGGATCATCATGGAGCGTGACCCGCACCAACTGATCGAGGGCATGGCGATCAGCGCCTACGCGATAGGAGCAGAAACCGCCTATGTCTACATCCGCGGGGAATACACGCTGGCGATCTGCCGGCTGGAGCGGGCGATCGCCGAGGCTCATGCGAAGGGTTATCTGGGAACGCGGATTCTGGGCTCGAATTTCAGCTTCGTCGTGCACATCCATTGCGGCGCCGGCGCCTATATCTGCGGCGAGGAGACCGCGATGCTCGACTCGCTCGAAGGCAAGCGGGCGCAGCCGCGACTGAAACCGCCGTTTCCGGCGGTCGAAGGGCTCTACGCCAGCCCGACCGTGATCAACAACGTCGAGACGCTGGCCTGCGTACCGCATATCGTGGAGCGAGGGCCGGACTGGTTCCGCGGCATCGGCCCGGACAAGAGCCCCGGCCCGAAGCTCTATTGCCTCAGCGGACAGGTACGGAAACCGGGCCTTTACGAACTGCCGATGGGGATACCGCTGCGCGAACTGGTCGAGGACTGCGCCGGCGGGCCGCTACCGGGGCGCAAGCTCAAGGCGGTGATCCCAGGCGGGGTCTCGGCGCCGCTGATCCCGGAGCGCGGGCTGGACGTGCGGATGGACTTCGACTCGCTGGCCGCCGCTGGCTCGATGCTCGGCTCGGCCGGGGTGATCGTGATCGACGACTCGACCTGCGTTGTCAAAGTCGCCACCCGGATCATCGAGTTCTTCCACCACGAGTCCTGCGGCAAGTGCACCCCCTGCCGCGAAGGGTTGAACTGGGTCGTGAAAGTCCTGCGCCGGGTCGAGGCAGGCCAGGGCGAGCCGGGCGATCTGGAACAGCTGGAGGCGCTCTGCAAAGGCATTTTCGGCAACACGTTCTGCGCTCTGGGCGACGGCGCGGCGATGGGCCTGCGGGCAGCACTGGCGCATTTCGAGCATGAATTCGTCGCGCATATCGAAGAGCGGAGGTGCCCGTTTCACTGAGGAGGACGCAGCGAGAGGACCGCGAGGAAAGCCATGGTTAGCGTGACAATCGATGAACGAATGCTGGAAGTGGAGGCCGGCTCTACTGTGCTCCAGGCCGCCGAGCGTTTGGGCATCGACATCCCGACCTTCTGCTATCTGAAACGGCTACCGGCGCTGGCCTCCTGCCGCATGTGCTTGGTGGAGATTGAGGGGCAGCGGCGGCTACAGCCTGCTTGCGCCACCGCGGTCACCGACGGCATGGTGGTGCGGACGAATACGCAGCTGATCGACGAAACCCGCTCTTCCATGCTCGACATGCTGCTCGCCAACCACCCCCTCGACTGCCCGATCTGCGACAAGGGCGGCGAGTGCGAGCTTCAAGACATGGTGATGGCATACGGGCCCCGCACAAGCCGGTTCCGCGATGCCAAACGTGTGTTCCACTCCGAGGACATCCGTCTCAGCCCGGTCATCATCATGAACGTCAACCGCTGCATCCAGTGCCAGCGCTGCGTCAGGATGTGCGAAGAAGTCGTCGGCGCGGTAGCCTTGGGCACCGTCGAAAAAGGCATGGATACCGCCATCACTGGCTTCGAGGGCAGTCTCGCGAGTTGCGATCAATGCGGCAATTGCGTCGAGGTCTGCCCAGTCGGCGCGCTGATGAGCTTCCCCTATCGCCACAAGGCGCGGCCCTGGGATCTGGTCGAGACCGACACGGTCTGCCCGCATTGCGGCACCGGCTGCCAACTGACCGTCGGCACGCGCAAAGGCGAGTTCATGCGGGTCCGCTCGAAGGTGGAGCACGGAGTCAACCGCGAAACGCTCTGCGTGCGCGGGCGCTTCGGCCTGGATTTCGTCGGGCGTCAGGACCGGATCAAGCGGCCGATGATCCGTCGTGACGGGGTCCTGGTTCCGGCTTCCTGGGACGAAGCGGGGGACTACCTCCGCCGGCGGCTGTCGGCAGTCGCCAGCAAGGCTGCGGGCGGGCTGGCCTCGCCGCGCCTGCCCAACGAGGTGCTTTATCAGTTCCAGAAGCTGATGCGGACAGCATTCCAGACCAACAATATCGACTGCTCCTCGCGCTGGTCCACGCCCTTTGATGCGCTCGGCCCGTTGGTGGCCGCCTTCTACACCCGCACGCCGCTGGAGGAGGTGATCGGCAACGACTGTGTGCTTGTCGTCGGTGGCAACGTGACGGACGAAAACCCAGTCACCGAATATTTGCTTCGAGACTGTGTACGGCGGCGACAGACCAGGTTACTCATGCTCTCGGCGCGGCCATCCCGTCTGGACGCCGATGCGCGGGCGGTCGTTCGCGTGCCGCCGGGCGGTGAGGCTCAGGGCCTTGCCACGGTGGTGAGCGGACTGGGGGCGGCTGGTCAGGCACTGCCGGGCGACGTTTTTACGAACAGCGGCGCAACAACTGGCCGGCCAGCAGCGGCCACCGACAGCGACGGTCCGGACCGCCTGGCTGCAGCGCTGCTGGAAGGCAGGAGCGTCACCGTGCTTGTCAGCGCCGACCTCTTGAGATCACCCCTAGCGCGCGCGACGTTGTACCAGCTCAACAACCTTTTGCAGGTTCTGCGCGCACTCGGTAAGGGGCTGGCGATGCAGTTCCTCTTCGACCGTGCCAACCAACTGGGCGCCTGGGACATGGGCGTTCTGCCGGCGGCGCTGCCGGGGCTGCGCGCGCTCGCCAATGATGCGGCGCGCGCAACTCTCGAACGGGCCTGGGGCGCCGAAATCCCGTCTGAACCGGGTGTGGATTTCGATGCCATGCTGGAGCTCTGTGACAGGAAGCGAATGGGTGCGCTCTATATCGCCGGAAGCGACCCCCTGATGTCTTATCCCGATCGGGGATTCGTGCAGCGGGCGCTTCGCGCCGCCGATCTCCTGATCGTGCAGGACGCGTTCCTCACGGATACGGCGGGCCTGGCGGATGTCGTGCTGCCCGCGGCGAGTTATGGCGAGGAATCCGGTACGTTCACCAACAACGAAGGCCGCACACAGAAGGTCTGCAAGTTCCGCGAACCCGCCCTCGAGGCGCGGCAAAATCTGGCGATATTCGACTTCGTTGCGGCGCTTCGCGGCCAAGCGTTGCGGCCGTCGATCCATGACGAAATCTTCGGCGAGATTGCCCGGCTGGTTCCGGCCTACCAAGGGTTGACGCAGGACGGGCTTGGCGCCGACGGAGCTTTCACGAAGGCGGCCTTTGCGCCACCGGTTGGCGAGTTCTACGTCCTCCCGCCTGCCCCCATTTCAGCCGACCGGCTCATGCTGGTCACCGGCAACTGCCTGTTCCACAACGGATATCTTTCCGAGCGCTCGGAGATCCTGAATACGGTCGCGGATGACCCATATGTCGAGATAAGCGCGCCGGATGCGGTGCGGCTTGACCTTTCGGATGGCGATCAGGTGGTCGTGCGATCCGCCCAGGGCGAATTGACGGCGAAGCTCAAGGTCAATAAGCGTTTCCCCGCGGGCCTCGTGTTCGTTCCCGAAAACTACAGAACCCTGCGTCTCAACAGCCTGATGCGGCGGGGCGAATACCCATGTCCGGTG
The DNA here is from genome assembly GCF_057784325.1 of Mesorhizobium sp. CNPSo 4689. NCBI lineage: Bacteria > Pseudomonadati > Pseudomonadota > Alphaproteobacteria > Hyphomicrobiales > Phyllobacteriaceae > Mesorhizobium > Mesorhizobium sp. CNPSo 4689. The sequence continues at coordinate 19,315 of NZ_JBWLUZ010000053.1, forward strand.
GAAGTTCAAATGGCGCACGCGGCCTTCGAGATCGCCACTGTCGCCGGGGTCGAGGCGCGTCCTGAGAATCTGGGCTGAGGCACTACGCGCTCCCCACCGGCAGCCCGCC
>NZ_JBWLUZ010000054.1:0-18843 GCF_057784325.1 Mesorhizobium sp. CNPSo 4689
CGGCGTGAACTTGAAAAATGCGCTTGGCCAGATCAAGGCCCACGGTGGTAATCTGCATGGCGGATGGCTCCTTAGCTCGGGTTGCCTGACAGCAAACCCACTGTGGACTGTGATGCCGGGAGCGGGAGCCATCCACCTCATCTGCTTTCAGGAAAGGGCGATGCTGGTTTCTACGGCCGAAATGCGGCGCAAAGCTGCCATCAAAATCGATTCTGCGTATGCGCAACCCGGCGGGTCAGTCATGTTGACATTGTGGCTAATTAAACGGCGCGCTACTCTCACGGCTCGGAAAGATCGCTAAGGCCCACATCGGATGACCAGATTGGGCCGGAAGCGGACTTGCGGCTTCGAGGCCTGGAATGTGAGAAGCGGACATTCAGGCGCCCCCATGCATCGACGTGAACTGACCCGCAACAGACATTCTGAACGTCAGAGACGCACTGTTGCCAGACGTTTTATGACTCGGTGGCGCACTAAAGCGAGAGAGTCCGCAGGCGCTTGGGAGCGGAACATCATTCGAAAAAAATCAAGTCTCGTAGTAGTGAAGCTCGAGCAACAGGCACCCGGTATGCGACCGGAAGGGACCGTGATAGACGCCAGGCGGCCGGCAGGCGTAGGTGTTCGGGGCAAAGCTCAGCGACGGCTCTTCGACCGAGCATCCGCCGACGATGAGGACTCCCGATAACAGATAGACCTCTTCCCAGTACTCATGCACGAACTGCACCGTCGTATAGGCACCCGGCGCAAACCGCAGCAGCCGCGTGCGGTTCCCGGTCTTGCCTGCCTCGTCGAGCCGGCCGGCAAGAATCTTCTGCTCGATGCCGGGCGGGTAACCAGGCGGCGAATGCCAGCCCTCCCCGGTCATGTCGATCGTGTGAAATTCCTTGTGTTCCTTTCGGATCGGCATGGCAAACCTCAAGCGGCAACCGGAGCGGCACGGCCGACCTCGTCGTCCAGCGAATAGCTGTCAAGCATGTGGTCGACGAGCTGCGTGCAGCGGTCCCAGTCGAAGGTGCGGAAGCTGTGCCCCTTTGTCACGAAGGTGGCGCCGGCATAGAACATCTCGTATTGCGTGTGGCGTGAGGCGAACTCTGAGCCGATCGCATCCCAGGCCAGCTTGAAGAATTTTACCCGGCCCTTCGACGAAGTGACCGGCGATTGCTGTGTCTTTTCAATCAGACTGCACAGCTCCGGATCGGCGAAATCCTGGACGGAAGACGGCAGCATGATCAGTCCGCCGCCCGCCAAGTCGCGCAAGGCGAGGATCACCTCGGCATAGAGTTGCTGTGTCAGCACCTGAGCCGAATAGAGCGTATGCGCATCGGGTACGAAATAGGCGCCAAGCATGCGGCCCTTCACCTCCATGGCGTATACTAACGCGTCGACCATGGTGTTCTGCGCTGCCAGGACTCCCAGCGTCTCGCGCACCTGCGGAAAGTTGATGACGCCGTTGGTCTCGGCGATGCGCCGGGCGATGCCAACAAGGAAGCGCATCTTCACCATCAGGCGGATCTGCGCCTGGTAGTTCTGGAAGACATGCGCCGGCGTGGCATGGAACTGCCGTTGGCACATGGCGATGTCCCCGTTGATAAAGACGCGCTCCCAGGGAACTTTCACATTGTCGAAGTAGAGCACGGCATCGTTCTCGTCGAAGCGGCTGGCGAGTGGATTATCGAAGACACTGGCGGCGCTCTCCTCGTAGGATTTGCGCGACAGGATCTTTAGCCCCCCGGCATTCATCGGCACGGCAAAGGACACAGCATAGGGCTCGTCGCCCTCCCGCAGCGGCTGGATGCAGGTGACGAACACCTCGTTTGCCATGATGCCGCCGGTCGCCAGCATCTTGGCGCCGCGGATTGTCAGGCCTGCTGCGTCCTGGTCGACGACGCCGGCGGTGAGGAAGCGGTCTTGCTGCTCACCCGCGGACTTCGAGCGGTCGGCCTGTGGATTGATGATGACGTAGGTGAGATAGAGTTCGTTGTCCCGGGCGTAGCGGTAATAATCGGCGAGTGCTGCGGCTCGCGCCTTGTCATAGGCCTCGAAGACCTCGATCCCCATGAACATGCCGGAAATGCAGGAGGCGACATGGTCTGGGGCGCGGCCAAGAAAGCCGTAATGAAGCTCCGTCCAGGCTTCCAGCGCCTTGCGCCGTTCGACGAGCTCGGCATGGCTGCGCGGCAACTGCCAGATGCGATTGGCCCGCTGCCCGCCGCTTTCGGGAACTTCAAAGGTCATCAACTCCCGGTTATCCGGCCGCGCCTGGAAGTCGTAGAGCGTGCTGACCGACCGGATCGTCTGGCGGAAGGCTGGATGCACGGTGACGTCACCGGCCATCTGGCCATCGATATAGACTTGCCTGCCATCTCTCAGCATCTCGATATGCTGCGCCCCAGTCTTGATCATCTTACCCTCCGCGATCAGTAGTGGATGTCGAGCGGCCAAAGCGGCGCCGCGAACTCCGTTGGCTGCAGTGATGCGTAACGCCCCTTGCCGAAAACGAGCGGTTGCCGGTCGGCGAAGGACCGAAAGTGCTTCACCCTGGCGATGAACAGCACGTGGTCGCCGGCTTCGTGCCTAGCCCACGGCTCGCAGTCGAACAGCGCCGCCGCGCCGGGCAGCACCGGGGCGCCAGAGCGGCCTTGCTCGAACCGCATCCCCTCCCACTTGTTGGAAAGCGGCTTGGCGAAGCGGTTCGAAATGTCCTTCTGGTTTTCCGAGAGTACATTGACCGTGTAACTGGCTGCCTTTTGCCAGAGCGGTAAGCTGGCTGAACGACCGTCGATGCTGAACAGGACGAGTGGTGGATCGAGAGAGAGCGAGTTGAACGAACTCATCGTCATGCCGAGTTGCTCGCCATCGGCCACACAGGTGACGACGCAGACGCCGGTCGGAAACTGTCCAAGCGCCTGGCGGAACGCGCGCACGTCGAAAGCCGTTTCCCTGTCGATCATCATGCCCGGCCCTTTCGGCACCGATCGGTTAAGTCACAATAGTCAATTCACCAATTCCGTTGACCAACTGCCCGCCGCCACTGTGTGTCTCGACCGTTCGCATCGCCGATGCGAACGCCGCGGCCGCCCTCTTACCGTGCCACCGCCGCGCTACGCGCGGTTGCAACCGAGCCCCAGCCTGCCGCGGTCGGCAGCCGCAAGGCGACGAGCGTCCGCGCCAGATGCTGGGCGACGGCCGCGGCCGCCTGTTCGGGCTGTCCGCGGCGTATGCCCTCGACGATCGCTGCGTGCTCGGCAAGCACGCTGTCGCCGCGGCCGCCGGAGATCGTGATGGCATGCACGCCCATCCGCAACTGGCGGTCCCGCAGGCTCTCATAGAAGTCGGCGAGCACCGGATTGCCGGCGGCGCGCACGATCGTGCGATGAAACTCCCGGTCGCATTCGATGAACGCCACGGGATCGTGCCGCACCTCCACCTGTCGGGCGATCAGCCTGTCGAGTTCCGCCGCAAGCATGTCACCAAAGCCGGCTGCCCGCCCTGCGCACCACTCCTCCACCAAGCCGCGCGCCTGCATGACAGCTTCGATCTCCGCCTCGGTGATCGGCGGAACATAGGCGCCCTTTTTCGGCACGATCTGCAGGAGGCCGTCTGCTTCGAGCCTCAACAGCGCCTCGCGCACCGGCGTCCGCGACGTTCCCGTCTCGCGGCAAACCTCCGCCTCGGTAAGGAACGTGCCCTCGCGGCTAGGCAAGGTCAGCACATGCTGCTTCAGCCAGCGGTAGACCACGTCCTGCGCAGCATCGGCGCGTTGCCCTATGGCCGGGCGTTGTGATTGATGTCGCTCACTCATAGACATCATGTATACATGTTGTCGCCAAGAGATTCAAGCCAACTTGCGACCTGGCTGCGCCGAGCGCAAACGTCAGGAATTGGCGCACCCGCGACGCCGAGGTCGCGCGGACCGTGGCCGTTGCCGCGCCGCGCCGATTTTCTGGAGTGATAAGCCGCGCCCGACGCGGCGAATTCGTAACCCTACTCGGCGGCCGTCTCCGATGGGGCCTCTGCCGGCCCCGAAGGCTCGGCCTCGGCACGGGGCTTGCGCCGTGAAAACAGCGACCTGAGCGTGACGTAGAACACCGGCGTCAGGAACAGGCCGACGAAGGTGACGCCGAGCATGCCGGAGAACACCGCGGTGCCGAGCGACTGGCGCATTTCCGCGCCCGGGCCCGTTGCGATCATCAGCGGCACGACGCCGAGGATGAACGAGAAGGCGGTCATCAGGATCGGCCGCAGCCTGAGCCGGCAGGCTTCGACGGCAGCCTCGGCGGCCGACAGGCCGCGTTCCTGCGCCTGCCGCGCGAATTCGACGATCAGGATCGCGTTCTTGGCGGCAAGCCCGATCAGCACGATGAGGCCGATCTGCACGAGGATGTTGTTGTCCAGCCCTCGGAAAGACACGCCGAGCAACGCCGCGAGCACGCCGAGCGGCACCACCAGCACAATGGCGAACGGCAGCACCCAGCTTTCATATTGCGCCGCCAGCGCCAGGAACACGAACAGCACCGACAGTCCGAAGATATAGACAGCGGCATTGCCGGTGTTGCGCTCCTGATAGGCGAGCTCGGTCCATTCATAGGAGGTACCGGCCGGCAGCGTCTTTGCCGTGATCCCTTCCATCAATGCCAGCGCGTCGCCCGTGGAAACGCCGGGCGCGGCGTTGCCCTGCAGCGGCACCGAGACGTACATGTTGTAGCGCTGGACCAGCGCCGGGCCGGTGACGTCGCGGATCTCGATCAACGTGCCGAGCGGAACCAGCGCGCCGGTCGCCGAGCGCACCTTCAGTTTCAAGATGTCGGCGCGATCGAGGCGGAACGCCTGGTCGGCCTGCGCCCGCACCTGGTAGACGCGCCCGAAGGCGTTGAAGTCGTTGACGTAGGCGGTGCCCAAATTGATCGACAGCGTCTCGAAGATGTTGGGGATCGGCACGTTCAGGATGCGCGCCTTGTCGCGATCGATCGCCAGGAAGAATTGCGGGCTCGACGCGGAGAACGTGGTGAACACGCCCGTCAGCCCCGGCGTCTTGTTGGCCTTGCCGGCGATTTCGTTGGCAAGCGCCAGGATCTGCCGCATGTCGGCGCTGTTGCGCTCCTGGATCTGCAGCTTGAAGCCGCCGGCATTGCCGACGCCGCGGATCGGCGGCGGCGGCAGTGCGATAATGAAGGCTTCCTTGATGCTTTGCAGGCTGCCGAACAGATTGCCGATGACATGGGTCGCCGACTGGCCGGCTTTCAGTCGCTCGTCAAACGGCTTGAACCTGGCGAAGATCACGCCCGCGTTGCTGGCGTTGGTGAAGGTCGCGCCGGAGAAGCCGGCGAAGGCGACTGCGTAGTCGACGCCTGGCGTTTTCTGGATGATCTGCGACGCCTGCTGGATGACCGCATCGGTCCTCGATAGCGAGGCGCCGTCCGGCAACTGGACGACGACGATCGCATAGCCCTGGTCGAGCGACGGAATGAAACCGCGCGGCACCGCCTGCACCATGTAGACCGTGGCGTAGATGAGGGCCGCAAGAACGGCCAGCATGGCGGCGATCGTTATCCACGAGCCGACCAGCACGCGGATGATGCTCGAATACCAATGGGCGACCCTGTCGAAGCCGCGATTGAAGCCGTCGGCGAGCGCCCGTCCGAACCGCGCCAGGAAAAAGCGCGGCGGCGCCGCCGCGGCGTGGTGCGGCTTGAACAGCAGTGCGGCCAGCGCCGGCGAAAGCGTCAGCGAATTGAATGCCGAGATCGCCGTCGACACCGCGATGGTGATCGCAAACTGCAGGTAGAACTGCCCAGAAATGCCGGGGATGAAGGCTGTTGGCACGAACACGGCTATCAGCACCAGCGAGATCGCGATGACCGCCGTTCCGACTTCGTCCATGGTCAGGTGCGACGCCGGATTGGGCGCCAGCCCTCTGGCGATATTGCGCTCGACGTTCTCGACCACGACGATCGCATCGTCGACGACGATGCCGATCGCCAGAACGAGGCCGAACAGCGTCAGCATGTTGAGCGAGAAGCCGGCGGCGTAAAGCACCGCCAGCGTGCCGATCAGCGACACGGGGATCGCCACGATCGGCACGATCGCCATGCGCCACGATTGCAGGAAGACGATGATGACGATGATGACCAGCAGCATCGCCTCGAGGATCGTCTTGTAGACCTCCTGGATAGACTCGGCGACGAACTCGGTCGGATTGTAGACGATGTCGTAGCTCAACCCCTTCGGGAAGTCGCGGGAAAGCTCCTTCATCTTGTCCTGGATCTCCGCGGCTGCGGCGAGCGCATTGGTGCCCGGCCGCTGGAAGATGGCGAGCGCCACCGCCGGTTTGCCGTTGAGATAGGAGTTGGTGACGTAATCCTTGGCGCCGAGCTCGATGCGCGCCACGTCCTGCAGCGAGATCAGGCGGCCGTCGTCGGTCGATTTGACGATCACATATCGGAAGTCACGTGCGTCGTTGAAGCGGCCTTGCGTGGTGACCGTGTACTGGAACGCCGTGCCGGTGCTGGTCGGCGGCGCGCCGATCGAGCCGCCCGACACCTGGACGTTCTGGTCGCGCAGCGCCTGGACCACATCGCCCGAGGTCATCCCCAGGGCGGACAGTTTTTCCGGATCGAGCCAGATGCGCAGCGAATATTCGCGTTCGCCGAAGATGATGAGGTCGCCGACGCCGTCGAGTCTGAGCAGTATGTCGCGCACCCGCGAGCGGGCGTAGTTCGAGACGTAGAGCTGGTCGTAGGTGTTGTCGGGCGACAGCATGTGCACGACCATCATCAGGTCGGGCGAGCTCTTGGTGGTGGTGATGCCGAGGCGGCGGACTTCTTCGGGCAGGCGCGGCTGGGCGACCGACACGCGGTTCTGCACCAGCACCTGCGCCTGGTCGAGATCGGTGCCCAGCTTGAAGGTGATGGTCAGCGCCATCGCCCCGTCGCCCGACGAATAGGACGACATGTAGAGCATGCCCTCGACGCCGTTGATCTCCTGCTCGATCGGCGTCGCCACCGTCGCTGCGACCGTCTCGGCGTCGGCGCCCGGATACTGCGCGCGAACGACGATGGTCGGCGGCGCGATCTCGGGATATTGCGCGACCGGAAGCTGGGTATAAGCGATCCCGCCGAGGATCAGCAGGACGATCGAAACGACCGATGCGAAGATCGGACGGTCGACGAAGAAATGTGCGAACCTCATTGCTGCAACTCGGCGGTCTCGGCCTTGGGCGACAACGTCACCATCTCGACCTTCACCTTGGTGCCGGGCCTGGCGTGCATCAGCCCGTTGACGATGATCGTCTCGTCGCCGGTCAGGCCCTCGCGGATCACCCGGTAGCCGTCGAGACGCGGGCCGGTGCGCACGGGCTTCGCCGACACCATCCCGGCCCCATCCACAAGGAACACGATGCGGCGATCCTGATCGGCGCCGATCGCCTCGTCGGGCACCAGCACGCCGCTATGCGGCAGCGACCCCGGCACGTTGATGCGCCCGAACATGCCTGGCTGGAGAATGCCGTCGGCGTTGGGAAACCTTGCACGCACCCGCATGGTGCCGGTCGCGTTGTCGATCCGGTTCTCGGCAAAATCGAGCTTGCCTTTGAATACCGCCTCCGCGCGGTCGGCGACGCGAACCACCACCTCGAGCCCGCCGGCGCCTTCCTGCATGCTGCCGCCACGCTCCTTCGCGTCGCGGGCGTAGCTGAAATACAGGCGCTCATCGACGTCGAAATAGAAGTCGATCGGATCGCGCGTAACGATGGTCGTCAGCAAGGTGGAATCCGGCTGCACGAGGTTGCCGACCGACACCAGCCGGCGGTCGATGCGGCCGGACAAGGGCGCCTTGATCTCGGTGAATTCCATGTTCAGGCTGGCCGTCGTCAGCGCAGCCGTCGCGCCCTGCATCTGCGCCTGCGCCGAAAGGTATTCCCGCCGGCGGTCATCGACCGTCGCGGTTGAGATATTGCCGGTCTTGGCGAGTTCGTCGGCGCGATCCAGCTGCATCTTGGAGAATTCGAGCAGACTCTTGGCGACGTCCACTTGCGACTTGGCGGCATCATAAGCCGCCTGGTACGGACGCTGGTCGATGGTGAAGAGCAGGTCGCCCTTGTTGACCAGTGCGCCGTCCTGGAAGCTGACCTTGTCCAGATAGCCGCTGACGCGCGAACGGATGGCGACCTGGTCGACGGCTTCGAAGCGCCCGACGAACTCGTCGTCTTCGACGATTTCACGGACCACCGGCTTGGCCGCCGTCACCACGGGTAGCTGCTGGTCCTGCGCAAACGCAGTGCTGAAAGCCATGCCGAGCAGGAATGCCGCCGACACGGCGGCGCGGGCAAGCCAGCCGGCCGATCGACAGGGTCGCCCGCCCGCGTCGCGATGCAATTGCCCATTCTCTGGGGTGTCCATTTGCGTCCTCGCTCGCTGGACCCGGAGGCCGGTTGATCCGCTTCTACGCTCAGGCTTCTCGTCGAGATCAGATCACTGCAGTGTTGTGCATGGCAACATGATCATTTTCCATGTGGGCTGAAATGTCCACCCTGTGGCTGCCCCGCCATCGGGCTAAAGCCAGGCACTTGTGTCGCTTAAGCTACCCGACGGACAAGTCCCAAACGGCGTCGCTCTGACTAGCGAGGGACACCCCGGCCTCCCGACAGACCCACCGGGCCGTGAACGGACGGCGGCTTCTGAGACCGGGCGACAGACTCGCTAGACGGCTAAGATGGGCCGCAAAGAAGAATACCGAGCGCCTGTCAACGGGACGATCCGGAATGACGTCAATGGGCCGACACGGGCGATCCGGTTTCAACCAACTTCTGCGGTAAGCTGTCGTTCCGAAACCGACCCACAATGGGTCGTCGCATTTGTCGAAGCCGCGTCCCGTCCGAGAGCCGACCTCATCGTTGGCGAGTGGCCCAGTGTCAGATCTTCAAAAATCGAAAGGCGAAGCGATCGGTCTCGCCTTTGATCGAGGGATCGAAGACCTTGATCGAGTGCGAATCGTCCCTGTTCGCGAGGATGGTGCTTTCCGCGTCCAGTACGAAGCCGGCCGCCACCACCTCCTCCCGAACGGAGGCAGGCTCAATACGATGCAGCGACTGGGCGTCGCTCGTGCCCGCCCCGACGGCGGCGGCGTGGTCGACGATGACGTACGACCCACCGGGCTTCAGCCGCTCGTAGACGGCTCGATTGAACTGGGCCGCCGTCGCGCCCTTCTTCTGAATCAGCGCGGTGTGGAGATCGTGGTAGAACAGGTGCAGCCACAGCACATCCGCTGGTTGCGTGGCCTGCGGCATCGCGACGAGGTCCGCTGAGACGGCTTCGACGTTCTCTCGGCCCGGCTCCTTCGCGAGCGTCCGCATGCGGCCAACCGGATCGTTCTTGAAGTCGGCGACTTCGGCCGGCACGAAGCTGTAGACCCGACCTTCGGGGCCCACGACGTCGGAGAACAGGCGCGTCCAATCGCCGTCGCCTGGGTAGACGTCAATGACAGTGGAGCCCGCATCTACTCGTGCGAACCGGATCAACTCGGATACCTTGGATTGGTCGTACATCGGAATCTCCTTTACGGTTGGGCATTAGACGAGCGCGCGGCGTACAATGGGGCGATTTTCGGCTGATCTACCGTCTACCCCGAACCGATGGCCGAAGATGACCAGTGCTATGCAGGCCCGGCCGCGCCCATCTGCGCGGCGCGCGCCAGTGCTTGTGTGTCGACGTATTCCCGGATGTTGGACAGTCTGCCGTCCCGGACGGTGATGGCGAAGATCCAGTCGTCCTCGAACGTCTTGTTCGTGGCTTTGATCCTTCCCCTCGCGAAGCCGAGCACGAGCACCCGGTCTCCTTGCGCCACGAACTCCCGGGGTTCCGTGGACGTTTCTATCGACTTGGATGCCGTCTCAAGCAAATCCGCCAGCCCGGCGTGTCCATGGCGCGTTCCGGCCAGCGGCCAGTCCTCGCCCGGAATGATCCACTCGATGTCCTCGGCGACCAGCGCCAGCAGAGCCTCCCTGTCGCCGCGGCCGATCGCGGCGAAGAAGTCCTTGACGGTCTGGATGTTCTTCTCAATGTTCATGGGAATTTCTCCATTTCGCATGGATCGCATCGTGCTCGATCCGATCCGTGCATCGTGGCCCTGCCGGCTGGCACGTCGTGTTCATCAGTCGAACTTGACCAAGTCCTTGAAGATCAGTTGACCCCAGCTATTTCCGCGCGCCTGGACTAGCAATCCGCCTTCCGAAAGCCCGCCAAGTTTGATCGGCACGAAACCGAGCTTTCCCGCAAGCACACCAATCTCCGCTGCGGCGTCGTCATCGTCGCTCGCCAGGAACACGACCCTCCTGCCACCATGCACGGCCGGATCCTGATCAAGGACGGCAGCGACCAGATGGTTGAAGCCCTTGACTAGTTTTGCACCAGAGAATGCCTGTGCAACGAACTTGGAAGAAGGCTGTCCCCCCAGTTTTTCAGGAGGCACGCCGTAGGCATTGGTCACATCGACGATGGTCTTCCCCTGCCAGGTGGCGAGCGCCTTCGCGACCTCTGGGTGCGACTCGAAACGGACAGCCAAAAAGATGATGTCCGCCTCGAGGGCGTCCGCCAATTTTTTGGGGATGATCGTGGGACCGACCGCGGCCGCAGCGGATGCAAAGCGTTCCGGGTCGCGCGTGGTTGCAACGGATACTTCGATGCCTTTGCGGGCAAACGCCTTGGCCAAAGCCTGGACGATATTGCCGAAGCCGATAATTGCGTAGCTCATATGTATTCTCCTTGGGTTGTCACGCCCTACGGCGCTCCGAACGATCAAATGGAGCGCCCGGCCGGGCCTAGTGCGTCAGAGTTGGGCTAGGCCGCCGTCGACGGCGACCTCGCTGCCGGTCATGAAGCTGCTGTCCGGCGACGCGAGGAAGGCGGCAACGGCCCCGATCTCCGCCGGATCGGCCATGCGCTGGAGCGGAGTCATCGCGCCGTAGGCCTTCTGGCCCTCCTCGCCCAGCGCTTCCTTCGCGAGTTCGGTCGCCGTCGCCCCGGGCGACAACACATTTACCCGGATGCCGGTGCCCTTCAGGTCCTCCGCCCAGGTCCGCGCGAGATTGCGCACTGCCGCCTTGCTCGCGCTGTAGGCAGTGAATCCCGGGGCGCCCGTGGTGCCGGCGCTCGATCCGGTCAGGATGATCGAACCGCTTGGGCCCATCAACGGCAACGCCTTCTGGACCGTGAAGATCGTGCCCTTCACATTGGTGTCGAAGGTTTCGTCAATGTGCTCGGCGGTGATCTGGCCGAGCGGAAGCGGGCCTCCGGCCCCGGCATTGGCGAAGACGATATCGAGGCTTCCGCGCTCAGCCTTCACAGCCGCGTAGAGTCGGTCGAGGTCGGCCTCATTCGAGACCGAGCCTTTCACCGCGCGGGCATTGGGCCCGAGGTCCGCCACAGCGGCGTCGAGCGCTTCCTGTCGGCGGCTGAAGATGAAGACGAAGGCGCCCTCCTCGACGAATCGCTTTGCTGCGGCGCGGCCGATGCCGGTGGCGCCGCCGGTGATGACGGCGGTCTTTCCATTCAGTCTGGTCATGTCGTGCATCCTTCCAGGCTTCCGCCTTGGTCATTCGGGAACGCCCGAGACCTTGAACATGGGGCTGCCGGGGTCAGGCGTTGAGTGCGGAAGCGCGCACATCGGTGGTGCGAAATCGATCCGGTACGGCTATTAACTGCAGCCGCGTCGATAAGGTTCCGCCGTTCGGAATTGGGCCCCGCTCGTCGGAAAGTGTTACGATGGCCGCCCTGTACTGTACGATAAGTTAGGGCTTTGGAAGGCGCACCGCGCGGTGCGGGATTGCACCATGATCGACTGGGATGACGTTCGCTACTTTCTTGCCGTCGCACGCGGAGGCTCGGTGCGGGCCGCCGCCAAGCGCCTCGGTGTGAACCACGCGACCGTGCTGCGACGCATCGCCCAACTCGAGGACCGCCTCGGGGCGCACATGTTCGAAAAGCTGCCTTCGGGCTATCGCCTGACGGCTGCGGGGGAGGAAGTCCTCGAGCTCGCGGAACAGATGGAAGTGTCGTCGCACCAGCTGGAGACGCGCGTCTTCGGTCGCGACCAGAGCGTGGGCGGGCTTCTGCGGGTGACGCTGGCACCGCCCCTCGCGACACACCTGCTCATGCCGGACTTCGCCGATTTCGCGCGTCTGCATCCGGACATCGAGATGGAAATCTTGTCGTCCGGCGAGCTGGCAAATCTGACCAACCGAGAGGCCGACGTCGCGATCCGCGTCGTCTACGACCGCAAAACCCTGCCGCTCAATCTTCACGGCCTGAAGGGACCGGAGCTGTTCGGCGGCGTCTACATGTCCTGCGATCGACTAGCCGCGTGGCGTGCGGGCGCGCCTGATCCCATCCGGTGGATCGTCATAAGCATTCATGGAATTCCGGAATGGGCCAGCGAGGGTGAGGTTCGCACCACGGGGGTTCCATTCAGGACCACGGACGCCGAGGCGCAGATCGTTGCTGTACGGCAAGGGCTCGGGATGACGACACTGCCGTGCTTCATTGGCGATGCCGACCCCCTACTGGTGAGGGTGCCGGGTACCGACCTGCACATGTACGGAACGCTCTGGCTTCTCACACAGGGGGAGACACGCAAGACGAAGCGCGTGCGGCTCTTCACCGAGTTCGTATCCTGCAGGCTCGCCGAGTACGCGCCGCTTCTCGCGGGGCTGTCCGTATCGCGCGACTGACGCGCGGCAGGTCGCCGGCGACGCTTGCCGTGGATATAACAGCACCCCGCCCCGACGGTCAAACGTCATATTTGGGACCGAATGCGGAAGGTCCGCTATCGGGACGAAGATACCGACAAGCGGTCGCTTCGTTACGACCCAAAGCGGGCCTGACGCGTCGGCGCAGTTCGTCGGGCGAGTCGCGTGATTAGGCAGGAACGTACGTCAACCTGATCGCGTCCTCGCCAATTCGATCGCTGGCCATAAGGCGGAGCGGCGGCCGGGGACCGGCGAAGAATGGCTTGCCGCGACCAAGCACGACGGGGTGGAAGTAGAGTCGATACTCATCAATAAGACCAAGGTCGGTCAGGCTTCGCGCCAGGTCTGGTCCGGAAACGGCAATCTCCCCAACGAGCTGAGCCTTCAGCCCCCGTATCACCGTCTCGATGTCATCCGAAACAAGTGTGGCGTTGGGGCCGACTGACTTCAACGAGCGCGATACGACCCACTTCGGTTGGCTCCTCCACGCCGCCGCGAACTCGTGTTGTTCCGCACTCCACTCAGGACGGTCTTCGTCCCAATACCGCATCACCTCGTACATGCGGCGACCGTACACACTGCCGGTCAGGTCGCGCACGTGCTCTATCCAGTGACGAAAGAGCGCGGGGCCTGTCCGTATTTCCAGGTGGTCGACGTAGCCGTCTAGGGACTGGTTCATTCCGAAGACGAGCTTTGCCATGCTACAACATCTCCATCCCAGGTTGGTTCTTCAGAATAGATTGAACCCCTGTGACACGGAAAGGTGGTTGAGCACAAACTGCGCCGCTTTGTAGGTGCGACGAATATCGTTTACCATCCGGGCATCATTCCACCGTCCCCCGCGGGTCTACGCGTAGCGGTCGTGGCGGCGCACCCAGTCCATTCCCTCAGCTTCGTTGCGCCCCTTTGGCATGAGGTCGAGCATGGCGTAGGTGCCCATCATCACCTCTACACCGCGGCCGAAGGTGGAGTAGGTGTGAAAGACATCGCCAGCCTCATCCTTGTAGAAGGCGCTCAGGCCAGGCCATTCCTCGCCGGTTTCCCGCCATTCGCCGAAGTTGTAGTCGATGTGCCCGGTGGCGACCTCTTCGGGCGTGAAACTGACCCGGAAATCGTAGTTGAACGGATTGCCGTTCGAGGACACCCATCGGAACTGCCAGCCCATACGTCTGCGATAGCGCTCGATCTCGGTAAGCGGCGCGCGCGAGACGGTGATCATGGTAACATCGTGATGCGCCAGATGCTTGTTCATGCCGTCGGTGTGATCAGCCATGAATGAGCAACTCGGGCAGCCTTCCTTCCATCCCGGCGCGAACATGAAATGTTGTACGAGAAGTTGCGAACGGCCGTCGAAGAGATCGGCGAGCGCACGCGGACCATCCGGCGTGTCAAAGACGTATTCCTTCTCGATACGCACCCATGGCAGGGCGAGCCGATCGCGTGCGACCTTGTCGCGAAGATGGGTGAGTTCCTTCTCCGCTTGCAGGAGGTCCCGGCGGGCGGTTAGCCAGTCATCGCGTGAAACAACAGCGTGTTGCATTGTCAGTCTCCTTCGGTTTGGGTGACGGAAGTGTTGCGGTGATGCGAACAGGCGGAAAAGTGCTTCAGCCACTGCGATACGTGAAAGAGGCTCATCAGCAGATACATCAGGGCCATGTCGTTGATCGGCATGAAAGGCGAGGCAGCAGAGCACATGGTCATGCCCGGCGAGCCGAGGGCAGAAATCCAGGCCATCAGTGCGAAGGTCGGTGCGGCGGCGAGCCCGAGCCAGCCGGCAAAATCGACCGCCTGCCCGAGCAACGAAGTGGCTTTCTCTTTTGCTGCAAACATCGTCATTTGCGGTCCTCCGGTCGAATTCGCCGTTTCCAACGGTTTCGATACGAAGACGCTCGGGCGGAGGGGGAGCTGAGAGTTACAAGTGTGACGGGATTTCAATGGAGGGCCGCGAGCGGACCGGCAACTTCGAGGCTCGAATTATCAGAAGCGGACCTTTAGGCCGGCGCGGGCATCGACGTGATCTGACCCAACCCGGACGTTGAGCAGACCTACGACAAATGTCGGCAATTGGCGCAGAAAGCGATCCTTGGGCTTCAGGTCGCCCGAGGGATCCCGGGAAATGAAACTCAGATCAGGCGCGTTCGAGAATATCCGCCTTGATGGGCTGGTCGAAGACAAGTGAACCTTCGTTGTTGTGTTCTGCCGCCGCGAGCACGGCAGCTCTAATTGCAGATTCGTCTTGTGCCACAATTTCGCGTCGCGATGGATCGACGGCTATGATGCGATCCAAGAAGCCGTCCACGGTTCGAAAGACCTCACGACGAATGTAGTTCAGCGTCGCCACCCGAACGAGCACTCCAGACAGTGTGGCCGTTTCGATCGCGCGTTGCGCCGCTTGTCGGACAACGGTCTCGTCTTCGATCAATCGAAGGGCGGAGAAGAAATTGCCGGTCGGCAACGGCTCGATAATGATCACGACGCCGTCTGGCCTGATTACACGCGCTGCTTCGCCAAGCGCTGCCTGCATCGCCATTTCGGGAACATGGTGGAGCGCATTGATCATGATGCCAATGTCGAATGTCGCGTTGTCGAAAGGAAGAGCCTCCGCCACGCCTTCGAAGAACTTGGCCTGCGGAACAGCCTCCATGGCAGCTCGTATGGCATCCACGCCCGGATCAACGCCGACCGCCTCTGCGCCCTCGGCAGCAACCTGCCCAGCAAAGTTGCCCGTACCGCAACCGATGTCCAGAATCTTGAGTCCAGCGATCGAGGATCGCACCGATCGGACGACTGCCAGCGGACTGTCTATGGGTTGCATTGCCCGCTCTCTTTTTTGCCACCCGTCCTAGTGGTATCGGCCTAACATAAGAGTCCGGCTTGAGATTCCCTTTGGCGAAAGCGCATGCGAGTCTGGCGCATGCGCACAGGAATATCCCTTCATTGCGCGAATTACGCAGGCAGCTCGTTAGACGGTCGGCCATCAAGGCTTGACACTGGCGACCTTCATGAGTCGCGCCGCGCCTTCACTCTCGCTCTCCACGAAGCGGACGAACTCGGGCTGCGTCATGCTCATTGGCTCGCCCCCGTGCTTATCGATCCATTCGCGCAGATCCGGCCCGGCGAGCACGCGCCCGATGTCATTCGCAAGCCTGATCGAGCCCGACGACGAAGGCGACCTGGCAGATCCGGCCAAAGCGGACCGGGCGAAGCGTGAAGATGCCGCGGGCGGCTTGCCATTCAGGCTGACGCGCTTAGTCGCGCGATCCGCTTGGGAAGTTCGGTGCTGAAGTAAGGGGGCTCCGCTTTCCCGCTCACGTTGCCCGGGAGACGCACCGCTCCGATGCTGCGGCGGTAGATTACCGCCGCAGTGAATCTAGCCCTCACCTTCTAAAGTGAATCTAGCCCTGACCTTCTAAAAGGATTTAGCCCTCACTTTCCAAGATATGGTCTGGTTTGCTGATCTTCGGCCCTGTCATCCATGGCGGCGCTGCGGGCACGTCCTCGATGACACCGACCCTGCGTGCCCAAGCCGTAAAGGCCTTGTTCGCTGCCTCGACAGACTTCCGACCATCGTAGGCGGTGTAGCATGCATCAGACGCCGCTGCGTGGAGGAGGCCGCGCCTTTCAACCGACCATTCTTCCAGAAACTCTATCGCATCCATGATACAGCCGATCTTTTGGACACCATAGCCGTCGTCTCTTACGAAAATCGGCTGTTTGAACGTTGCACTTTCCATTGGTGACCTCCCCTTCAAACCGTGGGGCAACTGATCCTTCCCCACCATGCGCGGCGATGATCAGTTCCCGGCAAAAGCATGCCGGCGAGCTTGGCGAACGCCACGGCAAACCAGGACGGAACCGGGATTTTCAAAGAAGATCGTTACCATGCGTTCCTCCCGCTCCTATTCGACTCGACATCCGGCAAGTCGCACTCGGCACATAGGAAAAAGATTGGAAGCACCTCTTTTCAGTTCAAGGGGAGCTGACGAGACGAACGGCCAGCACCTTTATGAATCGGATGCGGTAGCAACTAGAAAGGAGCGTGTCCTACTGCCGCTTGGCCAAGTCGCATTGGGCCAGTACAATCAGGATATGAAAAACGCGAAGCCTGCATACGTCTTGTACAAACCGCCAGTGCGCGGATTCCCGTTTCTTGCGGTCATTCTGGCAGCTGATGGCACCGTGACTGCAAGGGCGTTCGATACTGCTGAGGAGGCCGCGGCATTCAACCACCAAATGGCGCGATCACAGTTTCCAGGAAATCGGACGCACTAACCACCGACGGCGGGCGGAGATTGAGCCTCCCTTCTAGGAGAACCCGTCGCGCGAAGTCCCAGAGTGGCGCCACGACCCCTGCGATGCTCGTTCTCGTCCGTTCCTCAAAACCAGTGGAACTGACAGATTCGGGCGCATCGGCTTTTTGGCGCTGTGGTTGCTGCACACCGCCATCAGCATCAACAAAGAGGGCTCTGGTGCGACCGTCTTTGATAGCCCGATGACGGCGACCTGGCGGACCCGGCCAGGGCAGACCCGGGCGCCGGCTATTGAAGAGTGAAGATGCCGTCTACGGCCTGCCATTCGCAAGGCCGGATCAGGCGGCGATGAGCGACGCGCACGGAATGGAGCGCGCCTTCGAGTTCGCGCTCCCAGTAATCCAGAAACCCTTTCAGGGTCGGGAATTCCGGTGCAAGATCGTATTCCTGCCAGACATAGAGCTGTAAAAGGCTTGGATGATCGGGAAGGTGGTAATGGATCTCCGCGGTTGTGAGACCGCAGCCCTCCATCTGCAGCTGGAATTCCCTGCTGACTATGCTTCTCTACCCCTTCTTAGATGCGTTTAAGCCTCAAGTCCTTGCGGGCTTTCTCGGTCCCACCGTTCCTTGAAATCGCAGCTAATCTCGCCGCGACTATCGTCCAGGCGGCGAAGTGCATCCATGACCGCGTCAAATGTCACCGGGCTCGCAGCACCCGGTGGCTTTCGCAACGCGGGCATAGATTCGACGGCACAAGCATCCGACGCCCATGAGGCTAGAATGGCGCGCTTTTCCTGAATGTCGAGCGTGCGGTCGCCCACTACCTCATCGGGGTGATTAAGGTGCCGCGCCGGGAAGAGCAGGCGATCAAGCGAAGGATCAGAGGCTTCAGGGGCGATCGAGAGGATGTTCTTCGACAAGGTTCGTTCCATCGATGGTCTCCGCTTCCTAACAATCTCCTTGGCATCTTTGGTGTTGCCGTGCCCCTTTCGGGACTCCAACTGCAAAAAATTCGTGGAGTTCGGACCGAATTTCAAGACCTGAAAATCGCGCGCCCTGGCAAAATAGCTTCATGAATTCATGTCGCTAGCACTCCGAAATGCCGAGTGCCAAAATTTTTTCAGCGACCTCTTGAAACTCAAAAAATGCAAAACTAGGTCGATATGCGCGCGATGCCTGAAGAAGGGTCGCGGCGCCCCGCACCTGCCCGATATTGCCGGTCCGGTGTGGAGGAACCTTAAAAATCTGTTTGTCCTGAAGGAGAACGACATGACGTTCCGTCCATTGCACGACCGTATCCTGGTTCGCCGCATCGAGGCCGAGGAGAAGACGGCCGGCGGCATCATTATTCCCGACACTGCCAAGGAGAAGCCGCAGGAGGGCGAAGTCATCGCCATCGGCCCGGGCGCGCGCGACGAAAGTGGCAAGCTCACGCCGCTCGACGTCAAGGTCGGCGACCGCATCTTGTTCGGCAAATGGTCCGGCACTGAGATCAAGCTCAACAGCGAAGACCTGCTTATCATGAAAGAAAGCGACGTGATGGGCGTGATCGAGACCGAAATCCAGGCCAGGAAGGCCGCCTGAGCGAGGGTCTTAATCCGTCAAAATGCTGCCTAAGGAAGGAGTTGAAAAATGGCTGCCAAGGACGTCAAATTCCATACCGAAGCCCGCGAGAAGATGCTGCGCGGTGTCGATATCCTGGCCAATGCGGTGAAGGTCACCCTCGGCCCCAAGGGCCGTAACGTCGTCATCGACAAGTCGTTTGGTGCGCCGCGCATCACCAAGGACGGCGTCACCGTCGCCAAGGAAATCGAGCTCGAGGACAAGTTCGAGAACATGGGAGCGCAGATGGTG
>NZ_JBWLUZ010000055.1:0-18467 GCF_057784325.1 Mesorhizobium sp. CNPSo 4689
CACCATCTGCGCTCCCATGTTCTCGAACTTGTCCTCGAGCTCGATTTCCTTGGCGACGGTGACGCCGTCCTTGGTGATGCGCGGCGCACCAAACGACTTGTCGATGACGACGTTACGGCCCTTGGGGCCGAGGGTGACCTTCACCGCATCGGCCAGGATATCGACGCCGCGCAGCATCTTCTCGCGCGCTTCGGTGTGGAATTTCACTTCCTTGGCAGCCATTAGATCGCTCCATCATCTAGGCAGTTACATTGACTGGATTGCGGTTGGACCATCGCCTCGGTCAGGCGGCCTTCTTGACCGCCGCGGTCTGCTCGATCACTCCCATCACGTCGCTTTCTCTCATGATCAGCAGGTCCTCGCCGTTGAGCTTGATCTCAGTGCCGGACCACTTGCCGAACAGGATGCGATCGCCGATCTTAACGTCGAGCGGCGTGAGCTTCCCGCTCTCGTCGCGGGCGCCCGGGCCGATGGCGATGACTTCGCCCTCCTGCGGCTTCTCCTTGGCAGTGTCGGGGATGATGATGCCGCCGGCCGTCTTTTCCTCGGCTTCGATGCGGCGAACCAGGATACGGTCATGCAATGGACGGAACGTCATATCGTTCTCCTTCAGGACAAACAGATTTTCGAGGTTCCTCCACACCGGATCGGCAATATCGGGCCGGTGCGGGGCGCCGCGACCCTTTTCAGGCGTCGCGCACATTATCGAGCTAGTTTTGGAATTTTCGAGTTTCAAGAGGTCGCTGTAAAAATTTTGGCACTCGGCATTTCGGAGTGCTAGCGACATGAATTCATAAAGCTATTTCGCTAGCGCGCGCGATTTTCAGGCCTTGAAATTCGACCGGACTCCACGAAATTTTTTTGCGGTTGGAGTCCCGAGAAGGGGCCACTGCAACACAACGATGCCAAGGAGATTGATAGGAAGCGGAGACTGTCAATGGAACCAACCTTGTCGAAAAACATCCCCTCGATCGCCCCTGAAAACTCTGATCTTGACCGCCTGCTCTTCCCGGCGCGGCACTTTAATCACCCCGATGAGGTGGTGGGCGACCGCACGCTCGACATTCAGGAAAAGCGCGCCATTCTTGCCTCATGGGCGTCGGATGCTTGCGCCGTCGTATCCATGCCTGCGCTGCGAAAACCACCAGGTGCTGCGAGTCTGGTGACATTTGACGCCGTCATGGATGCACTTCGCCGACTGGACGACATTCGCGCCGAGGTTGGCTGGGATTTCAAGGAACGGCGGGACCGAGAACGCCCGCAAAGACTTGATGCCTGAACGCGCGCGATAGGAGAGACGCATGGTCAGCAGGGAATTCCGGCTGCAGAAATGGAGGGCTACGGTCTCACGACCGCGGAGATCCACTATCATCTCCCCGATCATCCAAGCCTATTGCAGCTCTACGTTTGGCAGGAATACGATCTTGCGCCGGAATTCCCGATCCTCAAAGGGTTTCTGGATTACTGGGAGCGCGAACCCGAAGGCGCGCTCCATTCCGTGCGTGTCGCCCATCACTGCCTGATCCGGCCTTCCGAATGGCAGGCCGTAAACGGTATCTTCACCATTCAATAGCCGGCGCCCGGGTCCCCCCGGGCCGGATCCACCAGGTCAGCTTCGTCGTCGGGCTCGATCAGGTCGATTAGCGCTGCCACCCGTGTTCCCGGCAGCGGTCGTCCCTGGCTCATCAACGCCTCATCACCAAAGGCCCAGGCCCATGCCTCTCTCAATTCCTCGAGCGAGGCACCGGACGCGATGATCTCCGCAATCGTCGCGTTGTCCACGGGTCCGAGGACCGAGACAACGTCTTGGCGTGTCATGGTCATCGTTTTCCTCCGTTCGAAATGCTAGCGAAGCAGATGGGTATTCGATGGAGCAGTTGCCACCAGCCGAAGGCGGTCGCGAAACTGCATTGGCGATCCTCTTGACGCGGCGGAAATCAATTCCCAACTCATTCTCGTCGGTCGCCGCGTGAAGGGACCGATGTGTCAGGGAGCGCCAGGCTTCCTGGCGTTCCCTCGTATCTATGTTGCTCCAAGGAGGATGTAGTTATGAGAACGAACCTGGACTTTTCCCCCTTCTACCGGTCGAGCATCGGCTTTGACCGCATATTCAACCTGCTCGAAAACGCCAGCCCCCCGCAGAACGCGGACAACTGGCCGCCCTACGATATCGCCAAGCTCGGCGAAGACACCTACCGCATTGTCCTCGCGGTCGCCGGTTTCGGTGAAGACGAGCTTACGATCACGCAGGAGCCAAATATGCTCGTGATCGAGGGCGCCAAGACAGAGAACGACGAGGTTCAGTACCTCCATCATGGCTTGGCGCTGAGGTCGTTCGCGCGCCGCTTCGAACTGGCCGATCATGTGACCATTGTCGGGGCAAAGCTCGAAAACGGTCTGCTGATCATCGACCTCAAGAAGGAAATTCCCGAGGAGATGAAGCCGCGCCGCATCGCGATCAATGTCGAGACCGACAAGAAGGCGGCCTCCAAGCGTATTGAAAGCGCGGCGGCCTGATCTTTGGCGGTCGGCCTGCAGCAAACACCCCGGGTGCGACCCATAGAACGAAAAGGAGAAGGACAAATGAGCGTACGTGACTTGATTCCCTGGAGCCGTGGCGGCAGCCAGGCACCGAGCATTTATCGCGGTGACGACATGGATCCGTTCCTGTCGCTGCACCGCAATGTCAACCGGCTATTCGACGAGGTGTTCCGCGGTTTTGACACGCCTTCGGTGTTGAGCCGCATGGCCCCTCTCAACGGCACTTGGCCAAGCGTGGAGTTCTCGGAAACCGACAAGGAAATCCGGGTGACGGCCGAAATCCCTGGCCTCGATGAAAACGACGTCGAGGTCATGTTGGATGATGGTGTTCTAACGCTTCGCGGCGAGAAGAAAGCAGAGTCCGAGGACAAGGACCGCCAGTTCAGCGAACGCTATTATGGGCGTTTTGAACGGCGTTTCAGTCTCGGTCGTGAGGTTGAAGACGACAAGGTGGCGGCCACGTTCAGGAACGGTGTGCTCACCGTGACACTGCCGAAGACCAAAAAGGCGCAGGCAAACGCCAAGCGCATTGCAATCAACGGCAACAAATGACGGTCGCGAAAGGGCCGGGGCTCGATGAGCCCCGGCCCTCGCAGATGGCGAGGAACATCAAATGACGGAGCTACTCACAGGAGCCAAACAATCGAGCCGCATCACCTCAAGGTCCTGGCAGGGCGAGGAACTCCAACTGTTCGATGGCGGTCTCAACACCCCGGCTCCAGTGGCCCACCAATCGGCACGGATCTTTCGGCCAAGCCGCCCGGTCACGACATCGGCGCGGGTCACGTGCCGGCCTTGGCTCCTCGTGTTCGAACGCCGAACCCCGCCGGTCATTGATCATCTGATGGGCTATTGCGGTGGCGGTGACACACTCAGTCAGGTGGAGCTGAATTTTCCGACAAGGGAAGCAGCGGTGGCCTTCGCTGAGAGGCAGGAACTGGACTATGTCGTGCACACCGATCCACTTGAGCGGCCTCGACGAAACGTTCGAACTTTTTCCTTGAACGGCTACCCGCCCGACAGACTCAGACGAAAGAGCCGCGTCATGGGAGCTGCAATCACAGGGAGGTAACAATGACCAGTCTGGCTTTCCTTGCCCCCGTGCAGGTTAAGACCAGTGACGTGAGACACGACATCAACTCGGTGCGGGAAGCGGTGAGGAGCTGCAACGCCGCAATCGCCGGGCAGATGACAACTGAACAGGCGCGCCAAGCATTTGTCAGCTTTGCCAGGATTGCCGGCGTGTTGGCCAAATCCGATTTCTCGTCATTTACCGACGTGCAAAAAGCAGCACAAAAGTCGCCGAGGCGCCCTTAATCACTAATGGGAAGACGCCAAGGGCTTTTTAGACGGTCGCTCATTTGGTTCAACAGTCGGTCTTCGGTGGACTCGTCCGAGGGTCTCGTACCAACTCCATGGGCTGCCAGAACTCGCGGCTTTGCACCGACTATCAAGCAGTTTGCCGCGAGTTCGTTCGCCTGCAAGAACCGCCTCGAAGTAATAGCCAACGCTCCAGGGACTTGGCCCTGATTGTGGTTTGCGACGACGTTCCTTCATGCCGATATCTATGCCTCTGAGCTCTTTGATTGCTGCTCCTCATTTTCTGCCAAAAACGATGATCTCGCAGCAGGGGTTCCCCGCCACCTTGAGCCAATCATTCAACTCTTATTTGAAACGATGCAGAGTATGAATGGGATGCCCAGACATGCATTACCGTTCGCCAAAATAGTCGGAATTAATCCACCTTAACATGCAGATCGTCGGCCTGCCGGACAATGCGCTTTCCGAGAACCGCGAGCGCGTGCAGGCCGCACTTTACGCATCGGGCCTAACCAATGTTGGAAGACTTTTTTGCGCGTTCAATCCTGAATTTCCGGTCCTCTGGCGGCTGGCCGCTTTGGCGCCCACCACGGCCCTCAGCGCAGTCTCCTGCGACGTCAGCTTTCAGGAAATGGCAAGGCCGAACTATACGGCCGAGATTAGGCGCATTGCTGCCATTCCATGGTCGCAAATGAAGGTCTCCTACGGGTCAAAAGCTTGCCGTAGAACTGGCAGTTCCAAAGTGGATCACCAGTCGTAAGCTACGCGACCGGATTGTGCATCGCCAGGAAGACAGCCGTTTCCTCGAAAAACTGGTCGTAGGCTGACGTGCCTTCAATGAGCACGTGGTTATTTCCCGGCAGTTCGACGAACATCGCCCCCGGAATGAGTCTTGCCATCAGGCGGCCCTCCTCGATCGGCACGACGCGATCGCCCACGCAATGCAGCACGAGCGTTGGCACACGGACCCTCTTTGCCAGCTCTGTCACCTCAACTTTGCTGTTCATTTGCCAAAGTCGCATCGCCGCCTCGGGGCTCGTGGCAATGCGCTGTAGTTCGTCAAAGCTCGCCATAATCTCATGTGGGGCGTCGGGGATGAACGTCGAAGTGAAGAAATGCCTGAAAACAGGATTCGGCGAGCCCCAGCCGTCGCGGATCATCATCGCCCCGGCTTCATACAGCTTCCTTTGGTCGAGGCCCGGTCGCTTTAGCCGACCTCGGACAAAACCACCCAGCAGGACGAGACATGTCACTTGCTCCGGATGCTCCACAGCATAGCGCACGGAAAAGGCGCAGGCTTGCGAGATGCCGAGAAGCGCGAACCGATCCACCTGTGCAGCGGTCGCGACTGTGGACATGTCACCGGCCATTGCATCTTCCGATATAGTCTCAACCTCCCAGTCCGAGAGGCCGTTTCCGCGTTGATCGAACCGCACGAGATGGCAAAACTTGGCGAGCTTCGCGAGCATCGGACGCCAAATTGGACTGTGCCATTCATACTCAAGATGGTTCAGCCAGTTCGGACCCTTCAGCACCGGCGCTCCCTGGCCAATGCTGGCCCAAGCCAGTTGCACGCCGTCCGACGCCGTCGCGAACTGCACCCTCTGGTGCAGCGCCGCCTCGACAGGTCGAGTCGTCTGCAGCGCCGCGTCGGGCGTCCACTGCCAGACACGGATGGGTCGGGAGATGTTCTTTACCCGCTGGTTGCCCATGTCACGGAAGGGAACCTGGATCCGGTCCTCGACTGCCTGATGCACAATGTCCGAGACGCACACGCCGCCCGGCTTGGCGAGCCCCTCTAGCCGCGAGGCCACGTTTACGCCGTCGCCGAAGACGTCTCCGTCCTCGAACATGACGTCACCGAGATTGATCCCGACGCGGTAAAGGATTTGGGTGTTCTCAGGCTCACCGCTGTTCCGCTCCGCCATCGATCGTTGGATTTCGACAGCGCTCTCAACCGCCTCGACGACGCTCGCAAACTCGACGAGCAGGCCGTCGCCCGTGGTCTTGACGATATTGCCCCGATGCGCCGCGATCCTGGGCCTGACGACCTCACCAATATGTGCCCTCATGCGCGCAAGCGTGCCGGCTTCGTCCACCTCCATCATCCGGCTATAGCCGGAAACATCAGCGGCAAGTATCGCCGCAAGCTTCCGCTCGAAAGGGTCGGCCACGTCAACCATACCGCAGCGTACGGGTCGAGCAGCCCTTCTGTCGAGCTACATTCCTAGCCACGCGCTTCGATGTGCTGCAGCGTTCAGATGCCAGGACCGTACGAGATCGATCGAGCTTATACGGCAGCGCCGCCATCCTGCCCCTTGGCGGCGTGCGCCGTGATGGGGCCCACACTCGCCCCCCCGCCCGGCCTGCCGACAAAGCCGGGGGCGGGTGCCGCGGGCTACCAGCGCGATCCAAGCGGTTTCCGCATCATGAGATTCGCATCACGGGATCCGCAGTCTCGGTCGTCCTTGAACTCGGTAGCACCTGGTTTCGAGAGCGGAGACAATGATGCGGACGCCAGCTTGCGCGGAACCAGTGCGAGTTGGAGAAGGTTGGATCTCAGTTGCTCTCCCTCTACCAGTCCTCACACAATACCTGTTCGCTGGCGACCGCCCTGCTTTACCAACGGCCCACAAGTATCTTCAAAAAATTTGCGATGACGGGACGAATAGGATGATAGCTTGCCTTTGCGATGCGAAGTTGGCGATCAGCCTGAAGCGTTCGTCTAGCAACCTGCGACCCCTCAACATTTGAATTGGAAAAATGTGCGCGTTGGGGCGAAACCGGTAAGGGCGGCGGCCTCGGCCAGCTATCGAAATGCCCCCCGGGGGGGCATCTGGATACCTGTGGCGGTCTGCTCCGGACACCGCCGAATGTACGCACAGCCGCAATTCAAATGTTGACCCCTCGCGCGCTTGCGCGCACGCGCGAGGAAAATCTGTAATAGCGATGACGCTCGACTTGACGGGCGGTACAGGCTCCGACACCCGTAGAGATCGACATGCCCCCCCGCTGGCGGTTTCAACTCATTGAGTTAAGCTGTTAATCCGCACCCGGAGGGGAGACCGAATGGAACGCTTTGCCTTCTTTCTCGGTCTAGTCGGCTTGGCCGTGTCGATATTCACGGGCGACCACAGATCTACGCTAAGCCTCTGGACTCCACCTGAGGGGGGCGGCCAAGGATTCAATCCAAGTCTTCAAGGGATTCTCCCAATATTATTCTAGGGGCTTTGACCGGCACTGCCGCCCGCTGTGCGCGGACGGGTAGTGCAAACGCGCCAGCCAGGGATCGGAACGCCCCCGTACCTCAGTCATCTTCCTCCTCCTTCATATCATCCGCCTCGTCCTTCAATTTCGGCCAGTCTGCGCCGTGCTTGCGAAGCAGCGCCCGCGCTTGTTTGGGAGTCACGTCTGTCACCTCGGTCAGGTGCTCAACTTCAAGTTCGGCACCTTTCCTAACTCGACTCGTGTCGGTCGTTTTCTTAACTGCCATGGCTGCGCTCCTCGCCCGTCGATCAGAGGCAACGGATACTGATCGATGCGGTTCCGATCCCCCGGAACTATCTGCCCGCCGCGGGGGTTACTCTTCTGAAGAGGAGGACAAATCATGCTTCGTTTCCTAATCAGCCTGGGCGCACTTTACGCGGCATTTCAGATTGGCCGCGAGTTCGGCCGAGCCGAGGCCGAAGTTATGCTGCGTCCTCCAGTCGACTATGAGAAGCGACCCCAGCCGCAGGGCTACGACGACCTTGAGGAGCCGACCTAGCGTTGTCATTGGCAGGCTTCAGGTCAGGCCGGATTTTCCAGAATTCTTGCCAGGACAGGCGGCGAATTTGAACGCTGCCGTCGCCAGTGGTGACGGTGCGGGACATCATGCTGCCTCCTCATTGCGCGACGGCCAGAACATCTCGACAAGGTCGAACCTGCCGGCCTCACATAGTTCTGCCGCCGTGACCCATTCCCACTTCCACTTCCCGTCCACTGGGTCGAGGCCATACACGTGGACACTCTCGCCATCACCATCATCGGCCTCTTCAACGCTATCCAAATCGATCATCGCAGCCCTCCTTCAGACCCGTGTTTTTGGTTCGACTTGCCGACTTGCCACGGTAGGGGAAAACCTGAACGTCACCCAAAGAGCGCATGGGTCGTGGCAAGTGCGGCAAGTCGGCAAGTGAGTGACAGACAAATATAAAATACATATATATATATCATACACTTACATATGAACATCCTCCTGATTTCCACTTGCCAAAAACTTGCCACTTGCCAAAGGCATGCACAAAAAACGGCTCAAAATCCGTGCACGTCCGTGGCAAGTGCAAGCGTTTGGCAAGGGTTTTGGCAAGTGCAATTCACCCCCATCCCGCCTCTGACAGACGATAGGTCTTGCCGTCGCTTCGCTCGATCTCGCCGGTTTCTTGAAGGCGCCTTATGGCATCATCGAACGTTCGATTTTCAGCTCCACGAACACCGCGCCGCCTGAGTAGGGTGGCCCGAAAAAGCTGGCCGTCCTTTGCGCCTCGAAGCGCTGCCACGATGGCCTTGCACAGCGTCTCGAACTTGCTCGACGTCATGTGTTTGTCGATGCCGTTTTCGATGGCCTCGATGCTGGCGTCCATCACCCGCCGCGACCATGCGACGTCTTCTACAGTAACAGCCGCGCCGGATGGACCACGTGAAAGGGCGCGCAGTGTGGCCAGGCGGATTGCGTTCTCTGCGAAGCGGCCGATGATGCCGTCGCGGCTTTCGTCCCGGATAATCTCTTCTTCCTGCCAGTCCTCGATCGCCAGCCATGCGCGTTCCGCTGCTGCGTCTGCCCACGGAATTTCGACCAGCGACGGAACGCTCGCTGCCGTGCGCCAGGCGGCTTCGCCCCCGGTTACACGCTTAGGCCACGGGAACCGCTCCCGCGCGTCAGTGACCGCTTCGGAGAGCGCGCGAGGGAGGTGCAGACCGTTATCCTGCGGATTTGCCCGCGACGGTCGCGCTTTCGGGGCGATGAATATCCATCGCGCGACAAATCCGTCTTTCAGGTTTCCCTCGGTCAGTCCCCCGTAGAACCGGATAGGCGTTGATGTACCGACGACAGACATTGTGGGGCAATGGATCGGGTCGCTGTTCTTGTCTTCGTCGACTCGCTCTTTGCCGAACCAAACCCCCGTGGATTTGCTGTACAACTCGAGCATTGCCCTGCGGATCGTAGCTGCCCAATTTCCAGTGCCCGCGCTGCCGACGTTCATTGACTCCAAGACGTCGCCTACTTCATCCCATGGCATCACCATCACAGGCTTCTTACGAAGCACTTTTTCGATGGCGCCCGCACTGGTGACCTCCCCCGGCCCGATCAGATAGGCCATCTTGGAAGACTGCAGCAAATTGACGAGGCGAGCCAATGGCGCCTCCTTGCCGAACCCCGGCCCGGCAATGCCAGCAAGGTACAGGTTCACCCCGCATCCTGTGGGCGTGGCGACGCGTCGGCCGTAGAAGGCCGCCAGGAACGCAACGGACGACATCACGGCAAGCTCTGGCGACCTGCGGCGAGACGTGTTCAGGATCCACTCCGCGACCATGCCGCCAAGGCCGCCGACCGCCTCCGGAGTAAATGGGTCGTTGTCGACAGGCTTCGACTTCTTCGCAACAAGCGCCTTGATAGCCTCGGGCGATGGCATCATCGGCTCGCCGTTATCGACCCAACCAAGATCCTCCTTGCGCTTGCCCAGGCGCTCGCACAGCCATTCAGCGGCGCTCGCAACGCCGTCTCCGCGGCCGACGTTCTTGGCGACGTCTATTGCAGTGTGTGTCTCGCCGCTTCCCCAGTCCGTGATGCCGCTCGGGTGAAACGACAGGTTCGCATTCTTCACGCCGCGCCAAACAGCGACGGCCCGGTATCCCTCTCCGTGGCGAGCGGTCTTTGGTAGGTCAAGTGCCGGCACCCATGCACTGAGATCGTCAAGTGCGGCCTGGTTGACGCGACGAAAGAAGCTATCCGCGGTATTGTCGTTCGATGCTCTTCGCGGCCTCGGTGCTGCCTTGCGCTGCTCTGCATGGGAGGCAAGCAATGCCGACGCGTCCGCGAGCATCCGCTCAAGCGATCCCCAATCAAGTAGCGGCAACTCACTGGCCGATTGCAGTGGCCTATCCCATTCGTATGGCCGCTCTGTTTCAGGATGGATGCCGTCAACAATGACTTGCTGACCGACACCCATCACCTCGATTCGCTGATCTATGCCGTCGATCTTGAACCAGTCGCTGGCGCTCTTCTCGCGGGGATCGGTCGTGCGGAAGAGGAACATTGCTTTGGGGGCTTTGCCTACGCGCATCGGCGCCGAGTCGCCGCCTGGCAATTCACGCACCATGTTGGCGATGGCCACGGCCAGTTCCGGCCTCAGGATATCGATGTCGATTGCCACAACATCGCCGGTTAGAATGCCGGTGGAGCGGTTTTCGGGGAATGACGCTTCCCAATCGATTGCATTCTCAGCGGTGGCGCGAAGATCCTGCCAACCTTTAAAGCCGATAGGGACTTTGCCCTTACATGGAACGATACGATAGCCGGAAGCGATCAGGTTCCTCCGGATGGAGAGGACATCGTCTGTTTTCAGCTTGGCTAGAGCGGCCATTAAAACCTCGCGTTTTGGCGTGCCCGTTCCACGCCTTGGAACCGGCCGTTTAGATGCTCTTGGTAAGTAAGGGATCGTCGCTTGTGGCCGCCCTTAACGGCGGGTGGCTTCCCGCTGCGCCAGCCGCCACGCCTGCACAGCGCGAACGGCGGCAAGCGCGGTGTCGATTTCCTCGATCGTCATTTCGGAGGGCTTGGTCATGCTGCCGCCCTCGCCGCGATGCGCTGGTCAATCCATTGGCGCACCTCAGAAGCGACGAAAGCCACCCTCTTTTCGCCAAGCGGCACGGCTGCAGGGAAGCGACCATCGCCGCGATAGCGATTAAGCATGGAACGGCTTAGGCTCGTCATCCTGGCCGCATCGTTCAAAGATACCAAGACAGCGATGTTGTCGTTTGCGTGTTGCATAAAACCCCCTCGCGGCCAGACAGAATCCGGCGCGGTTTTGTGGCGTTGATTGAGAGTATGGGTGGGGTTTATGAGTCGCCCTGCGGGGCAAACTAGCGGCGGTACCGCCCGACCTGTTCGGAGCTAATGGACAGCAATGTCGTCCACTTGGTTCACTTCTATATATAGGTTTCAGAGGCGCAAACGTCCGCTACCAACCAGCATCTTTTATTGCGTTTTATGTGTTGCGGCGGCGTATGTTGCATTTCCGCAACATACGCCTAGTTCCCGCCAGAACAATAGTTCGCCCAATCCGCGGCTAGCTGACGGCGCTTTTCTAGTCCATCTCCGCGCGAATAGGCGCGCTCTGTGGCGTCGCCAACGGCGTGCGCAAGCGCCATTTCGGCAAGTTCGCGCGGGTGGTCTGAAATCTCTTTCGCCCAATCGCGGAAAGTCGACCGGAACCCGTGAACGGTAGCGACTTTCGGCTTGCCGTCGTCGTCTAGTTGTTTCGGATCAATCCAACCCTCGCGCCCTGCCTTTCGTTCGGCTGCGTCCATGCGCTTGATGACTGCCGCCAGCGTCATGTCGGACAATTCCCCGCCGCGCATTGCCGGAAAAACCAACTTGTTGTCTTCGAACCGCGGGGTCGCCTTCAGTAGCCTTACGGACGCATCCGACAATGCCACGCGATGCTCCTTACCGGATTTCGTTCTCTTGGCTGGGATGATCCACATGGCCGCAGCAAGTTCGATTTCATCCCATTGCGCGCCGCGCACCTCGCCGCTTCTTGCGGCAGTTAGGATAGTGAACTCGAGAGCGCGCGCGCCCATTCCGTCGACGCCGAGGAGCTTTTTCATGAACCCTGGCGCGCGGCTGTACGGCAATGCTGGATGATTGTTGGCGCCGGCTAGTGCGTCCGGCTTGTGCAGAACATGCTCCAGATTGCCCCGCCATGCGGCTGGGTTCTCACCACTGCGCAAGCCCTCAACCTTAGCCGAGTCTAGCACTCGCTCGATGCGCTCGCGCAGCTTCTCGGCGGTCTCTTGCTTTTCACCCCAGAGCGGCCGAAGGACCGACAGAACGTCCTGAACCCCAATATCGTCGATCGCCTTCGGACGAAGCGGCGCGGCATGGTTTGTCAAGGTGTTACGCCAGCCGGCTTCGGTCTTAGCACCGCGCCACCTCCCCGCCTTAACGGCGTCGTCAATGTACGCGTCGGCATAATCCCCGAAGTTCTTGACCGCCATCTCGGCCTTGGCCGCTTCAATGATTGCAGCGCCACGTTTGTGCTCGACGGGGTCAACCCCCTTTTTGAGGAGATCCCTCGCCCCTCCCGCCTTCTCTCGTGCATCGGCCAGCCCGACTGTATGGAGCGGCCCAAGACCCATCTCGCGCCGCTTGCCGCCGAAGCGGTAGTCAAGGATCCAATAGCGCCCAGCGCCCTTCGCTACCAGCCACAAGCCCCCGCCGTCGCGTAGCTTCTTGGCATTGCTTGAGGAAATCTTTTTGACCGTTAGAACGTTGCGAGTATGGCTCCCCATGACGTCTTCCCCGCTTTTTCCCCGCTATTGGGTTCGTGGCTAGCAGTAGACGATATGGTTACGCTTTTCAAGCAACTCCTTTGTTTTCGAGGGATTGCTCAGAGTTGCCGTGTACGATATGGCTGACAAAATCACGATACTGTATCCGGCCCGGGGAGCCAATCTTTTCAAATACTTAGCAACGCAGCAAAATCGCCGATTTTGGCGATAGGTACGCTATAGGTACGCCGGACCCGATTGCTTTGCTGGAATCACTTGGGCGGCGGACGATTGGCGACCAGCTTTGATTCCCGCTAGTTTCCTGCGACTATCCGCTGGTCCACGCGACATGGAGGGGCTGATGGCAAAGTGGCGATGGGCTGTGTTTCCTTTGATGTGCTCGACCATTACGGCACAAGCCAATTTCTTCAGCGGCAACGACCTGCACGATTTCTGTACGGGATCGCCCCTTTTCGCGCGGGGCTACATAATGGGCGTAGCCGATTTGAACGACCTGAACTTGGGTGGCGTCGACTTGTCTGGCCAGACCTTCTTGCAGCGGAAGTTCATTTGTGTCCCCCAGGGCGTCACGGGCCAACAAGCTGGCGATGTGCAAGTACTTGGTGGATCACCCGGGAGAGAGGCAAAATCCGGCGGCCTTAATCGTCTATAAGGCCCTCCTGGCTGCATGGCGTTGCCCACTATGGGGAAAAAGCCCGCCACCGTGAGGCGGCGGGCCCTAGTTCGGGAGGAAATGAACGTCGCGGTCAAGGGGGCGCCCCTTTGCCCATCCCCTTTGCCCCCGTTTGACGACGGTACGCCTCACTTAGCTGGATAATAAGCGCGCGCCGGTTGAAGCTCTGCATATTCAAGCTGCGTGACTTTTCTGCCACAAGATAAAGAAAGCCCGCCACCAGCGGCAGCCGGGCAGTTTTTGCCGAACGGGCCTGTGAGTTTTGTCACAGACGCATCGACGCATCGGACCTAGCTTGCTGCGCGGGGTGTATCTGCAAGCGGTGAGGAG
The DNA here is from genome assembly GCF_057784325.1 of Mesorhizobium sp. CNPSo 4689. Taxonomy (NCBI): domain Bacteria; kingdom Pseudomonadati; phylum Pseudomonadota; class Alphaproteobacteria; order Hyphomicrobiales; family Phyllobacteriaceae; genus Mesorhizobium; species Mesorhizobium sp. CNPSo 4689. Next base: position 13,418 of record NZ_JBWLUZ010000055.1, read on the forward strand.
TACTCGGATGCTTATGAAGCTTCCTCTTGTCGCAGTTAGTCCCCTTGTCGATTGGCTCAGCCGCCGAGCCGCACAGAAGGCGCGGTTGAAGGCAATGGACGAGCTGACCGAGTCACCGGACGACCTGCTCAGCGACATCGGGATTTCCCGTGATGACATCGAGACCAGGCGCCTGCTGTCCAGCCGGAGGGCGGTGGGCTAACAAAAAGCCCGCTGCCGGTGGCAGCGGGCCATAGACTCCCCAAGTTGCGGAATTACTGGCGAGCAGCGAGGAACCGTTTCATTTCGCGATCAGCGCCACCTTTTGCTCCGGCGACATCGCCGCGAGGATTTTGAGAAGCTCGGAAACTCTTATAGCGACACCAAGGCTTCTTGCGATTCGGGATCGTTCTCCCACGTCATCGTTTCGCCGTCGTGGACAATCTCGGGCTCGTCGCCTGCGTCCTGCTCGCCATCGAAGAAAGCCATGTCGCCGCCGCCGGCCGCAAGCGCATGGTCCTGGTTCAATGTCACGGTCCAGCCCAACGAGGGCTCGTGCTCATCGCCGCTGTCCTCTAGATCGCCATCAGCTTCGCGATCGTCGTTGGCGCCGCCATTTGTAGGACCGAGCACCGTCCAGCCAAGCGACGCCTCAAGGTCGCCGGTCTCCTCCATGTCGCAATCGGCCTGCATCAGATCCAGCGCTGTTATGAGTGACATTGCACGGTCGAGTAGGTCGTTAAGGCATGTTTCGACCGATTCGCGCCATTCGCGTGGGTTCATTCCCTTCGGCATACCGAGGGGCTGTAGGATGGGCGTGCGCGCGTTCATGACGGCCACCGCTTCATGACCGAGAGTAGGCGCTTCCTGTTCTCTGGATCGAGCCGTCGCCAAGACTCCTGCATATCCTCGAATGCAATCGGGCGATCGGACATCGAGGCCGGGTAGATATGGGCCACCATGAAGGGGTTGCCGATTTCGGTCGACCAGTCGTCAAGCGCCAGCGCCCGTTCCCTGGCGAGCCTCCTAACGCGGATGCATGGTAGCTCCAGTGTTGCGATGCCGGTTGACGAAAGCGCCTCTGTAGCGACTCCTATGGCCGGAACAGAAGCGAAGGCGCCAAGTAAGGCGCGGCGGGAAAACCGCCCAATGATAGGCATTCCCTCGGCAGCAGGCACAGCTTCGCCGGCTGCCGGAACTGTGAGTTTCGGCATTGGATTTGCCTCCTGATTTGTGCTAACAGCACACTGTGTAATTTACACATGTGGAAATAGCACACAGGGGTATATGTGACAAGCGCACAGATGCGAGCCGCCCGCGGCCTTGTTAACTGGAGTGTCCGCGACCTCTCCGAGAAGTCAGGCGTTCATCGGAACACCATCACGAATTTTGAGACAGGCAAGTCCGGCGGAGATCCTGAGACGCTGCTCAAGCTCCGGCGCGCCCTCGAGGCGGCAGGCGTTGAGTTCATCCCCGAGAACGGCGGTGGTGCTGGGGTGAGGCTTAAGAAGCCGGCGCCAACCACTCATCTGCCCGACGGCGAAGCCGGCATCATCGACAACAGCGAAATGTAGGCGCATTGCGGAGTGTATCGTTTTACACAATCCCCAATTGCTGGACTCGCGCGATGCACCGGCAGTTAATTTCTGCGTCAGGCCAAAGGGGAAAAAGGCCGCGATGGGAGGACTTCGATGATCAAGAAACTTACTCGACACGTCCGGGCGCATAGTATGCGTGGTTTGATCCTTGGCCTGGCTGCCCTCGTGGTCACCTCGTCATTTGTGCAGGCAGCAGGCGACAGCATCGCCGGCCGGAAAGTCATGACGCAATGCCAAGTGTGCCACGGCAAGGATGGCATCGGCAAACTGTCTTACACGCCCAATATCTCCGGGCAGAAGTACGAGTATCTCGTCCACTCGCTGATGGCTTACAAGATCGGACAGCGCAAGAGTCAAATGATGTCGGCGGTCGTCAAGAACCTGAGCGATGAAGACATCGCCAATGTTGCGGCTTACTATGCCGCGATCAAGATTTCCGTCGAAGTTCCGCAGTGAGCCGCCCGCTGCCCGAGAGGTGGCGAGCGGTGATTCATCCTTTGTTCACCATATTAGCGCTCACTCATGAAGCTCAGGCATACTTCGGGTTGCGACTCTGGGCTCATCCGATTTGAGGGAAGAGAACACCGCCGTTTTGCCAAGTAGCAGCGAAGATTGACGGGCCTATAACGTCGCCGGCCGGCTTGCCTTGGCCGGTTAGGCCCGGCGGTCAAGCCAAAGGCGCCCCAGCCCCCGACCGTCGGGCCGCTGGACGTGGCCGAGCCCGCAACGGGTGGGTAGCGCCTACACCTTTGGCGTCGATTGAGTGACCGCTGATATGGTTGTAAACCTCCTAACGCGGGTTCGCACAAATCCGTAATGGCCGGTGTAGGCTTGGCCAAAGTTCCCAAATGCACTGGCCATTTCTATTGCGGGGTGTCCCTACGCGAAGCAATTTCAAACTGAGGCACTACCCTCGATTGCGGAATCGATGCTCCTGAGCGCCTTCTCTTCATGGATGAACAAACACTGAGGAACATTCCTGGCATAGGCAAAGCCGGAATGGCGGAGATCGTCGGTTATAGGAATGTCTATACACGACGCTGAAATCGTCCAACCGCCACCTTGCGGGGGCGAAGCTTGCCCCGAATGCCACCGCCTTGAGGTTGGTCGTAGTTGGTGGCAGAATAATAGGGTAAGGGACGGCAAAATGAGGGCTGCCGTTATGCCATTCTCGCGTTACAGCGGAGTATTCGAGCCTACTGATCTGGACTTGCTCCAGCGGGTGTTCAACCAACTTTGTATCGAGCGTCGCCTAGCCCAAAAAGACTCGGAACAGAGGGAGGACCTCGCTGAGGAAATCGTCAGCGTTTTCCGGTGCGGGAGCACGGAGGAAGCGGACCTATTAGAGGCCCTATCTAAGCGCCGCATGGCTTAGGCCGTCACCGCAGTTAGCCCGGCGCCGTCTGGCGATACCGGCAGCGCGACATGGTAGGCATGTGCGCTTGCCTCCTGATGGCCATTCTAGGCCGTAGACTCATAAGCGCGCAGCCACAGGCGCATTGACGCGAGCTGGACCATGGCGAGGAAGTTGTCGGCGAGCTTGTCATAGCGGGTTGAGACGCGACGGAAGTGCTTCAACTTGGAGAAGAAGCGTTCGATCAGGTTGCGCTCGCGGTAGAGCCGCTTGCTGAAGCAGGGCTTCCATTTCCGGTTGCTCTTGGCCGGGATGTTGGGCGTGGCACCCTGCTCCTGGATCAGTTCCCGGATGCGGTCGGCGTCGTAGGCTTTGTCGGCCAGCACGATGGTGCGTGGGCCAAGATGATCGAGAAGCCGATCAGCGATCTGACCGTCATGTGCCTGTCCTGCTGTCAGGCCGAGCCGGATTGGGAGCCCTTGCGCGTCGACGACGACGTGGATCTTGGTCGTGAGCCCACCGCGCGATCGACCGAGACAATGATTTGCCCCCCTTTTTTGCCGTCGCAGCCTGCTGGTGCGCCCGGATGGAAGTGCTGTCGATCATCTGTATGGCGCCGTCGTGGGCGGCGCTGATGGCGTCCATCAGGCGGTCCCATACGCCTGCCTTCCGCCATCGCACAAACCGGTTGTAGCAGGTGGTCCGCGGCCCATAGCGCTCGGGCAGATCCCGCCACGGCGCGCCTGATCGCAGCACCCAGAAGATACCGTTCAGCACGCGGCGGTCGTCGACGCGCGGAACGCCTCGCGATTTGTTGGGTAGCAGCGGCTCGATCACGCGCCATTCGAAGTCGGTCAGATCATATCGGCTCATGCCGACGCTGAATCAGCTTCTCTCGGCTCAGGCAAGCCGTTCAATCGACAACGCTGATCGAAACCGGGGTGCCGTCCGGCAGGTCCTTGGTCTGCGCGTAGATCGAGGCCGTATAGCTGATCCACTCACTCCACGAGCACATCCAGATGTTGTCGGTCTTATACTCTCCACCGAACTGGGGGAGCGTCGTGAAGGCGTAGCACTGGGAGGCGGTTGGGTTCATCCCCGCCGACCGGCACTGATCCACTAGTGGGCGCAACAACCAACCATCTTCATCATCGATGCACCGATGACGAAACTCCTCCTTAGAAGCAGCGATCTTTGTGATCGAAGCCGCAGACACTTCCAGCATGTGAACTGCACCGTTGGCATCAGCTAAAAATATGTCGGCGAATAGGTTGGCTCCCACGACACGGCATCGTGCTGGCAAAATGTCCGCCCACCCGCTTAGATCGGCGGCGGTCACCTCATCGGGAAGGAAATCCGAGCGAGCATGGTCCATCACGCAACCATGAACGGTAAGCCGACCGACGACAAGCTGGGACGCCTCAGTCTGTATCGTTTATGAGTTTACGACCTAGCGGTCGTGGTGCTGGTGCTGCCGGCGAGGCTCTAGCTTACGCGATCACACCATACGGAAACGGACCGCCTTACCCTACCTCAAGATGGCGGCGGACTCTTGAGCCCGTCACTGGCCGGCGCCTTTACCCCAAGCCCCCCGCCCAACGGGCGCCGGCCAACTCAATCAGAGATGATTCCTAACGCTTCTCGAAAGTCGGTCTCCAGTTGTGGTTCCGCTCCCGCTGCTGACCTTCGTAGTCAGGAATGCATGTGAAGAACACTGGCCTACGGTGGCGGCCAGCGGCTGCATTTCAAGCAGCCAAAGCGCCCGACCAGATCCTGATGCATCGATCCGTGATCCGGCCCGAGCCTGTCGATCAGCGCCTGGATATCTAGCTTTGTCGATCTGCCGCACATCGGGTGGGCGCAATTGACATAGACGGTTTCGCGAGCGGCCAAAGTGTCGGCGAGGGTTTTTTGGGGCATGCGATCTCCGTTGAAGGGTCGCCGCAACTAGAGGATTATATTCCTGCATCGATGCGAGCAAGGCGTATTGCGATGGAAACTCGCCGGGCGAAGACCCCAACCACCTCGAGCCCGGCGAGCCTAACCTGATCAGAGTATGCGATCAGGACCGGGATCAACCGGCAAGCTGGCGGTGCAATATGGATGCCAGGATTTGCTT
>NZ_JBWLUZ010000056.1:0-18030 GCF_057784325.1 Mesorhizobium sp. CNPSo 4689
CGTGAACTTGAAAAATGCGCTTGGCCAGATCAAGGCCCACGGTGGTAATCTGCATGGCGGATGGCTCCTTAGCTCGGGTTGCCTGACAGCAAACCCACTGTGGCACTGTGATGCCGGGAGCGGGAGCCATCCACCTCATCTGCTTTCAGCACCAGACGAAGCTGATTCTCTACGGCCGACATGCGGCGCAAAGCGGTCGTCATCGCGTGGGCCTCTCAACGGCAACATCAGGTCACGACGAGAAGTCCGCAGTGACGGACTGCACAGCCTACCTCTGCTAGCTGCGCACAGCGCGGCCCCCTCGCGACAACGCAAAGAGCCTCGTTCTTGTCGTCCAGGATCCCGACGCGCCGAGCGGAATGTTCGGTCATTGGGGCGTTTTCAACATTCCGCCGGACCTCGACAAACTGATCGAGGCCGAGAGCGGCAAGCCTGGCCCCGATGCGCTCCGGCAGGCTACCAACGATTTCGGCAACGCTTACTATGACGGCCCTCAACCGCCGGTCGGACACGGCGTGCATCACTATCGCTTTCGGCTGGCCGCGCTCGATATTCCGAGCCTGGGTATTCCAGCCGACACGGGCGTGGAGCGCATTTGGCAAGAAGCTGTCCTGGAGGAGGCCGAGCTGGTGGGGACCTACGAGCGCGACAGATGATATTTCGCCCGCCACCTGACTAGGGAAACTGGACGCATGTCCGCGTCGTTGCCGCGGCCCGCTGTTGGCAATCCTGACCATCTGCGCAATCGTGACATGACAGCGCAGCAGTCGCGCGGAACACAGGAAAGACGATCGGCAAACCGAGCGCCTATTTCGCGAAGATAAGGGCTAAAAAAGCAGGCGATGGAGATCGGGCGCGGCGCGATGGTGATCCGCACCGATCCATAAGGTCACAGGCTGCTTTCGCTAGTGCGCGATCTTCCGCCTCAACCAGTTAAGAAGCCTGTATCCGCGAATAGTCGCGCGAACCCTTCCGGCGGCCCACCGCGCTTGCATCGTTGCGCCGACGTGGCAATCGCAGACGATGTCGTGCAAATGCCAGTCGTCCAGTTCGAAGAAGCGTTTTGCCTCACCATACGTATCGTCCTTCAGGCCCAGGGCGCGCAGTACCGGGTCTTCGAAGGCAACGGTGATGGGTGATCCTTCACCACGCACTTTGTCACGTGCTTCGGGACGCAGGTATTCGGTGCCGGTAAAGGCTCCAAGGCACCGCTCGGGGCGTTGATCGAGAAGCTCGGCCCAACGCTCGATCCGCTGGTTTCGTGTCATTGAATAGATTGCCGAGGATTCGACTTTTGCGACCGCATGCAACTGGTCGAGTGTTTGGTGTTTCATGGGCAGGCTCCTCTTGATGGGCGAACTACCCCTCCTCACCAAAAATTATTGCGCTGCGACGCGCCGGCAAGAGTGAAGGTGCTGGCCGGGAAAGAAACCGGACTGGCGGCAGGAATGACCGTCAAATGCCTACCGGCTCAGGGGAACCCTGCCGTTTTCGATGAATTTATAGCCAAGGCGAATTGCCATGGAAGACAAACCATCAGTCACGGTCGGTCCCACTCTGCACGCGCCTCACGCTTCAAGGTCTACACGGGGAGTGGAAGCTGCCATTCTGTTTGACAGCCACGGCTGGAGAAAAGTGATCCTGAACGGTCAAAGCCTTGCCTCATCGGCCGTAAGTGCGTGCTCTCGCGTGCCGGAGACGATGATCTCCAGGACCTCATGCTCGTCGGTGTTCCTGATGTAGCGATCGCCGACGTTCTCGCCGCGCTTCAGCACCATCACGCGGTCGCCCACAGCGAAGATGTCAACGAGGCGGTGGGAGATGATGATCTGGGCAACGCCCTGCTTTTTCAGTTCCAGCATGGTCTCGAGCAGCCGCTCGGTCGCCATCACCGAGAGATTGGCGGTCGGCTCGTCGAGGATCACCACGCGCGGCTGGAAGGAGATCGCGCGGGCAATCGCCACAGATTGCTGGCGGCCACCCGACAGGCTCTCGACCTTTTGATAGACGGAGTTCACGTCGACCTTGAGCCGCTTCAGCACGCTGTCGGCTTCCGCGTACATTTTCCGCCGATTGACGAAAAGGCCCTTGCGCGGCCAACGGCCAAGAAAGATGTTCTGACCGACATCCATATTCCCGCAGAGCGCGAAGTCCTGGTAGATCATCTCGATGCCGGCGTCGCGGCTTTCGTGCGGGCTCTTGAAGCGCACCGGCTGCCCGGCGACGAAGACCTCGCCGCCGGCGTCGCGCTGGTAGGCGCCGGTCAGGATCTTCATCAGCGTCGACTTGCCGGCCGAGTTGTCGCCGACGAGGCCCAGGATCTCGCCGGGATAGAGCACGAGGTCGACGTTGCGGAGCGCCTGCACCGCACCGAAGGCTTTTTCGATGCCCCGCATTTCTACGATTGGTGCAGGCTTAGTCGCGTCACGCATGGGTGGTTTCCGCCGTTCTTGTGCGCCGCGCGAGGCGAACCCGCAGGCGGCCGAAGATGTTGGCCTGGCGCACCCAGATGTCGATCAGCACCGCCACGATCAGGATGCCACCGATGAAGACGTTGATCCAGTGCTGCGGCATGGCGAGGCCCTGGACGTTGAGCTGCAGCAGCGCCCGGATCAGGGTGATCACTGCCGCCCCGGCGAGCGCCCCGATCACGGTGCCGTAGCCGCCGAAGATCGAACCGCCGCCGATGATCACCGAGGCGATGGCGTCGAGCTCGCGGAACTGGCCGGCCACCGGGTTGAAGCTGCGGAAGTAGGCGACGTTGATGATCCCGGCCATTGTCGCGCAGAGCGCCGCCAGCATGAGCGCGAGGAACCGCACCCGGTTGGTGTTGATGCCGGCATAGGCGGCGGCGCGAATGTTGCCGCCGGTCGCATAGACCTTCTGCCCGAACGGCATGTAGGCGAGCACGACGCCGGCAATGAGGGCGACGAACAGCATCCAGATGGTCTGGACGCTCACCACCTCGGCGACCGAGCGCAGGAGCCCGTCCGGGAGCGAGATGCGGTAGTGCAGCAGGATATCGTTCACCTTGCGGCCAAGCAGGTTGTAGCCCTCGGGCCAGCCGGTGAGCTGCTGCCCGGCGACGAACCAGGCGGCGAGGCCGCGGGCGATGTAGAACATACCCAGCGTGGCGATGAAGGCCGGCAGCTTGAAGCCGACGGTGACGATCGCGTTGACGAGGCCGGCGCACATGCCCGCGAGCAGGCCCATCGCCACGGCGGTAAGTGGGTCAGCGTCGAGGACCTTCAGGAAATAGGCGGCGGTGCTGCCGGCGAGGGCGAGCACCGCCCCGACGGAGAGGTCGATGTCGCCGGCGGCGATGACGTAGGTGAGCCCTACGGTGATCAGCGCAAGCTCGGTGTAGTTGAGCAGGATCGCGAAGCTGTTGGACAGGTTCCACCAGTAGTCCGGCCGGAGCGCGAGGCCGGTCAGCCACAGGAGCGCGGTCAGGATGATGGCGAGCGCGTCGCGCCGGGCGAGGAACTTGCCGAATCCGGTGGCCGACAGCGCCATGTCGGTCGCCATCGCGCCCTTGGTCTGCACCCCCTCGATCGCGATGCCGCCGATCTCGTAGGCCGGTGGCGGCGGCCGGCCGCGGAGCCAGGCCCAGAGGCGCCCTGCCACCTGGCGGCGGATGAGATAGGGCTCGATGAGCACCGCGACGATGAGCAGCAGCCCGAGGAAGACCGGCACCGCGCCGACCGGCAGCGAGAAGACGGCGTTGACCGTGATTTCCTCGTCGCCGATCTTGATGACGCGCGTGATCGGCCAGCCCTCGCGCAGCACCTTGTCGAGCAGCACGACCAGCATGGCCCCGAGGCAGGACCCGGCAACCCGGCCGCGGCCGCCGAGGATCGAGGCGCCGCCGATGATGACGGCGGCAATGACGGTCAGTTCACCGCTGACGCCGTATAGCGGGGTCACGCCCTTGTCCTGGGCGGCCGACAGCAGCCCGGCGAGGGTCGCGCAGAGCGAGGAGATCAGGTAGGCCCGGATGCGCACCCAGTTGGTCGGGATGCCGGCATAGCCCGCTGCCTGCTCGTTGCCGCCGGTGGCGAAGGTCTCGTAGCCCCAGCGGGTCTTGGCAAGCACATAGGCGCCGACGACGGCGACGACGGCGAAGACCACGATCTGGTTGTTGAAACCCAGGACGTTGGTCTCGCCGAAGTGGAAGAACAGCGGATGCTCGCTCGCCTTGGCGGGATAGTAGATCGACTGGCCATGGGTCAGCGCCAGCACGAAGCCGCGGCCGATGAAGAGGATGGTCAGCGTGCCGATGAACGCCGGCACCTTCAGGACGGTGACGAGCACGCCGTTGATCAGCCCGATCAGCGTGCCGAGCAGCAGGCAGAGGACCACCGAGGGGACGATGCCGAGATCGAGGAAGCTCGGGGCGAACAGACGGGCGAACACCACGGCGACCAGTCCGTAGGTGGAGCCGACCGACAGGTCGAGGTCCTTGTTGACGATGACGAAGGTCATCCCGACCGCGATGATGGCCACCCGCGAGGTGTCGCGCAGCAGGGCGTGGAGCGCCTCGGTCGAGCCGAAGAACGCGGGGTTGACGAAAGCGCCGCCGAGATAGAGCAGCAAAAGCAGGGCAAGCAGCCCCGCCTCCCAGCCGCCGACAAGCTGGGGCGGCGCACGGCCGGGCGATTTGGTCGCGGTGGGCGCCATGGGTCCCCCTCTGGTCGTTGCCGTCGCTGCGGGGGAACTCGCGCCCTCCCGCACCGATTTCAAACGTTCCGAGCGAAATCAGTTCTCGAAGCGCTTGCCGACGTTTCCGACAGTCTCCTGCGTCACGAGTTGGGCGCGCGTGTCGAGATTGGCCGCCGCGATGCCGCGGTCGATCTGCAGATAGAGCTGCATAACCGGCCAGAAGCCCTGCAAGAAAGGCTGCTGCCCGAGCGCGCCGGTCAGATCGCCGCTCTTCATCGCATCCTGCTGGGCCGGGCCGAGGTCGAAACCGTAGGCGCAGATCTTGCCGGTCATTCCGGCCTGAGCGACGGCCTTGGCAAGCGCCGGCGTGAACACGTTGTTGCCGGCGAACGCGCCAACGACGTCGCCGCGCGATTCGAACAGCGTCACGATGCCGTTCACCGGATCATTCGGATTGGTGTCGATACCGGTGTTCTCCGGACCCGCGTCGACCTTGAAGGCATCAAGCTTGCCGGCATCCTTCAAGCCCTTGACGATGGCGTTGAAGGCCGAAGTGACGCGATTGTTCACCTCGATGTTGCCCATTGCGGTCGACGACGGCAGGACGATCGAACCCTTCTCGATACCCTTGTCCGCGAGGCACTTGACGAGCGCCTCGCCGGCGATTGCGGCAGCGGAGGCGTCCTGGCCGGTGTGCCCGATGCCGCTGCGGTTGAGGATCGTGCCGTCAAAGGAATTGGTCGTGGCGACCGGTATGCCCTTCGCCTCGGCGGCCTTGACAATGTCGTTATAGGCGCCGACCTGGGGCGTTGTCATGATCAGCCCGTCGATCGTCGGATCCTGCACGATCTGGTTCAGGATTTCGATCTCGCGGGCCGGGTCGTCGGTCGGCGATTCCGCGCCAAGCAGCAGAACCTTGGCGCCGATCAGGTTGCCGGCGACGGTCGCGCCGACGTAGACCGGATCGAAGAAGCCATTGCCGGCAGTGTGTGTCACGATAGCGAAAGTGAGATGACCATCGGCCGAATGGAAGTCCTTGGTACCGGGGGCCTCCTTTGCGGCTTCTTCGAAGCTGTAGCCGCCGACCGCCTTATCGACGCCGCCCGATTGTGCGTAGGCGTTCGATACGCCGAGCGATAACGCCGCGGCACACACCGCGAGCGGGAAAATATGTTTCATGATTATCCTCCCTTGCAACTAACGGTCGGAAGCCGTTCGGGCGCATTTATTCAGGGGATTCCGAATGCTTCCTTCCACCCCGTATATTCTGCCCAAAGCCTGCCCACGTAAATAGTGCTCCCACTTTCACCGACGAATTGGTTCAGAGCGGAAAGCATCCGCGCCGTCGAAAGGTCTCCTAACGCAACCGGGTCCTGCTAAGAGTTCGGAAGGCTTCTGGTCGGCGGAGCGTGATCCCGAACGGAAATCAGATCGACATGACGGTGTTCGAGAAGAAGTTCGACGCCGGGGCAGCAGCGATGCGGGAAGTGATGAAAACGGCGACTGCATTTGGACGGCCGAATCCGCCGCTCGCAAGCGAGGATTGATCGTTCGCTAGAAATTGGCCAATGCGAATGACTGCAATTGGATACAGTGACGCGCCTTTAGCTGTCTTACCCGGGAAGGTCCGCAAATGGCGCACCCGCGACCTCCAGCGCGGTCGCCGGTAATGTCCGCTTTAAGGCAGTCGCACAGCTAACTTTAATGACCGAGATGAGGCGCAAAGCGGTCGTTCACGTCGCGCCGTGCTTAAGTCAGCTTCGAGTCAAACCTTCGCATGCCTCGACTGTTCCAGACGGTAGCGAAGCTACTATTCTACTATCGCGTCACGGGCTGGCATCACCGTGTCGACTGACTGTTTGCGTTGGGATGACTCCGGTCAGTGGAGCAGCACTCGGTTGCGGCCGGTTTGCTTGGCAAGATAAAGTGCCGCATCCGCCCGACGCTGCAACTGCTCCGGTGAGATGGCCTCGTCAGCCGTCTGAACTGCAACTCCAATGCTGAGAGTGACGCGGCGCGACACACGGCATGTTTGCGTCCCCGCCTGAACTGGCGCGGTATGGCCGGAGTTCTCGCAATCGAGCTTGGCGCCAAATTCGCCGCGGGCATCGTGTTCGGCCTTGGTGTCGCCGTCGGTTTTGCGCTGGCGGGCTAGCCCCGCTTGCATGACCGAACCACCTCGCACACTCACCAACGCCGCCCTTGATCGGCTTCCGCTCTTCGCTACCGATCTGGAAATTGCCACCTCAATCGTTGGTCGCGCGCGGGCAAACTACTGGCTAAAGGCGGTCCTGCCGACATTAGAGCGTCGTGGCTTTCCGGCGCAGGATCCGTTGCACACAGGCCGCGCGGTGCCGCTGGTGCGTAAGTTCTATGAGGATTACTTGGCATTACCGCGGGCTTTGTAATGGCCAAGCTTGGCGGTGAGGAGAAGATATGGCAAGAGACGGCGCCGGCAGCGTAACGCACATGACGTAACGTAAAGACTCTGCTGTCGATCGAGCCGCGGGCGGACCTGATTCTGCCTGCCGGCGCCTTATCGGGCAACCTCCACCAGCGGCGCCGGCCATCTTCCCCTTGCTGAAATCGTCAAGCGACCTTGCGAGGGCGAAGACTTGTGTTTGCGCTCAACTGGCGCAATCCTTCCCCTTCACCAAATGGGGGAGCAATGACGAACATCGAAATCCAGAGCCAACAGGAATTCACCGAGGACGGGCGAGTCGGCACGCTGATGTTTGTGGGAGGGCCCATCGTCGGCGGTTTAGGCTATGCGTGGCTGTTGAACGAGTTGGCACGTTCCTATCCGCAGCTCTTTCTACCGTTATGTATAGTGGCGCTTGGCGCTTTCGTGTTTCTGATCGGATGCGTCAAGATGCTTGTTGGTCGAACCTACCGCCACAACGTCGTGGTCCAATCAGACCGCTCGGCCTAGTTGATCGCTCTCTACATCGCCGCCATCACCGCCTCGATGCTCGCTGGCGCCGTCTGGCGCTAAAGGCAGCGGGACATGATCGGAATGGCCGCTTGCCTGCTTATGGCTGGCTTAGGCGTCTATGTGCTGCTTCGCTGAAATGGCCCGCCGCCGAGGGACAGCAGCGGGCCTATCAAGGCCGGCGAGGGTATGGGGCAAGGGCTTCCGGCCAACATTTGCAACGAGGTACGCGAATTTGTGTTCCCGCGCCTCTCGCAAAATGGCCTGCTTGGGCGGTGGCCCGACTGCTTCCTGCGAGGTAGCCCAAAACAACCCTTGATCCCAGATTTGCGATGTAGGACCATAATCCTATGTGGGGCGATTTCTCTCAACAGGAGGTCGCCATGGTCAGACGCAATCATCCGAAGCAACTATCGGGTCAGGATTTGGAGAAGTTTCTGCAGGCAGCGGAAGGGCTGCATAAGGCCATCGTCTGCCCGCTGATATCGCCAACGTGCGAGCACTTCCGATCGACGCGGACCCTGCATGAGGTGCTGTTGAAGCCGGTGCGGGAACGGGGAAGGAAGTCCAGTTCATCCGGTGGAATGGCACAGGTCCGGTGCGCCTCTGAAAGGATGATGGTCACCCGTACTTAGCCTTAATTGAGTGACAGCCAATGCGGCTGTAAATTCACTCGCAGGCCGGTGCAATTCCAAGCACCGGCCGTTGCACCCGCCGTCGACTGCGGATGTACCAGCGACGGCGGGAGCAGCGGCAACAGGACCGGTGATCTGGCCGGCGCGGGCAGCACCCAATCGCTGCCCTACCGCTCAGGCGTGCGTGGCGGCACCTGATCGAGGAGTGTGATTTCTTCGGTCTCTAGGCTCGGGTTTGCTGCTGGCAGTTCGCCGTCTATGTTAGCTTGTCGACCGCTTCGGGCAGATCTTTCGTGATCCTGGCAATCAACTCATCGCGCGACCATCGGCAAGGAACGTCCCCGCTTCTGGTGAAGCGACGCCAGCGACCGCCCAGCCACGCGTGCTGGCTAGAATGGATAGCCGCCGGGGCCAACGTCCGTTACGCGGATCAACGTTTTGGGCGAAAAGGAGCATGCGAGCTCTCGGAACGCTTGCGATGCCGAGCCGTTGTGGGGTGCGATAGCGTTAGCGAGATGGAACAATCCGACAACCGGCGAATTTGTAAGATGAAGGGCGATCTGTTTCGGAGGATAACTAGGATGAAACGCGTCCTTGCCCCAAATGCGGTCCGACTGATGCTGAGCGGCGTAACCGCCTGTCTGCTCACGGTCGTTGAGATTCCCAACCCGATTACGCCATTGTCGCTTGTGTCCGAGGCAAGGGCTGCCACCGACATTTCGATCAGCACATTCTACCACGACTTGTCTTCCCATGGTGATTGGGTTTCTTACCACGGAGCGACAGTTTTCGTGCCGGTTGATGTACCTGACGATTGGCGTCCGTATACCCTTGGACACTGGGTCTATACCGAGCAGTATGGCTGGCTCTGGGTATCCGACGAGCCATTCGGCTGGGCGACGTACCACTACGGCCGGTGGGGCTATGCCGACGACATCGGCTGGTACTGGGTTCCGGGCACTCGTTGGGCGCCAGCATGGGTGAGTTGGCGTCGTGACAGGGAGCACATGATTTGGGCTCCGCTGCCGCCGCGCCGCGATCCGGATTTGATTTCAATCGAGGTGACCTTCGACGCGACGCCGGATTTTTACTGGGTCGTTGTCCCCACCCGCGAATTCCTTGCTGCGGACATTTCTGTCGTCGTTATCCGTGATGAGCCGGAATTTGTGCGCATTGTCGAGGCGGCCGAGCCGGTTGGCGATGTGACGATCCAGAACAACGTGGTGATCAACAAAGTCATAGATGTTGATGTGATCGAGAAGGAGACGAACCAGGAGGTGACTGTCGTCAAGGTCAGCAAGACCGACGCGCCCGAGCAGTCCGGCAAATTGGAAAACAATACGGTCAGGGTCTTTGAAGGCGAGGTGAAAGCCGATGCCGATGCCAAACCAGCTGAGATCAAAGATATCGAGGAGGTGAAGAAGGTTCAGGCTGGCCGGAAATCGAAGCCGACCGAAGGCGCTGCCACGACCGAACAGGCCGAGCCCGAGCAGGCGGCCAAGCCTCAGAAAAAGGCCAAGGAGCAGCCCGCCGCCGAGCAGCAGCAGGCCGAGCCTGAGCAGGCGGCCAAGCCGCAGAAAAAGGCCAAGGAGCAGCCCGCCGCCGAGCAGCAGCAGGCCGAGCCCGAGCAGGCGGCCAAGCCGCAGAAAAAGGCCAAGAAGCAGCCCGCCGCCGAGCAGCAGCAGGCCGAGCCCGAGCAGGCGGCCAAGCCGCAGAAAAAGGCCAAGAAGCAGCCCGCCGCCGAGCAGCAGCAGGCCGAGCCCGAGCAGGCGGCAAAGCCTCAGAAACCGAAGGCCAAACAGCAGCCAGCCGTCGAGCAGCAGCAGGCCGAGCCCGAGCAGGCGGCAAAGCCTCAGAAACCGAAGGCCAAACAGCAGCCCGCCGCCGAGCAGCAGCAGGCCGAGCCCGAGCAGGCGGCAAAGCCCAAGCCACAGAAGAAAGAAAACAAGGCGTGCGATCCGCAGACTGGGGCGAACTGCTAGTTAAGTGGGAGGCTAGGGCACCGCGATTGTTTCACCGCGGTGCCCGCTGACGGGCCCAGGAACCATTGCGACGGTAGCGCGTTCGAGAGACTGCCGGTCAGTTTGCCGGACCAATAGTTCAACATAAGGCCATCTGGCCATCTGGAGCGAACCAGCGCTTTCCATGCGCGAGAAGGCGATCCTTCTGATCGCAGCTGACATATGTGTCCCGAACTCGGACTGCCGTTCGAGCTTTGCGTTTCCGTCGAGGACCTCCGTGAATGCTCCGCCACATTGCGCCTAAGACCGGCCGGTCGGCCGATACCTCCCCAGTATCGTCGTTCCCCCTACTCCCACTAGCAAATAACCCATTGAAATCACTGTAAAATACTATTCAACGCAGCGCAAACTCCGACATCCAGACTGTCAAAAAGTTACGCTTTTGATTTTAAAGGGAAAATCGTCGCAAAAACTTTTTTGAGCCTTCACCAACTATCGGGACCAATCGGGCAATTTTTTTCACTTTGCGGCGTTCGACGGCGCGTCTAGCCGGCGTCGAAAAGTACCGTCACCGCTCCAACTAGCGCATTTCTTCGTTGCAAAAACCAATAGTCATGGTGGCCCGGAGGACGTAGTAATCCTTGATTTTATTGAGTTTTTCGTGGGCCAAAATCGCAGAACTTCCCGTATCATCCCGTATGGTTCCACGAACCCGTACAGTCGAACTCGCGTATTTCAATGACCCCTCTCGACCCAGAAGAGGTCATGACTTAGGAGCGTCCGGGCCAGAACGGGCACTAGACAGGTGGCCGCGATACATCACGTAACTCACCCAGAAGGCAGCTCGGACGCGTCCCTCGCCGACCACGCTCTTCATGGCTTCGCGCAGCCCCACTTCGTCCGGGCAAGTGCTCTTGGGGGCGCCCACTGCCCCGCCTTGGCCAAGTATTGCCAACCACCCGCTATGCTCTGTCGGCGACTTCTCAGACGCCCCCCAGCCAGGGAGAATCGCGCATTGACATTCCAATTGATTTTTGGATACCTGATAGTATCCTAGTAATCTTCGCGCGGTGAATCTGTTCTGAAAGCCGCCCTTGAGGCGCACTGGATCCGGTCTCTGCATTGACACTTATTGGGAGGAACCGATATGGCAACGACGAATGACGGACTGCAGAGCCTCGAGAGCATCCTGGAAGCTGCGGGAGGACCGGTAAACCTGCTCCGCGGCTCCAACCTTGGGCCGTACCGCTTTCCCGTCATTCCGCCGGAGTTCACGAACTGGCGCGACGAAGTGCGTGCGTGGAAGGACAGCTGCGCGCTGCTCGAGCAGTCCTACCACATGACCGAACTGCACCTGCGCGGGTCGCAGGTCATCCCCTTCCTCTCGGAGATCGCGGTCAACAAGTTCGACCCGTTCCCGGTCCTGCGCGCCAAACAGCTCGTGCTGGCAGGCCACGACGGATTCTACATCGCCGACGCCATCATCTTCCGGGAGGCCGAGGACTTCTTCCGCATCGTCGGCGCTCCCTTCGCAAGCGACTGGGTGCTCTACAACGCGCAGAAGAGCGACTACGACGTCGAGGCGAAAAAGGACGACAATTTCTCGATCCGCTCCGGCACCCGCGAGGTGTTCCGCGTCCAGATCCAGGGACCGAACGCCCTTGCGCTGATGCGCGAGGTGAGCGGTGGCGGCCTGCCGGAGATCAAATTCTTCAACATCGGTGAGTTCCAGATTGCAGGCAAATCCGTCCGCGCCCTGCGGCACGGCATGGCCGGCGAACCCGGCTTCGAGATCTACGGGGCCTGGGACGACCAGCAGGCGGTGCGCGAAGCGCTGGAGAAGACCGGCGAGAAATACGGGCTGCGCCGGATCGGCGCGCTCGCCTACTCGACCACTGCACAGGAGTCCGGCTGGGTGCCGATGCCGCTGCCGGCGATCTATCACAGCGACGACATGAGGCCCTACCGCGAGTGGCTGAACAACTACTTCCTGGAATCGGTCGCTTCGCTCGGCGGCAGTTTCGTGTCGGACGACATCACGGACTACTATGTCGATCCGATCGAGCTCGGCTACAGGAACGTCATCGATTTCGGCCGCGACTTCATCGGCCGCGACGCCTTGCTGGAGAGGGCGAACAACCAGCGCCGCACGAAGGTGACGCTTGAGTGGAACGACGAGGATGCAGCCGCCGTGATGCAGGACTCCATCTTCCCGGCCAACGGCACCCCCGCCAAGTTCCTCAACATGCCGATGCCCATGTACGCCACATTCCAGGTCGACGCCGTCATGAAGAAGGGCAAGGTTGCGGGCATCTCGACCTGGCCGTCTTTCACCGCAAACGCCAACCGCTTCATCTCGCTGGGGCTTGTCGACCTCGAGCATGCACAGCCGGGAACCGAAGTCACGCTTGTGTGGGGCGAGCCCGAGTCGCGCCGCAACACTGTGGAGAAGCACCAGGTCCGCGAGATCCGGGCAAAGGTCGCGCCGGCACCCTACTTCGAAAAGGTCATCAAGACCGGCAAGCACTGACGCGCCGACCGAAGCCGGCACCGCGCGGGTCGAGCGCCGACTGCCGGCTGCAAAACATGTCCAGATCACCTTGGAATGCGGCCTCGACATCGAGGCCGCAGACGAGATGCCTGTGCTCAGAACGACCGCGAGACCGGCCGCTTCTTCATGCGCATAGCGTTCACGATGAACCCGCGACGAGAATTTCGCCGGCCGCTGGTGATCAGGCGGTACCTTCCAGATAGCGCCTGTCGAAGACGCCTTCCGCTGCGTCGCGCTTCGACTTGTCGAGCAAGTTAGCCCTGACCATCAGGTCGATCGTCGTCCTGAGCGCCTTGTCTGGTACGGCAAGGCCGTCCGGCCACATGCCCATGCCGCGCATGTAATCCAACCCCCGCCACGCCAGGGATTCACTGTCGGGTGTGGTGATGCGCTGGAAGATCGGCAGGGTGATGCCATGGTTGGCCGCATCATTGGTGACCACATGCGCTTCGATCAGCGCCTTGAGGAAGCTGGTCACCACATCGCAGTTCGCGCCGAGCCAGGGAGCCTTTCCGATGATGGCGGTGAAGAGTATCTCGGGGATGGCGGCGCAGACCTCCCCGAGCAGGCTGTAGCCCTGGTCCTGGGCGAGGAAGTTCCACGGCGCGGGCTGCGGAGCGCAGTCGATATCGCCCGCCTGCAGCGCCTCCCACCGCTTCGTATGAATGCCGGCCAAGGCAAACTCATAGTCGCCGGGATAGTGCAGCCCTTCCGCGGCCAGCATGATCTGCGTGTAGACCGCAGTCCCCTCCGTCAGCGAGGAGGTGCCGATCCTTTTGCCCCTCAGCTCGGCGAGCGAGTTGATGCCCGGGCGCGCCACGATGGACATCGGCAGGCGCACGGCGTTGGCGGCGATGATGCGCAGTTCCCCTCCCCTGACGAAGTCGGCAACGGCGCCTTCCGGTGGCGTGATCGCCAGGTCCGCTTCGCCCTCGAGAACGGCCGTGGTGGCCTTTTCGACGCTGCCCATGCGCTTGTAGACGATCCGCACGCCGTGCTTTTCGAAAAGGCCCTGCTCCTCGGCAACGAAGACGGGAAGCCAGTTGAACCCCTGCGCTCCGCCAGCGAGCCGAAGATCGGCGAGGCCGGCAGGTTCCAGATCGATCATGACGATATCCTCCCTCGAAAACTTCCGGCGCAGCACCGGCTTGATCCTCTGTCTGGCGAGATGCGGCTCAGTCCCGCGCACTTGGAGCCGCCGATGTTGACAGAGGCATGATAATTTGAGATACCAATAAGTATCTAAAAAACAATCGGTATGTCAACATATCGAATAAGGGAGCCGGCTGGATGCAAGATCAAGCCGAAGGGAGGACGTATGCGCACCGCCATGAGTTTCGCCGATATCCCTGAACAACAGTCCCAAGCTCTGCGGGATTGCTGACATGAGCGGCCTGGCGCGATCACCACAGGAAGCGCTGATCCTGGGCATGGTTACGGCGGGTTTGCTGGCGCTTGTCGCTGCCGGGCTGCTGCGCTGGCTGCGCGCCGGGCGGATCTGGACGGACCTCCTGGTGCCGGCCTGCTTCCTTGTCGCCTACTGGCTCACCTACAACAAGGTGCCGTCTTTCCCGCCAGTGGGCGCAGTCAACAAGATCTTCTTCGTGGCCGTGATCGGGACGGCGCTCGGTGTCCTGGTCGAGGCCGTCGGCCGTAGCGGGCTCGGTCGCGCGCTTCTCCTTGCCCAACCGATCGCGTCCGCCGCGTATATAGGAACGGCCCGCCTGCCCGATGCGCTCCCGGAAGTGGCGGCAGCAGCACTTTGGGGCCTGCTGGTGATGCATGGCCTTTCCCGTGGAACAGGTCAGTCCGAGGACGAATCCTGCATGAGGCGCCCCACCCTGCTCGGCATCGCATGCGCCGGATTCGCGCCGATCGCGCTGTTGGGAGCATCGTCCTCGAGCTTCCAGCTCAGCCTGCTTTTTGCAGCCGCCATCGCTGCCATTGTCGCCGCCAACATCTCAAATCCGGACTTCGGATTTCGCTCCGCATCCCTCCTTGGCGGAGCAGGGGGCATGATCGCGGTCGCACAGACCGTCACGCTCATCACGCGCAAGGCCGACATGCTGGCGCTGGCCGTGTTCACCTTGGTCTTTGTCACGCCTTTTGTCGTCGATCCGGTACTGCGCCGGGTCCGCGCCACGAACAAGGCCGTTCGAATCGCCGCTTTTGTCGGGATGTGCCTGCTGCCTGTCGGCGCATCCCTGGCGACTGTGATCGCGCGATACGGCTCAAGCTTCCCGGTATGACCTGGGAGAGGACTGTCGGAACCATCAACAGGGAGGAACTACGACCATGCCGAAGTTACTGCGCACCACCTTGCTTGCCGCCACCATCGCCTGGCTGCCGCTGACCGCCGAAAGGGCAGCGGCCGGGACATTCGATATCGATCCCGTGCATTCAGGGATTGCTTTCTTCATCGATCATCTCGGCTTCTCGCAGGTGATCGGAGTCGCGAAGGAATTCTCGGGCTCGTTCCAGTTCGATGCTGCTCGCCCTGGGGAAAGCAGCCTCGATGTTGCGGTGAAAGTAGCAGGGATCTCAACCAACAACAGCCAGCGCGATAGCGACATCCAGGGCGCGGACTGGTTCAATGCAACGGAGTTCCCGCAGATCACCTTTGTCGGGCACGAATTCAAGGCGGCCGACGCCAAGGCCGGCACGATCTCGGGCGATCTGACGATCGCCGGCGTTACCAAGCCCGTCACGCTGGACGTCACCTTCAACAAGGAAGGCCAAAACCCGTGGGACAAGAGTCACGTCGTCGGCTTCAGCGCGCGCACTTCGATCAAACGCAGCGACTTCGGCATGAAAGTCGCGCTCGGAATGATTGGCGACGAGGTGAGCCTCGTTATTCAGGTTGAAGGGCGCGCCCGTTCGTAAACCAGCGGTGACCTTCCGGCAGGCAACAGGCCTGCCGGGCACCTCGATTCCGCACAATGGCGGGAAGCGGAGCGCATCGGCGCGGTCCGCCTCCTTCCAGCCAATTGAGAAATTCTCGTCAGCGGATTGCGCCGGTGAGACTTGCCGTGGCTTATTCCGCCGCCACGGGATCCGTACGCCTGAAAGAATCGCCCATGCCGCCTTGCGCGAAAAGGTGGCTTGCATGAGCGATGACATTCTCGGTCGTCTCGCGGATATGCCGGTCGACCAAATCCTGTGCAGTGGCGGTGTCGCGGGCGATGACCCGATCCATAATCATCTTGTGCTCGACGTCTTTTGCGCGCCATTGCGGACGAAACTGCGAGGACATCCTGCGGTAGCGGTGGGCGCGCTCGAAGAGCTTCTGCCGGATTTCGAGCAGGTTCGGTGAGCCGCACGCCGCGACGAGGGAAAGGTGGAACGCACCGTGCAGCGAAGCCCAGTCGTCGGATAGGTAGTAGCTCGCGCCAAGCCGGCTCTGCAGACGATCCATCCGATGGAAATTGGCCATAATGTCCGCCTCCCAGCGATCGTCGCCACGATCGATCGCCAGCTTGATGCACTGCCGTTCGATGAGCACGCGGACATCCGTCAGATCGTTGAGGTCAAAGAGCGAGACCGGCGCGACCAGGAAACCGCGCTGCCCCTCCGCGACAACCAGACCTTCGGCCACCAGTCGCGAGAGGGCCTCACGCAAGGTGGAGAAGCTTACTTCATACATCTCCTTCAGCGTCTCGAAGCGCAGCTTGGTTCCCGGCTTCAAGGCGCAGCTGATGATGTCGCTGCGCATGCGCGCCAACACATCCCCGGCGCGTGTCTCTCCGGCGGGCTTGAGGGTAGTGCTCATGCAAACGACTCCGCATTGAATTAGCGCGGAGATTACTGCGGATTTTCGAAATAATCAAACGTGTCGCCCTTGCGCGCGGGTACCCGCCGTCCGACGGGGAAGAACAGAGCGTATTGAACTTAGCGGTCGGACAACAGCCGCTCGGCATGCCAGCGCAGATGATCGTCCATGAAGGTCGAAATGAAGAAGTAGGAGTGATCGTAGCCCTCCTGCATGCGCAGGATGAGCCTGATGCCTGCCCGGTCGCATGCCTCCTGGAACAGCCACGGCCGCAGACCGTCCTGCAGAAACCCATCGGCCGTGCCCTGATCGACCAGGAATTCCGGGAACCGCGCACCGTCCTCGACGAGCGCGCAAGCGTCATGCCCGCGCCATGCCGCCTCGTCGCCGCCGAGATACTTTTCGAACGCCGGTCGCGACCAGCCAGCGGTGGTCGGCTGCACGATCGGCGCGAACCCCGAGCAGCTTCGGAAGCGGGCGGGATTTCTGAGCGCGATCGTCAGCGCGCCATGCCCGCCCATTGAATGGCCGAAGATCGCCTGGCGCGTCATGTCGGCGGAAAATTCCAGTGCGATCAACGCCGGCAATTCCTCGGTGACATAGGAATACATGCGATAGTTTCCTGCGTAGGGCTTTTGCGTCGCATCGATATAGAAGCCTGCACCGCTGCCGAACTGCCAGCTGTCTTTTTCATCCGGAACATCGGCCCCGCGCGGACTGGTATCAGGGCAAACGACAATCAGGCCGAGTTCGGCCGCCATACGCCGGTACTCGCCCTTGTCCATGACGTTGGCATGGGTGCAGGTCAGTCCTGACAGGTACCAGACGACCGGCAGCGGACCTTGCGCCGCCTGAGGGGGCACGAAAACGGCAAACGTCATTTCGCAGGCGCAGGCATCCGAAGCGTGGGAATAGACCCCCTGGATACCGCCATGTGATTTGGCGGCGGAAATCAGCTTCATCTGTTGTGGCATGTGTTCCTTCTCCGCCAAACGCCAACCTAGCCGGGGTATCTACCGCAGCGTTTGTGATTGCATCAAGCTTGGTGGATCGACCAACGGATCGTCCGGAATGGCCGTGCGGCTTCCGCCGATTCGGGAGAAGCCGCGTATTTTGCAACATGGAGCTTTCAGCGCGGCGTGCGGCTCATACCGATCAGTAGACCACGACGCTGCGAATGCTGTCACCGGCATGCATGAGGTCGAAGCCCTTGTTGATGTCTTCCAGCTTCAGCGTGTGGGTGATCATCGGGTCGATCTGGATCTTGCCGTCCATGTACCAGTCGACGATCTTCGGCACGTCGGTGCGGCCGCGCGCGCCACCGAAGGCGGTGCCCATCCAGGTGCGGCCGGTGACCAGTTGGAACGGCCTGGTCGAGATCTCCTGGCCGGCGCCGGCGACGCCGATGACGACCGACTTGCCCCAGCCGCGATGCGAGGCTTCCAGCGCCTGGCGCATCACCTTGGTGCTGCCGGTGCAGTCGAAGGTGTAGTCGGCGCCGCCGATCTGGTCGGCACCGC
>NZ_JBWLUZ010000057.1:0-17759 GCF_057784325.1 Mesorhizobium sp. CNPSo 4689
ACCCAACCCCCCCAGCGGACGCGCCGGCACCGCCGTTGCGCCGCGGCTGGGGGCGATGTGGAAAAATCGCTTTGTCAGGCCGTGATGGCATTGGCCCGCCGGCGCATTTCGCGGGCTGAAGCTGTTGGACGGAACTCGCGCCTGATATTGTAATCAATCGTGCAGCGGCAAATGCGGCCAAAATCATCAAAACCGCTGTGATGTTCAGAAAGATCGACGACGCAAGAACGGTGCCGCCATAGTCGTAGCAACTGGCGAATTGCATGGCACTTTCCCCTTCAAAACCCACCTGATCCAGCGGCCCCAAACCGCCCTCATGCCTAACTATGATCCATACCAGCCGCGGGCGCTGCCACAGGCGGGCGCCAGGGCGCTTGAGGCGCTTCGCCGGTGTAGGGACAGCGACCAGCACAGCGCGCTCCGGCGGGGGCCATCCGAAGTTGCCACATCAAGGAACGCAACGCGGAACCAAGGCGTTGAAGAAGCGATGTTAATCAACGTGGGGGCTGTGGATGAGCTCTCTTCGTGAAAAGCCTAGCCTAGCGTTCCATGCAGAAGCGGAACGCCACGCCCGCCTCGAAAAGAACGCCCGTCTGAGGGAATTGCGATCTCATGCGTCTTGGCTGGTGTTCGATCCGCATGCTCCGTTTCACG
Source organism: Mesorhizobium sp. CNPSo 4689 (assembly GCF_057784325.1). Taxonomy (NCBI): domain Bacteria; kingdom Pseudomonadati; phylum Pseudomonadota; class Alphaproteobacteria; order Hyphomicrobiales; family Phyllobacteriaceae; genus Mesorhizobium; species Mesorhizobium sp. CNPSo 4689. The sequence continues at coordinate 655 of NZ_JBWLUZ010000057.1, forward strand.
ATGAGATCGATTGCTCGGCTATTTTTGAAAGGGAATGCGTCCGCCAAGGCGTCCAAGGGCAATAGCGTGCGGCTGACACTGCCCCACAATGGGTCATTTGCCTTGGCATCAGAATTGCAATGTCAGCAATGCCGGGTGTTGGGCCCGGCAATTGGGGCGGCTGGGGGGCCTCGCCGCTTCGCAAATGGAGCGGCGAGGCTTTTTCTGTGCTGAATTTGGTGCCAGCCCTAGCCAAGGCGCTGGCCTGCGCCGCTGGCACCAGAATTGCTGCGTTAGCAACGCCGAGCGTTGGGGCTCGGCAATCAGGAGTGAGTGGGGGTCCCGCCGCTTCGCAAATGGAGCGGCGGGGCTTTCTGCTCTGCGGGCTGTTTTAGCAACCCTGCAACAAAAGCCAGGGCGGACCGTTTGCAATTTGCCAGATACCACACTCTGGCTACCTCAGACCCTCCCGTTGGCTCCGGCCGGCGGGCTTTTCGGGGAGACGAAGCCGCTCTGCAATGGAACGCAAACTGAAGCTGCAGCGTTCAGTGTCTCGGCCTGACACGTCAGCCAGCGGATTTCGGAAACAGCAAATGAAAAAGGTCTATGAAAAGCCCACGCTTGTGAAGCGCGAGAAGCTCACCGAGATGACCGCTCAAATCGTCGTTTCGGGGGTGACCATCTTCTCGGCGATCGACCATCGTGATGGGGGCTCGGCGGGCTGATGAGGCCTTGCGGCGCTTCGCGGCAGGGCCAACTCACTTTTCGTCTTTATAGGATTTGGCGGCCTCATCGATCTTTCGCCAATCGTTGCCGTGTCGACGCACAAGCTCTCTTGCCTGGTTCGGCGAGACGTCATGCGTTTCGACAATGTGGCTCACTTCCGCCTCCTCGCCTTTTAGCGGGCGCGTGCGTGGCTTCTTGGGCGGCCGAGCCGCGTGATCTCGTCTTGGCACGAACACTCTCTCCGGCTTTGGGTTAACAACCGGCCAGCATTAGAAAGGTTTCATGTACAGAGACGAGCCATTGTCTCGCCGGTAGCGCCAGCGCCATGATCGCGATAGCTGGGCGGGGAGATGGGTTGTGGTATCGTCGGCGAAAGGCCTGACACCCTCTGCAGTGTTAACCACGTTGCTATGTTGGGTCGAACCCGCGGTGTGTCGTTGCCGTTGCGGACCATGGAAGATCACAAAGCGAGATTCCGCTATCGCCCCGAACCGTCGGGTACTTGGAGGGAGCACCTCCTTATCGGTAGGACCTGGCAGCGCGCCAAGGTGGCCTGCGACCGGCTGAGGCGCGTCTACGACAAAAGGCTGAAGGCTCGATCGCAGGGCAGGAAGGGAAAGCCCCCAGCCGATCCGGTAGACCGTGTCGACGATCTCATTTCATCTATCCGAAAGAGCCGCAGCTAGCCGTAACCGACGCGGATCGCTCATGGAAGATGGCCGGCGCCCATTGGGCGGGGGGCTTTGGGGTAAAAGGCGCCGGCCAGGCGGGCAATCAAGTCCGCCGCCTGGGCAAGCTAGCACATGGGCCGCCAGGACGTATGGCGTGATCGCGGAAGTCGACCATGTCGCGCTGCTTGTAGCCAGACGGCGCCGACGAACATTAGAGCGGTGATGTAGACGCCGACGAAGTTCACCAGGCCCATTCTCACCCCTTGGAATAGTTTCGCGACCTGTATCGCAAACCAGATGAAGGGCATCAACGGAACGGATGTGCGGCGATCCGGTTTCAGAATTGGAGGAAACTGGACATGCAAAACAAAATCAAAGATCCGCCACCGAAGCCCGACCCGAAGAAAAAGACACCTGTTCGTCCTGACAAGGAAGCGTCGCCAGAGCCTGAACATGTCGACCCGCCACCGCGAGATGTACGAGAGGCACCGGCGCCAAATCCAAACGGCGATAAGAAGTCCTGACCTCGGCATCCCCTAGGCGACTCAGTTTGCCAAAAAGGAAATTGCCCAGACATTTGACAGGGAAGGGAGGTTTTCAGCTAAGTCCTTGAGAGATCTGGTACGCCCAAGGGGAATCGAACCCCTGTTACCGCCGTGAAAGGGCTGCTAAACCGCCCAATGCCGTCTAGCTCAATTCTCTGAACCCCTTGCGCTATAAGGATTTTTGCCCAGTTGCGTTTATGCTTGTCCAATATAGTCCATGCCTGTATATTGGACAAATTGTTGGACACGACAGGGGCAGGCAATGGCAAAGAGAGTTCGTGACGCAACGCTCGACAGCAAGGAAGCACGGGCGAAACTGAAGGCGCGCGGCAAGCCGTATTACAAGAGCATCGGGCCAGGACTTCATGTCGGCTATCGCAAGGGCAAAGAGGCCGGGCGGTGGGTCGTTCGTATGTATGTCGGCGATCAGAACTACCGCGTCGAGACGATCGCGGATGCTGACGACAAACTCGACGCAAATGGTGAAACCCTGCTTACCTTTTGGCAGGCTCAGGAGAAGGCCAGGGATCTTCACAAGCGGCTGTCAGGCGACACCGGCGAGGTCTCCGGCGCCTATACCGTCAAAGAGGCCATAGATGATTATCTGCTTTGGATGGAGGGCAACCGGAAATCCTCCAAAGATGCACGATGGCGCGCCGAAGCGCTGATCCTGCCCGAACTCGGCAGCGTCGATGTTTCCAAGCTCACCGCGAAACAGGTCAGGAAGTGGCATAGCAAGGTTGCCACCACGGCTCCCCGCCTTCGCACCAAGGCCGATGCCGAACAGCGCTTCAAGGAGCTGGGGACAGACGCGGAATCGATCCGGCAGCGCCGCGCTACCGCAAACCGCGTCCTGACCATCCTAAAGGCCGCCCTGAACTATGCTTGGCGCGAGGGCAAGGTCACATCGGATAAGGAATGGCGCCGCGTCGAACCGTTCGAAGATGTCGAGAGCGCTCGTGTTCGCTATCTGACGATCGCCGAAGCGCAAAGGCTGGTGAACGCGTCGAGCGGCAGTTTCAGGGATCTTGTCCAGGCGGCTCTTCAAACTGGCGCCCGCTACAGTGAACTTGCGCGACTGAGGGTCGAAAATTTCAACGCCGATGTCGGCACCCTGACCATTCGAGAGAGCAAATCGGGCAAGGCGCGACACGTCGTCCTGACCGACGAGGGCAGCGAACTTTTCGCGCAACTCGCAACAGGAAAGCATCGCGGCCAATTGCTGTTGACGGCGCCGGCTGGCGGCACCTGGGAGAAGTCTCACCAGTTCCGGCCGATGATCGAAGCTTGCAAGAACGCCAAGATTGTTCCGGCCATCGGCTTCCACGGTTTACGCCACACATGGGCAAGCCTGTCTGTCATGAACGGCATGCCGCTGATGGTCGTAGCAAAGAACCTTGGCCACACCGACACCAGGATGGTGGAAAAACACTATGGTCATCTGTCGCCATCCTATGTCGCCGATGCTGTGAGGGCAGGGGCGCCGCGTTTCGGCACGGTTCCTAGCAACAATGTTGTCGAGATCGGGAGCCGGTGAGATGCAAAGCGTAGAAGAATATCTAAGGGGTTTCATCGCGGATCAGTTGTCGGGCTACCAGGACACACTTGATCGGATTCGGGCACAAGGCGGTGACGGGCTGACATCGGAATTGCGTAGGCTGATCAACGTGAAACCACCCAAACAGTCAACCGGACCGAAATGGGAGATGTGGCTCCTAGGCCGGAAGCTTCGCGAGATCACCAGCTTGCCGGATGTCGCCCTGCGGCTGCAGAAGATAAGAGATCGTCTTGACGACGGCGACCTAATCGCGGCGCATGAGAAGCTTCGGCAATTCGAGGAGTTGCGATCGTTCGCTGAAGGGCATTCCTATAAGCGACCGTTTCGGCGCGGAGAAGACAACATCACGGAATTTGAAAACGGTCGCGCTGCTCATAATGGTAGCGACGAGCATAACATTCGCAGGTGGAAACGCCAGTGTAAGGAGTTCGACCAAGCTTTTTCACTTGGCAAGACCATCGGTGAGGCTGAACTTGATGCTGCTAGTGTCTGCAAAGTCGGCGTAAGAACTATTCGACGGGCGAGAGCGAAGCGCGACGCAGGAGAACTCGAGCAAAAATAATTTTTGGAAGGATTTGGACAGCAGCTAAGCTGTCCATTCTGAAGCCGTCCACAGTTGGCCATCCTCAACTAAGGAGGTCCGACATGGACACTGCAGCATACACAATTCCTGAATTTTGCTTCGCTCATCGCATTTCGAGGGCGACGTTCTACAACCTCATGAAGGCCGGGCTTGGCCCTCGCACAATGCAGGTCGGTGGCCGAGTGCTGATCAGCAAAGAGGCCGGCGGCGACTGGCGTAAGGCCAGGGAAGATGCTGCCCGTCACCCGGTGGCAGCATGATGCGCGCGCTTCCGATCTGCGCTACGGCAGCAAGCCATCGCCGTGATTGTCGTCCTGGCTCTCGGGTGGTGGTTGCCATGAGCGCCGACACCGCGCTTCCCGTAGGCGGCACTACGGGCCTTTGCCATGAAAGCACGTCGGCCATCGATGAGGCCGCGCGATTCCTCGCCATCACGCCACCGGGCGATCGGCCGCGACCGCTGGTGCCAGGACTTCGGGCGATGTTCGGCCTTAGTGCCTTGGAAACGTGCCAGGCGATTCGCCAATCGCACGAGATCAGGGGGGCAGGCCATGCCGGCCCCTGAAACGCGAGCCGCCGTCCTGGTGACACAGGACAGCGGCGGCAAATCTGGAAAACAGGGCAACGTTTCCAAGCCGAAGGATAGGTCATCGAAATGGCTGCCGCAACAAAAATGGGCCGCGGAAAATCCGTTGGCGAAGTGGGCCCACGCAGCGACGGCAAGCGCTGTCCGACGCGGGCTTCTCGTCGTCGGACCGTGCGAGATATGCGGATCGACTGAGAACGTCGATCTACATCACCCCCGGCATGATCGACCACTCGAGACCGTCGCCTTATGTCGCCGACATCATCGCCAACTTCATGCCAAACTTCGGCAGGACGGCGGCGCCGATGTCCAAACCTAACCGCAAGCGCCCGTGGCAAAAGACGCTGGCGGAGATGTCGAAATATGACTGGTTGATCGCCGTCAACCACAACCAAAAGCATGGACGGAGACCGCGCGATCTACGCGTTGCCATTGCCCTGATGACGCTCGCCGATGCGGAAACATGCCTTGCCTGGCCAACGCAGGAATCGTTGGCCGAATTAAGCGGTTTCGCCGATACGCGGCAGGTCCGCGCGGCCTTGGCATCTCTCAAAGGGACTGGCGCTATTGAGAAAAAAAAGGTGTCCGAACTTTCAGAGGAAAGCAATGGAAGGCTGGACGTAAAGCGCAAAAGTCGAGGCGTCGCGTACAAGTTGAAGCTCTTTTGGGCCTACGAGATCCTGGAACTTGCGATGAGCCCGGCAACGAAGCGCCCCGAGCCGGCTCGATTGGCCTCCAGCGACAAGAAGGGAAAGCGGACTGAGAAAGACCGGTCGCAGCCAAAGTCAAACCGGACTGAGTTAGTCCGCCAAAACCGGACCAACATAGACCGGTCTCAACCGGACCAACATAGACCGCCTAATACTTTAGAGGACACTAAGGACACTGAAAGAGGCTCCGAGAGAACGGTAAGCTTGGTGTCTGCGCGCGAGGCTTCCGCCTATGCCCTTGCATCAGGGAGGGAAGGCTGATGCGCCACAACAACCATCGCCACCTGCTCAACCTCGCTGGCCTTGCGTCTGGCCATTCTCCGCAAGAGTCGGGCGCGCAACATCGCGAACTGCGCGGCTCGATGACGATCGATGGACTTTCCGCTGTGCAGGTCACCAGGAAGGAAAATCAACATACTTTCCAACGGCACAAGTCGCCGTTTGTTCCGGTCGGCTCTGCCATCCTCACCGCATTGAGCATCGGCTTCGTTCTGGCCGTGGTTTTCGGGATCGCGTGATGGCTCGCGGGCGACGTCCGATCGGTACGCCGGAAGAGCGAGAAGAGCGTAAGCGCAGGCTCGGCCAACAGCGCGGTGCTCGGCGCAAAGAGCGTGAAGCGAGAGGCGGGATCGTTCTTCCGCTCGAAATAGATCACGTGCTCGTCGGCCTAATGCTTGAGGCCGGCGCTGTCGATGAGGCCGGCAGCCGCAACCGCAAGCGCCTTGCGAGTGCGATCATTCGAACGGCCACTAACGCGTTATCCGCTGCAGTTGCTTCCGGGCGTAAATTCTCAGTCGAACAGGAGGAGCAACATGCTCGCAAGGACACCAAAGGCCACCGAAATGGACTTCGCCAACATTCTGAAGATCCCGCCGAAGCCGGCAGCGATAGCCGAGGCCGAAAGGAAATGGCGCGAAGCAGCGGCAGAGCTTGAGGCTGCAAGGGCCAAGCACCGGGAGCTTCACCGCTTGTACTTCGGTCAGGTGCCGGGCCAGCCGCCTAAGGTCAAGGCAGTCGAGGTGGATGAGGCCGGCGCAGAGATCGAATCTTTCCAGGCAAAGGAAGCCGAAGCACAACGGGCGCTTGAAGCCCATCGCGCTGCCTTCGATGACCAGGTGGCGAACCTCAAAGAGCCGATCGAGGCCTATCGCAACGCGATCGCCGCGAAGATCGATGACCTCGAAGACTTCATCACGCTCGGCAGCCAGTTCTATGCCGCTTCGATCGAAGCTCGTGTGAAGCTTCCATCCAAGCTGCCCGGCAGGTGCCAGGGCATGTTGCAGCACGGCGTCGCGATGACGCGGAAGATTCTGAACGGGGCTGATTGAGCCAAAAGGAGATCGAAAATGTACCTGACCAGAGACATGTCCAGCATGGGGAAGATGCAGCGACCCGCAGCCGCGAAGACTGCGGCGCCGTTGAAGCCGGTGTATCTCACAAGCGTCCGGCCAAAGCCTAAGCCCGTTCAGGTCGTCCGCCTCTATGACCCGAAGAAGAAGGCAGACGATTTGTACTGGATCAGGCGGCTGGAGAGGGCTGGCTTGAATGAGCACAACAGCAAGGCCGTAGCGCTCATGAAGTCGAACTATCAGCGCCGCTACGGCCAGCGGGTCTGAACGCTCCCAGGCGACAATGGAAGCACTGACGGTTGAAGCGCTGATGGCTGATCTCGACACCCACATTGCAGGCGAGCTTTCCGTGCTGCAGGCGCGCGGCGCCGATCGTCACCAGATCGAGTTGCGGCACAAGGAACTGTGCGACTGGGCAATGAACCAGTGCGCGCAGGCCGAGCTAGCCCGGCCGATCGATTTCTATCCCGTCCCGCTCACGGACGAGATGGCGACAGTGCGCGCGATGTGGGCGTATCTGCTCCCTGAAGTCACCACGGCCATCAAGGCTGGCATGACCGTCGAATACATTGCGGTGGTCCGCGCCGAAGACGGCGCCACCGTGCTTATGTATGTCGATTTCGCCGAACCAGAAGACCCGATGATTTGGGCCTCGTCGGACTTCTACAAGCATTTCGATCCAGAGACATGGGCCGATGCCCTGGAGAGCATCGCGGTCGACTACAACGCAGGGATCGAGGTCGCGGATTATTACCCGCAAGCGATTGCCGATGCTCTTGAACCTCCAGGACCGTGGCGGAGAGTGTTCTGATGACAACACCCAGGGGGGCGGGGAGGGTCAAAACTATTTTCCGACCAAACCCGCGACCGGTCCCGGCCCTTCACACGTTGGAAATTGAGGAAATCATTCACGAGATGAAAAAATAATATGGCCAAAAACCTAAAACTGGTAGCCGTCAACACCCCTTCGACCGTGAGCCCACCCAGGCGGCTCGGGGAGCATGGCCTGCGTCTCTGGCAATCGGTCAACGAGCAGTACGGTATCGATGATGCCGCCGGCATCGAGTTCCTGGTCACTGCCTGCCAGGCTCTCGACCGGGCCGAAGCGCTGATGGCTCAGATCGATGCGGACGGCGCCGTTCTGCGCGTCAAAGGTGGTGGCCTCAAAGACCACCCGGCCCTCAAACATGAAATCGCGGCGAGGTCGTTGTGCATCCGCACGTTGGCCAGGTTGGGCCTGGATCTGGAGCCGCTTCGCAGCGGCCCTGGCCGTCCGCCGGGCATGTGAGGCTGACAAACAATGGCGACCAAAAGACAGCCTCTTCGGCGCCGTCAAATCGGCAGCGAAGCCAAATATCAGGCTTGGTCCGAGACCTTCACGAGCGGTTACGATTTTTTCGGCGATTTGGCGCCGTTCGGCCTGGTGGATGATCGAGATATTCAGGCTGCGGCGAAGGAAGCTTGGACGCGTCTTGGCGCGCGTTTCTTGAATTCGTGGCAACCGACAGACATCCGCGAAACGCCTTGGGCACTGCAAGAATTCGGAGCACCGTAATGCCTGCAAAGCGGAGACCATTAAATCGCGCTTCTAAGCACCGGATCACGCCTCAGGCGATCGAGGCATACAAGGCGCGGGATTATCTGGCCCTGCATCGCGCATTGGGCCTGTATCCTTGGGAGATGAGCCCTCTTCCTGACGATCCTCTCGGATGCGATCCCGATTGGATCATGCCGGAGCGCACCAACAACCTATTCGAGTTGTCGTTTCCGCAGGCTCTTGAGTTGCAGCGGCAACTGGAGGCGGCTTGCAAATGAGAAAGGCAAAGGGCTGATGGCGACAAAGCGCACACCACTTCGCCGCGACATCAAGCTCAGAGTTACTCCCGCCGCGATCGAAGCGTTCAGGGCCGGTGACCACAAGGCGCTGAATAGGGCCTTGGGAATCAAGTTGTGGGAGCCAAGCCCATTGGGCGTGGACGGTCCCGAGCCGCCCGAATGGGCGAAGAATGACGGCACTGGCTGGACGGCAGCATGGCCGAAGATTTGGGAGATCCGGCAAGCGCTAGAGGCGGCAATCAGAGAAAGGCAAGGCTGATGGCCAGGAGCTTCGGCCGACGCGAAGGCCGATGGTCGCACGCGTCAATGGGCGCTGCCTCTGGTGGCAGGCTCAATGCTTGTAGCCGGTCGGCAGTTCGTTCACTGCCAAGCGGTACCTGTGTCCCACTGCCGCCGTATATCGGCCTTCGTTCGCTAAGTTGTCCCATACGAAGAACGCGGCCACTGCGGCGAGGATCAATAGAACCATTCGCATCGGAAAACCTCCCTCAGAGTTCCCGACAAGCGGCTTGCATGATGATCCCGCTTCAGGTGAAATACAAGCTGCCGCTAATACACGATGACGCGAGTGAGAGCCGAATGAGTTTCTTGCGCCCCAGAGCAAAGCCCAAGAAGGCCTATCCGAACAGCGATCGCTTTGGAGAGGACGGACGGCGCCTCTATAGCGCCCATGACGCCGCCAGGACCGCGAAGGCTGCCAAGGCCGCGAAGTTTGCCAAGGCTATCGATGCTGCCCATGCTGAGGCTACCAAGGGGAACAAGCCGATACTCCGCGTCAAACGGCGGCGCCGGTCATTGCTCATAGGTGGTGCCTCACTGGCAGCTGTTTTTGGCCTTTTGATGTACTTGATAAGCGCGGGCTAAACCCGGCGCCGCGAGCCACAGGCGGGCGTCAGGACGCGCGGGGTACCTCGGTGGGCTTCCCCCTGTGCGCTTTTTACAAAAGGAGCTGACCCGCTTCATGCGACCGCCCTTCGGTCCGTCAACACGTAAGACGTCGGGCAAGGCGACTAGGGGTTCAGGGCAGCGGGATCGGCTTGTCGCTGAGTGTGCGCAAGTATGCGATCAGGTCGACCCGTTCGGTCTCGTCCGGAACACCAGGCGTCTCCATGTAAACGCCCGGAGTAGTGAGCATGGGCCCGAAGAGATATCTGTTCAGATCCTCGTACGTCCACACGCCTTCCCAGCCGAGCAAAGCGTCGGAGTAATGCATTTTTGCCACAGACGCCTTGTCGCGGCCGACGACGCTCCACAGGTTGGGTCCCGCTTTGATCGCTCCCTGTGGCGCGGCATTGTGGCAACTGGCACACACGCTGGTGAAGTAGGTTCGGCCTTTCTCGACATCGGCAGCAGCCAACTTCATCGAGATCGGAGCTGGTGTTGGCAAGACGACGCCGTGCGAGATGAGATAGTCAGCGACTTCGCGTTGCCTCTTGAATTTTGCCAGATGGAGCGGCGTCTTGCCGTCCTTTGTCTTCGCATTCACGTCCGCGCCGGCCTCGACAAGTGCCTTCACGCAGTCGAAACAACCGAGATTGACCGCGATGTGGATAGCGTTTTCGCGGCTGCGCTTCGAATTTGGATTTGCGCCCCCGTCCAGCAACAGATTGATCAAATCGATCCTGCGTTTTGCCAAAGCCGGCATGAGGGCAGGACCCAAAGCCGGCGTTGGGGCGGCGTTGACGTCGGCACCGCGTTCAATGAGCAGTTTTGCCGCCGCAAAATGCCCGCCCCTGACCGCAAGATAGAGTGGTGTCGCTTGCCCATCGCTCTCATCAACGCCGGCACCTGCGTCGAGCGCTGCCGTAATCGCCGCGACATCACCCTCTTTCGCGGCGTCGTGAATGGCGGCGGCGTGAGATACAATCGGGATGTGTACAAGCAGTAGCGGAATGAAAAGCAAGAACCCGCGCATTTCGGCACCCCTATGAAACCGGAGGACTCGGCACGCTTCGAGAAGGCGCGGAGCTTAGTGCGAATGCTTAATCGCGGCAATGTATTTCAGTAACTGCTAACGGAAGGGAAACAACTCTGCGATATTGAATCAAATTCGATGTTGCGGGGCGTTCCATGCGGAAGCGTGCCGGCGGGGACCGGTTGGAGTTCATCGAGCCGCTGATGCCTACCCTCGTGGACAAGCCTCCCGAGGGCGATGGCTGGATTCACGAAGTCAAGTTCGACGGCTACCGCTCCCAGATCGTCAGGGATGCCGAAGGCGTGCGCATCTTCACCCGGCGCGGGCTGGACTGGACAACGAAGTACCGCGACCTCTACGCGGTGATGGCGTCGTTCGCGCTGCTGTGAACCGCCCTACCGATCAACGATAATGAATCGCGGGCAGCCGTCCACGGAATAACTTGGCGTAGTAAACACGCCGAGTCCCGTGAAATAGTGGCACGTGGATGCACCAGTTGGGCTCTTCTCCTCATGAAAGAGAACGCCGCTCGACGTCGCGAGCAGCGCGACAATGAAAAGAAGGATCAGCAGGCACAGACCGGCGAGCACTATCCTCATTTTTAATCCTCAACTGGCCGATGCCGAACGCTAGGCTCGTGACGAGCAAGCGGCAAGCCGGGAGCCTTGAGGCAATACCGCTCAGGCCGGAAGAATCCTAAACCCAGCCAGGAATTTGTTTTCTGCAGAATAGACAAGCGCCATGAGGCATGCGGCAAAGATGCACATCGCTATGACCAGCACTAGCCGTTCAAACTGAACGGACTTGACCCGCCTTTCGCCGTCGCCTGCCACAAAGTCTGATAGAAACTTTCCAACAGACGAGCCGATTTCATGCCCGCACCTGGGGCATTTCTGGGTACTTGAACTTATTACGAACGTGCATTCTGCACAGTTCACCAGCATCGGCCATCGCCCCCCTGCCGAGTGGAAAGTAGCACATGCGATTACGTGCGACAGGGAAATGGTGCCAGATGGTTAGCGCTAGCCAGTCGGCGGCGTAAGGACAGCTGCCAGCGGAAAAGCGCGCTGGTAGACTTCCCTGTGGCGGTTGCATCAAAATGATCGGCACAGCGCACTAGAAAGCACATGTGGGTAACCGTTGATTCAACCAATGCTAGTTCACACCCTCGATTTTCGCCAACCTGCAGCGCGCGCCGCGGCCTCAGAGCAAAACCAACGTTCGCCCTCCAACAGGCTGATACGAGTCCGCCAGTAATATTCTTGGCCGGGAACGTGATAGATGCGCTCGCCGGTGTTGTAGCTGATGTTGCCTTTGATGTTGCAGCCCACGAGAGGCGGGCCAACTTCGAGAGCCAGCAAGCCGGCGAGAATTCCGCCTGCCGCTATGGAAAACAACCATGACCAATTGCGGGATCTGCGGCGCCGTTTACCGGCGGCGCGCTTTCGCCAACGGTCAGCCTGGTTGGCACCTTGATGACGCTGGACTTTGCCCACGCCCCTCTCTCCCCGAAGGGAGAATGCTTCCAACTCACGGAAGAGTCCAGAAGCCTAGCCGGCCAGCGTCACAAGCTAGCCGAGCGCCCCGGCACCGAATTTGCGACTGCATCATCACATCAAGAAGAGGAGGTCAAATGATGCGTCAAGATGGAACAACAGCGCGGAAAGCAGCAACACGGTACGTGCCGGAATGGCGTTTCAACAAGAGAACGTTTGAGCTTCCGTACCTCATGAAGCTCGGCAACATCGGCCGCCAGGAAGCGCTGGCTTTGATCGCTAGGCATAGTGGGGACAGAGACCAAATCACTGCCGAGCTGTTTTCGCGGAGAGGTCGATCACAATAGCGGCCCGGCGACCGTAGCAGGGTAGGCCAAGGCAGCCGAGCCTAACCGACGGGGCTCAGTGGCGGCGCCGGCTGGGGTCGAATTATAGGCCTCTTCATGCATCATTGCTAATTTAGTAAAATGCGCCATGTTTTCGGCCATCGAACAGACCGGCCCTGAGTTGAATCCGTGCGGAAGCGAGTGAGTGCTGGCATTGGCCGGCTGGAATTTATCGAGCCTCTGATGCCTACCCTCGTGGACAAGCCTCCCGAGGGCGATGGCTGGATTCACGAGGTCAAGTTCGACGGCTACCGCTCCCAGATCGTCAGGGATGCGGACGGCGTGAGGATCTTCACCCGCCGCGGCCTGGACTGGACGTCGAAGTACCGCGACCTAGCCGCCGCGGCGGCCTCGCTGGAGGTGGAAAGCGCCATCATCGACGGGGAGATCATCGTGCTCAATGATGCCGGCCTGTCTGACTTCGGCGAGTTGCGCAAAGCCATCACACGACGGCAACACGACCTCTATTTCGTTGCCTTCGATCTCCTCCACCTAAACGGCCACGATCTGCGCGACATGCCCTTAGAGGACCGCCGCGAGATCCTGGCCGAGATGATCCCGGAAGGTGCACGAATTCAGTTCAGCCAAGCCCTGCCGGGCGATGCCAAGGCGATTTTCCATCTCGTCGATCAGGCCGGGCTCGAAGGCATGGTTTCGAAACGGAAGGACAGCAAATACCGCTCCGGCAACTCGACCGCCTGGTTGAAGACGAAAGCTTACAGCATTGACGAATACGAGTTGCTGGGCGTCGAGCGCGAGGCCGGCAAGCCCGCATTCGCCCTGATGGCCGAGCGCGGCACCGGCCGCTATATCGGATCGGCTTTCATCACCTTGAATCGCGAGATGCGGGAACGCCTCTGGCAGCGCGTCCAGGTACATGCAGGGCCGCCGCCGATGGGCATGAGGCGGCCGGCCACGCAATGGGTCAAGCCGGGCCTTATCGGCCGCGTGAAGCATCTGCGCGGCGAGGACGACCTACGTCATGCATCGCTGCAGGATTTCCGGGAGGAAAACTGACAGCTCACTTATTTCGGTTGCGCCTTAACTGGCCGCGGCCGTTGACGCCATTGCATGACCTGCAAGTAGGCCGCCGCCGCCGCGTCGCATTGATGGCGAGATGGACCGTTGGATCGCAGGATGACTTCGGCCATGCGCCTTGGAATGCCGTGCTTCTCTGCAAAGAAATCGACCTCATACGGACACCGGTCCGAGTCGGGATCGCTGCTGCTCAATCTCTTGCCCAACAATGCTCCTCCGCCTTTGCCTGGGATCAGGTAGAACGAAGTCGGCTATCATTGGTTTCGGCCGGCGCCGTGGATTTCCTCCAAGCGGAACTTAATGCCACTCGCCAGCTTATGGCGAGATGAGCACACGTGCCGTCAAACTCCTGCACAAATGGATTTCCAACAATGTCCCGGAGACCACCGGCGCCGACATCATCTCCGTCGCTGAATTGACCCAAAAGCTATTTGCAGACGCCAAGGCGATCGGCATCGGCAGCGTCGAGATCGAGGAAGAGACCGGTAGCGTCTACGAGGCGATCTTCGACGCCCTAGTTCACCACGACGCAGGCTTAGTGGATTAGAACGCCTTCTGTCGCTAGGACTCGACGCGCAGCACTTGCCCGGTCGCATCGGTGACGAAGGTGCCCTTGATTTGGTCAAGCATCACCAAGGCATTGCCAAACGGATCACGAACGACGGCGCAACGGCCGATCGGGATGTCGAACGGCTTCTTGATAATCGCGCCGCCCGCTTCGACGAAGCGCTCCAGCGCGGCGTCAACACTGTCCACTAGCAGATCTACCTCGGGACCCAGATCGGTATGCAGGACAAGCTCCGTGTCCGTACCTGGCATTCCGAGCCCTGCTGCCTCGGGCGATCGCCAGAGAAGCGGATGCCCAAGGGCTTCGGAGTAGAACCCCAGAGCGGCATCCAGGTCCGCCACCTTGAGCATCACGCAATCGATCTTGTGGAACAGTGGTCCGCTCATGTTACACGATCGCTTACGCGGATTTCCGCTTTGAAGGTGCATTCTTGCCCTTGACCGCTGCGCCACCCTCGCTGGCCAGGCTCTTGCGCAGTATCTCGGCAAGGTTGACCACATTCTCTTTCGGCCTCGGCGCGGGTTTCGGCGGGGCCTTGCCCTTGCGCTTCGCGTCAATCATCGCGATCAATGCATCCTCGTACGCATCCTCGAATTTCGACGGGTCGAACTTTGTGACCTTCTTGTCGATCAGCATGCCGGCGATTTCGAGCAGTTCGGGATCGTAGTCGGTTTTCTTGATATCCTTGAAGACGCTGTCTTCCGAGACCATCTCGTTGTGAGTGCGAAGCTCAGTCATCAACATGCCTTTCTCAAAAGGCTGGATGAGCACTTCCCGGCCGCGCTGGTAGAGCACGACGCACGACCGGGCCGCCACCTTCTTTGTTTCCATTGCCTTGCGGATGACCTCAAACGCCTCGGCAGCGGCACCGTCCGCGGGGATCAGATAATAAGGCTTTTCGAGGTAGCGCGTGTCGACCTCGCTCACGGGGACGAACTCGCCAATTTCGAGCGTGTGTTCGGACGTCAGCTTGAGCTTTTTGATTTCGTCCGGCTCGATGTGAATGAAATTGTCCTTGTCGATTTCGAAGCCCTTCACCTGGTCCTCGGCATCGACGGTTTCTTCCGTCTCTTCATCTATATACGCGCTCTTGACCGGCAAGCCGTCCTTGCGGTTCAGAATCTTGAAATGAATCTTCGAAGACTCGCTCGTTGCACCGACGATCTTGACGCCGCATGCGACGGAACCGACCTTCAAAAAGCCTTTCCAGATAGCACGTGGCGCAACCATGTCATTCCCCATGTTGATGAGCATGGAACGGACGCCAGCACGGATTGTTCCGACGGGCTGGCAACGCTTGCCACTGGCCTCGGGATTGGGGAGGTGCCAAACGATTTTTGCGCGTTACATTTGGCTGCTGGATTCAGCAAGGATAACGAATGGCCGTTGTTAAAAAGGACCAAGAGTGCCTTACATACGCTTGGCTCTACGGTTCGGAGGCTCGCAAGGACGGCAAGGAGCGTGTCGTTCCGCGGTATTGGGATGAATACGCCGGCGCATGGTTGCAAGGGTTTGATGGCGAGCCCAACGCCGCCGCCAAACCCAAGCCTGTCAGTGAACAATTGGAAGCGGAACTTGACGAAGCTGGGGTCAGCAAACCCTGAAGTCGCGGCTGATCGATCACAGGAAGCGCTCGCCCTCGCTGCGGTGCTCAAAGCAGAACCAGTGCGACGACTGCCGCGGCCGGGCGAAGCCCCAGCCGGCGTCTCTGCCGCAGCCGGCATGCTCGCAAGCATGGCCGACGATCGCGCCGCGCTCACGGGGCGGCAGGGGTTCGGGAAGGCGTGTCGGTTCGTCGCTCATGCCGAATAGATTCCACAAGCGGCCTTGACGTTCAAGGAATTTGTTCCTTTTCTGTTCTCATGGCGCACGATCCGATCGACACGCTGGGAAAGGCGACCCGGCACAACATGCTCGTCAAGGCGGAATGCAGTTGCGGTAATGTCCGCTACTGCCGATCGGCCGACCTGATGATGGTCTATGGCGGCGGCGTCGACCCGCTTGCGCTGAAGTTCGATTGCAGCCGATGCAAACCCCAAATCAAGATTACACTACTGGAGGTGCATCCCGAGCACCTGCCGAAGCGATTAATGATCCACAAGCCAATGAAGGTCGACGGCAAGATCGTCTGGCACACCGAACGGTTTCGCGGATGACGGGCAGCCGGCGATGACCATGAAATATCCCTTTGTCGAGGACACGCTCGGCAAGAAAGTCGCGATCGGTTCGGGCCTATCGGTGGATTGCATGACGTGCCGCCATAGTGCCGTGCTCGACGTGCCGGCGCTGGCGCGGCGCCTGGGCGATGACCACGGCTGCACGCACTGGGATCTGATTAAGGTGCTCTATTGCCAGCCCTGCCGCGATGCCGGCCGGCCGGATCGAAACCTGCATTTCACAAACCGCGCCGTGACACCGGACAAGAGGGGAAAGGACTAGTCGACCAGGTCTCGCAGCGGCTTCATGCGTGTCGGCGGCCGGTATTTCTCCACCAGCCTCACCTTGTCGATGGCGACAGTCACCAGCGGTCCCAGGGCGATCGTCACGCTATCCTCGTCGATGCGAGTGACCTCGCCTGTAAGTTCGATCTGCTGGCCTCGCTTGACCTTGGAGGAGTCGTAGATGGAATGCGGGAAATTGTAGCTCGGGATCGAGACGCTAACGGTGTCCTCGTCGACCCGCCTGCGCACAGTGGCGGTGACTGCCACCAGATCTCCAATACCAATTTTTCCCGTCGCCGTGCAGACGATTTTGGGGCGAGCGCGGGCTTAGTCAAGAGGATGCTAATATATGCGAACGACGCCGGAACGAATGTTCGCCTTCCTCGTTGGAAACGCTGGTCGGAGGCCTGTACCCCTCCAATCCGACCTCGCCTTGATTGGCCCGCTGCTGTTCCCGGCAGCGGGCATTTTAGCTGAACAGCAGGTAGGCGCCTATGCCGGCCACCAGCAGTCCGCCGCGTGCCCCCACGCGACGGACCTCTGATGGAAGCGGCTACATCCCAAAGGAATCAACCGCTTGTAGTTGTATTGTGAACTGCGGGATCGCGTTAGCCTATGGTGTGATCGCGGAAAGCCCAAAGGCGCAGATCGAGGAGATCACGCCGAAGGTGAAGAAGCGCTAGCAGCGGCCCAGCGGTCGCGGGGGCTGGGGTGGGGG
>NZ_JBWLUZ010000058.1:0-17254 GCF_057784325.1 Mesorhizobium sp. CNPSo 4689
GCGGGGTGGGGCGTGGTCCGCGCAGCGGACGGAAAGCCAACTGCTTGGCTTTCCGAACAACGAACGCCCGAAGCGACAGCGAAGGGCTGCGCGGCATGCCGCTTCCGGCGCATGGTCCCGGGAGGTCTGCGCCGCCCCTCATCGCCCTGCCGGGCACTTCTCCCCGTATAGTGACGGGGAGAAGGGCTGGCCGCGACCTCGGCACCCTTCTTGCGACGCTGATGATTGGCGAAATCGTCGATGAGAGCACCCCTCTCCCCGTCACTACACGGGGAGAGGATGCCGGCAGGCAGGTGAGGGGCGGCGCCCCTCGCTCACCACCTGATGCCCTTGCCGGGACTACACGCGCAGGCGTCGGCAGAGGTGTATCGGAACATTAGACTCTCTTAATCTTTAATCCACGGGTTTGGGGCATAGTTCGCGGCCACACAACCGGCCAACCTCAGCCTTCGAAAGCCCCAAGATGCCCAGGTTTGCAAAACAGTTCCTCCGCTCGACCAGCGGCTCGCTCGTGCCCGTCTTCATCATCGCCCTGGTCCCGCTGGCGCTCGCCGTCGGCTTTTCGGTCGACTACACATCGGCCGTACAGACGCGCGGCAGCATGCAGAACGCGCTGGATGCGGCGATCCTGTCGATCATCACGATGCCGGCCGGCACCTCGAAGGCCGATCGCCAGACGGCACTGGAGCAGTCCTTCGCCGCCAATGGCGGGCAAGGCACCGCCAAGCTCGACAGCTTCGACATCGCTGCCGACGGCACCGCCACTGGCAAGGCCTCGGCGAGCTATCCGATGCCGACCAATTTCATGCAGATTGCCAGGATCGACACGGTGCAGGTCGCCGTCGGCTCGGCGGTGCGCAAGCGGCCGGCGCTGGTGCAGACCACGTTCAAGGTCACAAAGGTGTCGGGCTACTGGGGCAAGACGATGACGCTCTACGGCACGAAGTTCGGTGCGACCACCGCCAAGCCGCTGATGACGATCACCTATACCTATGGCAACACCGGCGATCCGAAGGGTTACGGCACAACCCTTGTGAACACCATCACCAATTCGGGCGGCGCCGACGTCACCACGACGGTCCAGAAACAGGTCTGCGTGGTCGGCAAGACGAAGGACCTCCAGAAGAGCCTGCCCGCCGGAACGGCCATCCAGACGGACTCGAGTGGCACCAAATATGGTTGTGTCGATACGATGTATCCCGCCAATGGCGCCGGCGCCGTGGTCGACGTCAGCCAGATGAGCAGCCTCTATCTGCAGATGGACGTGCCGTCCGGCTCGCCGAAGATCCTGAAGTCGAACGATCCGGCCACCTCCAACCGGCTCTATATCGGCACAAGCCCGACCGACATGCCCGAGATCGCAACCGGCCAGACCGTCGACATCTTCACCGCCGTGCCCTGCGGCGAGCCGGGCTACCAGGCCTGGGAGGACGGCGGCAATCCCGTGCCGGCCGCGGTTTCCAACGCCGACTTCTTCTACACCGTGATCGGCAAGTGCGACTTCAACCAGCGGCCTTCGGATACGGTGCTGACGCAGTAGGGGGCGCTGCCCGATCTTCCCTTCTCCCCATGTGGGAGAAGGTGGATCGGCGCGCAGCGCCGAGACGGATGAGGGGTGTTCCAGCTTGGCGCTAGCGGCTCTCCATCACCGCCACGGCTGCAAGCTCATGTCCCTCACACAGGCGATGATTGTATCGCAGACGGCGTTCAAATCCTTCAGGACATCGTCATTCCAAAAGCGCAGCACGCGAAAGCCCCTCGCCCTTAGCTCAGCTTCGCGGGTCCGGTCAGAATCAGAGTTCGCGTGCTGGCTGCCGTCGATCTCGATGATCAGGCCGGCTTCGAAGCAGACGAAATCGGCGACGTATCTTCCGACTGGCATCTGACGCCGAAATTTTATCCGGTCGAGCCTGCGATCCCGCAGTTCGTGCCATAGCCTGCCTTCCGCTTCCGTCATTTCGCGCCGAAGTGAACGGGCAAAGCTGCGTTTGGCTGGTGGAACGGGCTGATGCGGCATGGCGTCAGATTAACCAGCCGTTGCGTTCCGTCCAGCACCCCTCATCCGTCTCGGCGCTGCGCGCCGATCCACCTTCTCCCACAAGGGGAGAAGGAAAGAACGCCGATCACGAAGCGGTGAACGATGTAACGAAGCGCCCCGCGCCGGCGAAACCGTTGTCATGGCCCCAGCTTGCAACGGAGACCCAAGATGACTGGATCAAAGGCGATAAGGGGCGCGATGCGGCTTGGCGCCGGTGCGGTGCTGCTGGCGCTTGCCGCAACGGGTGCCGTCTCTGCCCAGCCGCTGACCGTGGTCGAGCTGTTCACCAGCCAGGGCTGCTCTTCCTGCCCGCCGGCCAATGCCAATCTGATCAAGGTCAAGGACCGGTCCGGCGTGCTGGCGCTGTCGTTCAACGTCACCTACTGGGACTATCTCGGCTGGAAGGACACGTTCGGCAGAGAAGAATTCACGCAGCGCCAGGTGAACTATGAGCCGGCGCTCGGCCGATCCGGCCCGTTCACGCCGCAAGTGGTGGTCAATGGCGATGCCGATGCGGTCGGTGCGCGTCCCGGCGAGATCGAGCAGCTGATTGCCAGCAGCGGCCGCATAAACGGCCCTTCGCTGTCGCTCGCCAACGGCAAGATCGCCATCGGCGCCGGCAAGGCGCCCGCCGGGCGCGCCGATGTCTGGCTGGTGCGCTACCGCCAGGGCGTCATCGAGGTGCCGGTGGCGCGCGGCGAAAACACCGGCCGCACCTTGCCGCACGCCAATGTCGTGCATGCGCTGAAGAAGCTCGGCAACTGGACGGGCGAGGCGACGGCGTTTTCCCTGCCCGCCGATTCCGGCGATCTGAGCACCGCCGTGCTGGTGCAGTCGCCCGGCGGGCCGATCCTGGCCGCCGCCACCAACTAGCAATTTGCGACGCCGCATGGAGCGGCGGCGCACTTCCCGGCCCTCGCGCCATCAACCCTCCAGAGGAGACCACCATGACCCATTTCTCTCGCCTGACGCTGCCGGCACTCGCCTTCGCGCTCTGCTCGACGGCGCTGTTTGCCGGCGGCATCGCGCGCGCCGAGGATGCGATGAAGCCGGCTAACGCGATGGCCACGGACGCGATGAAGCCGGCACCGGCCGCAATGAAACCGGCGATGGCGACCGATGCGATGAAGAAGGACTGCATGGACAAGGCCGCCATGGAAACCGACGCCATGAAGAAGGACGAGGCGACCAAGGCCTGCGACGCGATGGGGGCGGCCAGCTAGCTTCGGCTCGCCTCCGGCCGTCCCTGGCCATGGCCGTTCCCTGTCCAGGTCAGGGACGGTGCCTTTTTGGGCCGAGCCGGAATGCGGCGCACGGCAATGTGAGACAAGGGCGGTGCGATCCGCCATATAATAGGACACCATCATGGGAGATCAGACATGACCGGCATTCACAAAAAAGCCGCGCGGCGATCGGCCAATTTCGCCAGGGGCGCGCTGGCCGCCCTCATCCTCGCGGCAGCGGGGGCCGCGCTGTGGCAGGGCCCGGCCGTCTCGGCCGAGGACGCGGTGGTGATCCCGCCGCCGGCACTGGACGAGAAGGCCAGCAGCGGCACCGAGAAGGCGGTCTTCGCCGGCGGCTGTTTCTGGGGCGTGCAGGGCGTGTTCCAGCACGTCAAGGGCGTGAGCCGCGCCGTTTCCGGCTATGCCGGCGGCAGCCAGGAGAACGCCGTCTACGAGACGGTCGGCACCGGCCGCACCGGGCACGCGGAATCGGTCGAGATCACCTACGACCCGTCCAAGGTAACCTATGGCCAGCTGTTGCAGGTGTATTTCTCGGTGGCGCACAATCCGACGCAGCTTAACTATCAAGGCCCGGACAGCGGCACCCAGTACCGCTCGACCATCTTTGCCGAGAACGACGCGCAGAAGAAGATCGCCGAGAGCTACATCGCCCAACTCGACAAGGCCAAGGTGTTTTCGAAGCCGATCGTCACCACGCTGGAGACCGGTAAGGCCTTCTATCCGGCGGAGAACTACCACCAGGATTTTCTGACGCTGAACCCGACCTATCCCTACATCGTCTACAACGACCTGCCCAAGGTGGCGAATTTGAAGGCGATGTTCCCGAAGCTTTATAGCGAAAAGCCGGTGCTGGTGCTTTCGGCCAGTAACTGAGGGTTGGGGGGCGGGCAGCGATGCCCTCCTTCCTTCCCTTCGTCATCCTAGGGCGGAGCAGGAGCGAAGCGACGTCGCGGAGACCCTAGGATGACGAAGGTATTGATGCGCCGCCCCTGACTCCAGCCTTTGTCGTCTCAATCATACGTCAGGTCCGTCGCCTTGCCGCCAAACACGCGGTATGCGTAGAAGGAATAGAAGATGATGATCGGCAGCACGACGACCGTGCCGGCGAGGATGATGGCGAGGCTTTCGGGCGCCGACGCCGCCTGCCAGATGGTCAGCTTGTCGGGCACGACGAACGGGTAGAACGACCAGGCCAAACCGGCAAAGCCGAGCGCGAAGATGGCGGCCAGGGTCAGGAACGGCGTCAGCGCATGGCGGTCGTCCGGCCTGGGCAGACGGAAGGTCTGCCGCCACAGCCAGACGAACAGCAGCGCCGACAAGATCGGTAGCGGCGACAGATAGAGCATTTGCGGCCAGACGAACCATTTGTCGAAGATACGCGGGCTGGCGAAGGGCGTGGCCAGCGACACCGCCGCCATGCCGAGTGCGGCGAGCACCAGCGCCGTACGCAGCCAGCGCACCGCCTTCTTCTGCATTTCGCCTTCGGTCTTGTAGATCAGCCAGGCGGCCCCCATCGCCGCATAGGCGGCGGCGAGGCAGAGCGCCACCAGCGCG
Organism: Mesorhizobium sp. CNPSo 4689; assembly: GCF_057784325.1. NCBI lineage: Bacteria > Pseudomonadati > Pseudomonadota > Alphaproteobacteria > Hyphomicrobiales > Phyllobacteriaceae > Mesorhizobium > Mesorhizobium sp. CNPSo 4689. Next base: position 4,837 of record NZ_JBWLUZ010000058.1, read on the forward strand.
CCGAAGGCCACGCCGCCGAAGCCGACATCGAGACCGAGCACATAGACGCCCAGCATATAGCCCTGCGCCAGCGAGGCGATGATCGAGCCGAGGAAGAAGATGCGGTTCCAGCGACGCTTCCTGCCGGCCGGCACCTTGGCGCGGAAATCGAAGGCGACGCCGCGCAGGATCAGGCCGAGCAGCAGCAGGAACACCGGAATGTAGAGCGCCGTCAGGATGGTGCCGTGGGCCAGCGGGAAGGCGACCAGCAGCAGGCCGACGGCCAGCACCAGCCAGGTTTCGTTGGCGTCCCAGAACGGGCCGATCGCCGCGATCATCGTGTCCTGCTCGGCGTCTTCGGCGGCCGCGAACAGGATGCCGATGCCGAGATCGAAACCATCGAGGATGACGTAGATCAGGATGGCGAGGCCCATCAGGCCGGCGAAGATCAGGGGGAGCAAGGTTGGCCAGTCGAAGGTCATGTCACTCTCCCGCAGCCGGCTGCGACAATGCCGCGTTCATGACGCCGGGCAGCGGCGAGGCGTCGCCATCCTTGGCCGCCTTCAGCGCCAGGTGCACCAGCACGCCGAGATAGGCGATCAGAAGCAGCACATAAAGGATGAGATAGACGGCAAGCGTCAGCGCGACATGGCTGCCGGCGACCGGGCCGACGGCGTCGGCGGTCTTCAGCACGCCGGTGACCAGCCAGGGCTGGCGGCCGATCTCTGTCGTGTACCAGCCGGCGAGCGTCGCCACCCATCCGGAGATGGTCATGGGCACCATCAGCAGCGCCAGCGGTTTTGGCAGGCTGTGGCGGCGCTTGAGGAAGAAGGCTGCCGACCAGGAAACGATCAGCATCAGGACGCCGGTGCCGACCATGATGCGAAAGCCCCAGAACACCGGGAAGACCGGCGGATGGTTGCCGGGATAGTCGTTGAGGCCCGGCACGACGCCGCTGGTGCTGTGGCGCAGCACGACGCTGGCGCCGTCGGGAATGGCGAGCTCGAACCTGTTCTCCCTGGCTGCCTCGTCGGGCCACGCGAACAGCACCAGCGGCACGTTGGGGCCGGTGTTCCAGTTGGCCTCCATGGCGGCGATCTTCTGCGGCTGATGCTCCAGCGTGTTCAAACCGTGCTGGTCGCCGGCGAATATCTGGATCGGGATCAGGATCGCGGCGGTGAAGACGCCGGTGCGCAACGCCTTCCACATCGATTCCGAACGGTCGCCGTAGAGATAGCGCAGCGCCGACAGGCCAGCGATCAGGAAGGACACCGTCAGGCCCGAGGCAAGCAGCATGTGGACGAGCCGGTAAGGCATGGACGGGTTGAAGACGATCGCCCACCAGTCGACGGCATGCGCCACGCCGTCGCGCATCTCGAAGCCGGCCGGCGTCTGCATCCAGGAATTCAGCGCGATGATCCAGAAGGCCGAGACCGTCGTGCCGCCGGCGACCAGCACCGTGGCCAAGGTGTGGATACGGTTGGAGACGCGGCGGAAGCCGAACAGCATGATGCCGAGGAAGGCCGCCTCGAGGAAAAAGGCGGTCAGGATCTCATAGGCGAGCAGCGGGCCGGCGATGTTGCCGACAGTTTCCATATAGCCCGGCCAGTTGGTGCCGAACTGGAAGCTCATGGTGACGCCTGAAACCACGCCCATGGCGAAGGATAAGGCGAACACCTTCACCCAGGTGAAATAGGCGCGCATCCAGGCGGAATCGCCGGTCGCGTTGTAACGCAACTTGAAGAACAGCAGCACCCAGCCAAGTGCAATGGTGATCGCCGGAAACAGAATGTGGAACGAGATATTCGCGCCGAACTGGATGCGCGACAGAATGAGCGGGTCCATGGCGGGCTCCGGCTGCTGCTTGTTGTTGCAGAATAGGGCGCAAGCCCGACCGGGTCAAAGTGGCTTGGCGTCACGCGGGGCGCGTTGTCGCAGCATCCGGCTGCAAATCGTCAGTTGTACACACTGTCAATGGCCAGAACTGTCAGGAGCGGCATTGACTTCCGGCCGCGCGCACCGACATTCACCGGATTCCGCTCAACAACGCGTTTCAGGCAGCCGTTTTCAGCCATGCCATCAATCATATCGATTTCCGGGGTCACCAAGACCTACGCCACCGGTTTCCAGGCACTGAAGGAAATCAACCTCGACATCGAGCGCGGCGAGATCTTCGCGCTGCTCGGGCCGAACGGTGCCGGCAAGACGACACTGATCTCGATCGTCTGCGGCATCGTCAACCGCTCGTCCGGTACCGTCACCGTGGACGGGAACGATATCAACCGGAACTATCGCGCCGCGCGCAGCCTGATCGGGCTGGTGCCGCAGGAACTGACCATCGATGCCTTCGAGAGCGTGTGGGCGACGGTCAATTACAGCCGTGGCCTGTTCGGCAAGCCGGCCAACCCGGCATTCGTCGAGAAGGTTCTGCGCGACCTCTCGCTGTGGGACAAGAAGGACGCCAAGGCGATCACGCTGTCGGGCGGCATGAAGCGCCGGCTGATGATCGCCAAGGCGCTGTCGCACGAGCCGCGCGTGCTGTTCCTCGACGAGCCGACGGCCGGCGTCGACGTCGAGCTGCGCCAGGACATGTGGGAGATGGTGCGCCGGCTGCGCGAGGATGGCGTCACCATCATCCTGACCACGCATTACATCGAGGAGGCCGAGGCGATGGCCGACCGCGTCGGCGTCATCAACCGCGGCGAGATCATCCTGGTCGACGACAAGGCCGAATTGATGCGCAAACTCGGCCGCAAGCGGCTGTTGGTGGAGCTGCGCAGCCCGCTCGCCACCGTCCCCGAAAAGCTCTCGCGCTATGCGCTCGAGCTGTCGCCGGACGGCCAGCAGCTGACCTACACCTATGACAACCAGAGCGATCGGCCAGGCGTCGCCTCGCTTCTGCGCGACCTCGAGGCCGCCGGCATCCATTTCCGCGACATGGACACGCAAAACAGCTCGCTCGAGGAGATATTCGTCAATCTTTTGAGGCAAGAGCCATGAACCTGCGCGCGGCCATGAATCTTCGTGCAGTATGGGCAATCTACCGGGTGGAAATGGCGCGCGCCTTTCGCACCGTGCTGCAGAGCATCATCTCGCCGGTCATCTCGACATCGCTCTATTTCGTCGTCTTCGGCTCGGCCATCGGCTCGCGCATCACCGAGATCGACGGCATCAGCTACGGCGCTTTCATCGTGCCCGGGCTGATCATGCTGTCGCTTTTGACGCAGTCGATCTCGAATGCCTCCTTCGCCATTTATTTCCCGAAATTCGTCGGCTCGATCTACGAGCTGCTGTCGGCGCCGGTCTCCTATCTTGAGATCGTCATTGCCTATGTCGGCGGTGCGGCGACCAAGTCGATCATCCTTGGCCTGATCATCCTGGCGACGGCGTCGCTGTTCGTGCCGCTCCACATCGAACATCCGGTGTGGATGCTCGCCTTCCTGGTGCTGACCGCGGTGACCTTCAGCCTGTTCGGCTTCATCATCGGCATCTGGGCCAAGAGCTTCGAGCAGCTGCAGCTGGTGCCGCTGCTGATCATCACGCCGCTGACCTTCCTTGGCGGCAGCTTCTATTCGATCAACATGCTGCCCGACATCTGGCGCACGGTGACGCTGTTCAATCCGGTCGTCTATCTGATCAGCGGGTTCCGCTGGAGCTTTTACGGCAAGTCGGATGTCTCGGTCGGCATCAGCCTCGGCATGACTGTCGTCTTTCTGCTCATCTGCATAGCGATCGTCGCCTGGATCTTCAGGACGGGCTACCGGCTAAGGAACTGACCGGTCGGCCGGTTCAGATTGCCTTCACCAGCCGCAGTAGCCCCAGCATTTCGACAAATGTCCCCTTGCGGAAGGCGATATAGGTCGGCTGCTCCTGGCCGTGGAAGCGGCGCTTGAACGCCGCCTGGCCCTGCAAATTGAACTTCGAGCGATTGACCCATGCGGAACCGTAGGCGCGCTGGAAGGTGCCGCGCCAGAAGTTCGATTCGGCAAAGCCGCTGGCTTCGATGTCGACCAGCGGCGACAGGCCCAGCGTGACGACGGAAATGCCTTCCTCGCGAAAGCGGTCGACGGCGAATTTGGTCAGGCCGATCTCGGCATGCGGGGTGGCGTCGACATGCTTGCGCTTGAAGGCCGTGGTATAGCCGATGACCTTGCCGCCACTGAACAGCGGATCGAAGTCGAGCAGGGCGACGAGCTCGCCATCGGGGCCGCGCAGCACGAAACGGCGCATGTCGATGCCGAGATGGTCGGCGAACGGCCGGTTGAGGAAGCCCATCTCCCAGCGCTTGACGATGCGCTCGCCGCGCCAGTTCTCGGAAAGCCTGGCGATCTCGTCGAGGAAGATGCTGCGCCTGTCTTCCTCGAAGGAATAGCCCTTTTTCAGCAACCAACGCTCGGAGTAACGCACCGTTTCGTTGCGCTTGCCCGAGAAATCATGGTCGGGCAGCGGCAGCCTGGTGTCGATACCCAAGCGGTTGACCTGATAGCCGAGCGAGGCCAGCACGCGCGCGGTCTCGGCACCGATCTGCACGAACCAGGGGCCACCGGCGGCTTCGACGAAACGTCTGATGTAGGCGAGCCGGTCAGGCGGATGGACCACCGGGTCGCCGAGCGCGAAATGGTGCTTCATCTTGGTACCGAAGGCGATGTAGCCGTCGCTGTCGCCGAAATAGGACAGTTTCTGCTGCACGGCGGTCGAGTAGGCGAGCGAGAAATCGCCATGCCGGCGAACCAGCGCCAGGCGCTCGACATGCGTCAGCTCCTGGCGCGGAACCTTGGGTGCTGCGCCTTCAAGAAACCTGTCGATGATGATGCGCAAGGAGGGCATGGCCGGTCCGCGTGTCGAAAAGGAAGACCCGCCAGCCCACGGGCCTCGAATCAGTCGCACTGACGCGACCTGATTTATCGATCATATCGCGCATGCGCCATAGAGGGCGCAATCGGCGCCATCTGCAGGGCAATCTCGGCCAAAAGGCGGCGGATGGCAGCGGCCTTATTCCCTGGGCCATCACTCGCTCGAGTTGCGCCCTACGGCAGAGGCCTTTGACTTTCCATGCATTATTATATAACATGTTATTGTTTCGTCTAGACGGATTGATCATGGAAGACGTCATTCGATCTCTTGGCTTCTTGTGCCTGGGCAGCAGGTTGAAGCGTTTAGGCGAGCAGTTGCAGGCGGATACGCAGCGAGTGCTCGATCGCCTGGATGTCCCGGTTCAGTCGAGCCAGTATCCGCTCCTTGCCGCGCTCGACAGGCTCGGGCCGCTGCCGGTCGGTGAACTGGCGCAGTCTCTTGGGATTGCGCAGCCGGGCGTCACGCGAAGCGTCTCGCTTCTGGCCGAATTGGGGTTGGTCGAAGTCGGCCAGTCAAACAACGACCAGCGGCGCAGGATTGTCTCGCTCACCCGGGACGGTCGACGGCTGGTCGATGTTGCGAAGCGCGACGTCTGGCCACGCATCGAGAAAGCCGTCGCGGATTTGTGTGCAGATCTTTCGGGGCCGCTTCTGGATCAACTGGCCGCCATCGAAGACGGGCTTGCGGCGGCTCCCATCGACCGTCGTGTCGAGAAGGCCGGGGCAGTCGTGCAATGAAGCACCTGCTTGACCGCCCTATATGGAGCGCGCTCGCGACACGACATAAGGCTTTCGCGCAAGGCGACAACCTCGCTAGGCGATACTGGCCATCAATTGTTCCTTTCGCCGGCACTGCCGCGGACGACGTGGAAAGCCAGCAGGCGCTCAGTAGGCTCATTCCCCCACTCGAGAGCACCATCCTGGTCCAGGCGGATGCAATCGTCTTGCCTGCGGAGCTTTCTGCGGTTTCGACCGCGTGCCTGGTGCAGATGACAGCCGAACAGCCGTTGCCGATCGTGTCCGACGAGCGTGTGCAACGCCTGACGCGAAACGACGCCGCCGACATGCTCGCCCTGGCATCGGTCACCAAGCCTGGCCCGTTCACGGCTGAGGCGTTGAGCCTCGGCGATTTCTGGGGCGTGAAGATCGACGGCAGACTTGCGGCGATGGCCGGCGACCGCATGAAGCAACCTGGCTATACCGAACTCAGTGGCGTGTGCTCGCATCCGGACTTTCGCGGCCGCGGCCTGGGCAGGCTGCTGTCCCTGTTCGTGGCAAACCAGATCATGGCGCGCGGCGAAGTTCCCTATCTCCATGCCTATGTCACCAACGCTGCGGCCATAAGACTATACGAGTCGATTGGCTTCCGGCTGAGAAGCACGATGAATATGGCCGTGGTCCAACATGCTGCATAGGGGCGCGTGAGCGGCTGTTCCCGTGGACATCAAGCCGACTTTGAATCAAGCCGCCGGAAACCAACGGCTTCCATTAGCATGTCCTCCTCGACCATGCCGGCGTTGTGCAGTGCAAGCAGGGTCAGGGCGATTTCCCGCGCCTCGGCTGACTCGGGATGGGCTTCGCGCCGCTGGCAGGCTTCGTCAAAGACGCGTTGCAGCCTGGCGATATCAGCAGGCTTGAGCAGGCCACGATCATAAATGGATTTCGGCATGGCGATCTCCTGATAAAGACCTAGGGCGCCACGCTTAAATTGCCAATCTTTCCCGAGGCTTGATAGATCCCTAAATAGAAAGGGAGGGATTTCGGGTTGCCGAAATCCCTCCTCGATTGTCCAATCTCTCCAGACTGGCCGTGTCAGACCGCGATCTTGCCGCCGCCCTGCTTGGTGATGGCGACCACCGACGGCCGCACCGGCATGTCGGGTTTGAAGTCGGGCCAGCGGGTCGACAGGTCCTCATAGTAGGACGGCCGGCCAAAGGGCTCCCAGTCCTCGCCGCCGTCGCCCGGATGCTGGACGGCGACGAAAGCGGTCTGGTCGTCCGGCGCGAACAGCGGGCCGCACATTTCGGCGCCGATCGGCACGCGGAAGAACAGCTTTGACGTCGCGCGCGCGGTGCCTTCGGTGTCGACCGCCCACAGGCCGTCGGTGCGGCCGGTGGCCTTCGGGCCCTGGCCGTCGGTGGCGACCCACAAGCGCCCGGCCGAATCGACGGCGCAATTGTCCGGCATGCCGAACCAGCCATTGGCTGTCGTCGCCGTCGAGAAGGTGGCGCCGACTTCGGCCACCGCGGGATCGCCGCATTTCAGCAGCACTTCCCACTTGCCCTTGGTGGAGGTGAAGTCGCCGCCGTCCTCGACGATCTCGATGATGTGGCCGAAGGCATTCTCGGCGCGCGGGTTGGCGGCGTCGACCTGCTCTGCCTTGCGCTTGGAATTGTTGGTCAGCATGACATAGACCTTGCCGTTGCCGGCATTGGGCTGGATGTCCTCGGGGCGGTCCATCTTGGTGGCGCCGAGCAGGTCGGCGGCGCGGCGCGTCTCGATCAGCACGTCGGCCTGATCGGCAAAACCGTTTTCGGCCGTCAACGGGCCCTGGCCGAAGACGATCGGCAGCCATTCGACCGAGCCGTCCTCAACGAACTTGGCGACATGCAGCGTGCCGTCGTCGAGCAGGTTCATGTTGGCGGCACGGTCGTTCGGGTTGAACGTGCCCTTGGTGACGAATTTGTAGACATAGTCGAAGCGCTCGTCATCGCCGAGATAGAAGACGACGCGGCCATCCTTGGCGACGATCGATTCGGCGCCCTCATGCTTGAAGCGGCCCATGGCGGTGCGCTTCCGCGGCGTCGAAGCTGGGTCGTTGACGTCGACCTCGACGATCCAGCCAAAGCGATTGGCCTCATTCGGTTCCTTGGCGAGGTCGAAACGGTCATAGTGCGCGCCCCACTCATAGGCACCTTCGGGAATGCCGAGGCGCTTGTAGTTGGTGGCTTCCTTGTGGTCGGCCGGCAGTTCGCCGGAGAAATAGCCGTGGATGTTTTCCTCGGCCATGACATAGGTGCCCCAGGGCGTGACGCCGCCGGCACAATTGTTGAAGGTGCCGATGACCTTGGTGCCGGACGGGTCGGCGCTGGTCTTGAGGCGGTCATGGCCGGCGGCAGGGCCGGACAGCGCCATTTCGGTGTTGGAGCTGATGCGGCGGTTGAGCTTGCCGTCGCGCACGACCTGCCATTTGCCGCCGTCCTTGCGGATCTCGACGATGGTGCCGCCGTGTGCTGCCATCTCGACATCGACCTGCTCCTTGCTGAGCGGTGCGACTTCGAGCGCCTTCTTGCCGTCCTTGTCGACGATTTTCACGATGCCCGGAAACATCAGGTGCGAGTTGGTGTATTCGTGGTTGACGACCAGCAGGCCGTGCTCGGCCGAGCCGTCGATCGGGATATAGCCGACATAGTCGTTGTTGTAGCCGAACTGTTTCAGCTGGGCCTCGGCCGACTGCTTCGTCGGGTCGAATTCAGGCGAATCGGCAAACAGCGGGTCGCCCCAGCGAAGCAGCACATCGGCATCGTAACCGGGTGCTACGTGATGCTTGTCGTCGATACCGGCTTCGAGCTCGTCGAAGGAGAAGGCCGAACCTTCGGCGGCGCGGGCATTGTTGGCGCTGACCAATGCCAGCGGGCTGACGGTGGCGGCAATGGCCGAGACGGCGAGCGAACCTTTCAGAAAACCGCGGCGCGAGAAGCGCGAGGCTATGATCTCTCCCATGGTGCGGTTGTCGGTAGGGTTGGTGGCCGGGCCGTCATTTTCCTCGAGCAGGCTGGTGCGGAAACGGGCGTCGGGGGAGCGATCGTCGGTCATGAGACTTGCCTCTGGCTTTTTGGTGTGGCTGGAGCATGGGTACCTGTTCGACCCTTACAGTCGGCTGATCACACTTTCGTGACATTGTAAGCCGGGTTCAATCACCAGCCGGACCTTGGTGCGATGGACGTTGCTTGACGTCCCGGCACGCTTCGGAAACAAGGGCTGCCACAAACGTCATTCAGGGGCAAAAAGTGAGTCTTTCCGGATTACTTCAGCTCGGCATTTCGACCGTGATCTTCCTCTTGGCGGCAACGGCGGCCAAGCAATGGGGGCTGGCGCCGAGCCTGGGCAAGATCGTGGTGACGCTGGCGCTCTATTCGCTGGGCAATCTTATCATGCTGAGATTGATCCGCGAATTCGGCATGTCGGTGTCGTTCAGCCTGTCGGCGGTGATCCAACTGGTGTCGGTCAATGTCGTGGCGCTGGTGTTCTTCGGCGAACGCGTCAACGCGCTGCAGGCGACCGGCATCGTGCTGGCGGTCGCGGCGGTGGCGCTGATCATGCTCGGGCCCTATCTGCAAACGCGCCTCTAGAGCAATTTCAGGAAAAGTGTGAAACGGTTTTCCGTTCGGAATTGCGCCAAAAACAAAGGGAAAGAGCGGTTCGGCGTTTCCGTGAAACGATGAACCACTCTAGCGGGACCCGATGAAGACCTTCGCTCACGCATTGCTCAACCGCATCGAATTCCCGGTGCTGCTGGCCGGCCTGGTGATCGCCGGCGGGCTGTGGGGTTTCGAGGAATTGATGGAGGTGGCGCGGGCGAGCACGGCGCATGCCTTCGATACCGAAATCCTGCTCGCCTTCCGCAAGGCGGGCCAACCCGACAGCCCGATCGGGCCGCCGTGGCTGGAAGGGGCGATGCGCGACATCACCAGCCTCGGCAGCGCCAGTGTGCTGGTGCTGATCACGGCAGCGGTGATCGTCTATCTCTTGATGATCCGCAGGCCGGCAACGGCGCTGCTGATCTTCGTCGCCGTGGCCGGCGGCCAGGTGTTGTCCAGCCTGCTGAAGGCCGGCATCGATCGGCCGCGGCCGGATCTCGTCTCGCATCTCGTCAACGAGACGTCGTTCTCATTCCCGAGCGGCCACGCCATGCTGTCGGCGGTGACCTATCTGACGCTCGGCTCGCTGGCGGCCCGCTTCCTGCATGGCCGGACGACGAAGATCTTTGTGCTCTGCCTCGCGGTGCTGACCACCGTGCTGGTCGGCATCAGTCGCGTCTATCTCGGCGTCCACTGGCCCTCCGACGTGCTGGCCGGCTGGTGCGCCGGCTTCGCCTGGGCCATGCTGTGCTGGCTCGTGGCGCGCGTGCTGCAGCGGCGCAAAGCGGTGACGGATAGCGAATGACCCATGTTTCATCTGTTTGTAATGATGCTTGAAACATCATGATCCTTATATTATCCATTGACACTGCAGACTCAGACAAGGGTTCTGGCCGATGATCACCGCCGCGCAGATGCGCGCCGCAAGGGCGCTGGCCGGCATCGATCAGAAGACGCTGGCCGAGCGCGCCGGAGTTTCGCTTCCGACCATCCAGCGCATGGAAGCGAGCGACGGCGTCGTCAGGGGCGTGGTCGACACGCTGATGAAGGTCATCCAGGCCCTCGACGAGGCCGGGGTGGAGCTGATCGGCGAGAACCAGGCCAGCGAGCGCGGCGGCAGGGGCGTACGCCTCAAGCCAGCGCCGCAGAACCCACAGAACTGAGCCCGCAAGAAAGTCGCGACGGCGACCGCCGACATCCTGCCGACGATCCCCGCCGCCTCCGAGACGCGGAAGGCAGTCCATGGATCAGATCCGGCGGAAGACGCATCAACCGGTACGGCCAACTTTCTCTGAACTGTTCACGCCCAAACTGGTGACGGTGCTGCGCGAGGGCTACACGCTCGAGCACTTCAGGGCCGATGCCATCGCCGGGCTGACTGTCGCCATCGTGGCGCTGCCGCTGTCGATGGCGATCGCCATTGCCTCGGGCGTGACTCCGGAGCGCGGCCTCTACACCTCGATCGTCGGCGGCTTCATCATCTCGGCGCTCGGCGGCAGCCGCTTCCAGATCGGCGGGCCGGCCGGTGCCTTCATCGTGCTGGTGGCGGCGACCACGGCGCGGGTCGGTGTCGACGGGCTGCTGCTGGCGACGATGATGGCCGGCATCTTCCTGCTCGTCATCGGCTATCTGAGGCTCGGCACCTACATCAAGTTCATCCCCTATCCGGTGACCGTCGGCTTCACCGCCGGCATCGCCGTCATCATCTTTTCCGGCCAGATCGTCGAACTGTTCGGGCTGAAGCTTGCCGGCAAGGAACCCGGGCCATTGGTGCCGAAGCTGATGGCGGTCGGCGAGGCGGCCGGCACGATCAACCTCTCAGCGACCTTCGTGGCGGTGCTGACCATCGTGGCCATCGCCTTGCTGAAGCGCTGGCGGCCGAAATGGCCGGCGATGCTGATCGCCATCGGGCTGGCCTCGGTCATCGTGGCGCTGCTTTCGCTGCCGGCGGAGACGATCGGCACCCGTTTCGGCGGCATCCCGCGCAGCCTGCAATGGCCGGCCTTCCCGTCGGTGAGCCTCGCTAGGATGATCGACGTGCTGCCGGATGCCATCGCCTTTGCGCTGCTCGGCGCGATCGAATCGCTGCTGTCGGCCGTGGTCGCCGACGGCATGACCGGACGGCGGCACCGTTCCAACTGCGAACTGGTGGCGCAAGGTTTTGCCAACATCGCATCGGCCCTGTTCGGCGGTATCTGCGCCACCGGCACCATTGCCCGCACTGCCACCAATGTGCGGGCCGGCGCGCACGGGCCGGTGTCCGGCATGATCCATGCGGTGATCCTGCTGGTGCTGATGTTGGTGGCTGCACCCTTAGCCAGCTACATCCCTCTGGCAGCGCTGGCCGGCGTGCTGGCGGTGGTGTGCTGGAACATGGTCGAGAAGCAGGCCTTCGCCACACTGCTGCGCACGTCGCGCGGCGACGCGCTGGTGCTGCTGGCGACTTTCCTGATCGTCGTCTTCCGCGATCTCACCGAAGGCATCGTCGTCGGCTTCGTGCTGGGCTCGATCCTGTTCATCGACCGCATGGCCAAGAGCATTGCGGTCGAGGCCGATCAATCGCTGGTGCCGGAGGACGTGGCAGACAGCGCCAGCACCTATGATTCCAGCGAGGCCAGCGATGCCGATACCGTCGTCTACCGGATCTCGGGCGCGTTCTTCTTCGGCGCCGCTTCGACCGTCGGCACAGTGCTTGACCGTATCGCCGACCAACGCAAGAACTTCATCCTCGACTGCTCGGCGGTGCCGTTCTTCGATTCGACGGCGGCCAATGTCATCGAGGGTGCGGCCCACAAGGCCAGACGCGCCGGCGTGCGCTTCATCATCGCCGGCGCTTCGCCACAGACAAGGCGCATGCTGATCAACCACGGCGTCAAACGGCCGCTTGTGACCTACGCCGCCTCGATCCGGGATGCACGGGCACAGTTGGCCGGGAACCGAGAGTAGCGAGCAAGATTTGCCGGTCGGTGGTCACCTCGTCAGTGCAAGGATGTTCGCCCGTTGAACGTCAACCTTTGACCCGAAGCCGACCTACGTCTTCCACCACGCGAACGGCAGCTTTGCGCCGCATGTCGTTCGTAGAGATAACTTTTGCCGGTTCCTGAAAGCAGATGAGGTGGATGGCTCCCGCTCCCGGCATCACAGTGCCACAGTGGGTTTGCTGTCAGGCAACCCGAGCTAAGGAGCCATCCGCCATGCAGATTACCACCGTGGGCCTTGATCTGG
>NZ_JBWLUZ010000059.1:0-16474 GCF_057784325.1 Mesorhizobium sp. CNPSo 4689
CAGCCCGAAGTTCGCTGTATGCCCCGCTTTCTTGCCGTCTACACGATGAAGCCCGAAGACCTTGCCCGCTTTCGCAGCCTGCCCAAGCCCGAGCAAGATGCGATTGATAGCGTCGGATTGCAGCAGTGGGCGGACTGGGAGGAGAGAAATGCCGCACTCTTCCCTGATCGCGGCGGTATGGTCGGCAGAACGACGCGCGTTACAAAGGACGGCACCGCCGACGCCGTGAACCCTTTCTGCGGCTACATTGTCATCGAGGCCGATACCATCGAGGCTGCCGCCCGCCTGTTTGAGAACCACCCGCATTTCACCGTCTTCCCGGGAGACGGCGTGGATATCATGCCCTTCCTCACCGACCCTACGATGACTTGAAACTCCGCTTGCCGCTTTCTGATGTCAAAAGCCGTCTGTCCGCTGTCGGCCCAAGGGCAGTCGTTCCCTGATCCATGTCAGAAGCGCTCCCGGCTTGATGTCATGGGTAAGCGCACGAACGATTTCGCATTCGACATCATGCGTCGTCAGCGCCTTCGTGAACTCCGCGCGCATCCGATCGGTGCGACATGTCCCGCCAGGGAGAATCTGCCAAAAAATGCTTATAATGGGCAACCTCTATTCGCGCGGGCGTCCGCACTGATTCCATGCGGCAATCGCGCCGACCATCCTCGTGCGCCCTCGCGTCCCGCCGCAAGCCCGCGAAAGGGGTCAGCCATTCGCGGGTAGATTCTGTTCGAGTGGATGCGATCAGAGTCGCTCGGCCCGGACCTTCAGGATCTGGTACAGCACGGTTCGAATGCGCTGCCAAACGGTCAGTCGCTTGATCATGCCTTGCCCTCCTGTTCGTTGCCGATACGTCGGCTGCCCGTTCAGATGATCTGTGCCGCAAGTGCCACGCCAACCAATGAGGTGCCGACGCCTGCCGTGCGGATGGCCTTCGGCCAGCGCCGAAGCGTCAGGGCAGCCAACGCCCCGCTCGTGTGCAGAGCCGAAGTGGCGACCACGAAGCCAACCGCGTAGGCGATGCCGCTGACCGTCTCGGGAGTTTCGAGGCCGTGGGCATTGCCGTGGAAGAGCCCGAAAAGGGCAGCCAGCGACGCGGCCACCGCCAGAGGCAACGGTCTGGCGAGCGCCATAATGGCGCCGAAGACAACCAGCGACAAAGCGATGCCGGACTCAAGCGATGGCAAGCCAATCCCGGCGATGCCCAGCAGCGCGCCAGCGATCATCGTCGCGACAAAAAGCGACGGCACGACGACGATGGCTTTGCCGCCGGTCCGGGCGGCGATGATGCCGACGGCCATCATGGCAAGCAGATGGTCGATGCCGGCCAGCGGGTGTTCAAGGCCACTCATTAAGCCGTGGACATGAAAACCGCCGCTATGGGCGAAGGCCAATGACGGCGCGAGGACCGCGGGGACGGTCAGGGCAAGCCTGGACAAGGCTGCCGGGGTGAGCCTGCCGAGAATCAAAAGTGTTGTTTTCATCGTTCTGGACCTGTTTGAAAGGCGAGTGATCGGTTCGAAGCCGGGGCTCATTGTCCGGACCCTGGCATGGCGATCTGCGCGGCTTCGGATCTGTCGGCCAAAAACCGCGCCTGGCCAAAGTCGAGGGGTTTTTGCCCGGTGCCGTCATGGTAGACGAAGGCCAGGCGACGCCGGTGCGACGTCAGTTTCGCGGGCAGCGGGTGATAGGTGACGCCGCCACCGCCGATCAGCGGCATGACGGCGCCGACATCGACCATGTCCTGCGTCTCGACACGCAGAAGATGCAGCCGCATACCGTCGGCGGTTTCGCCGACGAACGGAATCCCGGCGAGACGCAGGAAACTGGAGGGGTCGGGCGCCCGCGCAAAGCCTTCGAGGAAGGCGATTTCGACGAGATCGGGATCCGTCGTCCGCGGGTCGGCAGGTTCGTGTGCATGGTCGTGCGGCAGATGCGGCGTCTGCCATTGCAACGGCTTGCCGGTCGGCCCGTTGTGGCCGACAGGGTGCGGATGGTGGTGACCATTCGGCCCGTGATGGTGGCCGTCGCCATGGTCATGGCCGTGGTGATGATGATCGTCGTGCATGGTCAAAAGCTCGTCGGCTTGTCGATGATGGATTTGTGCTTGCCGAGATTGCCGTGCGCGACCATCGAGCCGAGCGCCTCGACGACGACCCGCACGCCGAACAGCGCGGTGATGTCGGAGGTGTCGTAGGGCGGCGACACCTCGACCACTTCCAGTCCGCAGATGCCGGGCGCCGAGACGAGCCCGAGCAGCTTCAGCGCCTCGCGCGGCAGGAAGCCGCCGGGCTCCGGCCAACCCGTGCCGGGCACGAAACCGCAATCGATGCTGTCGACATCGAAGGAGATGTAGACCGCGTCGGTATCCTTCCATGCCAGTTCGAGCGCGATTTCCGCCGCCTTCTCCAGCCCCATCTGTTCGATGTCGGAAATCGTCAGCACGTTGGTGCCGCGCTTCCTCGCCTCGGCCACGCCATAGCGGGGCACCTGCCAGCCGCCGATGCCGAGCTGCACCAGATTGGTGGCCGAGACGTTCGGCAGGTTGGTCGCCCAGTACCACGGCGTCGTGTGCATGCGCTCGTCGAGATCCTTTTCCTGGATGTCGATGTGGCGGTCGAAATGGATGATGCCGATGCGCTTGGAGGTCACGTCGGCAATGCCGCGCACGCAAGGAAATCCGATCGAATGGTCGCCACCCAGCATGATCGGCAGCGCACCCGACGAAGCGACATGGCTGACGCCCTTGGTGATCTGGTCGAAGCTCTTTTCGAGATTGGCCGGAATCGTGAAAACGTCGCCGGCGTCACACAGTGTCATCTGCTCGCGCAGGTCGACACCGAGCTCGTAATTGTAGGGCGTGTAGAGCGCCGAGATGCGACGGATGCCTTGCGGACCGAAGCGGGTTCCCGGCCGGTAGGTGGTGCCGCTGTCGAAAGGAATGCCCATCACGGCTGCGTCATACCTGCCGACGTCGCGGACGTTCTCGACATAGGGCGCCTTGAGGAAGGTGTTGATGCCGGCGAAATGCGGCAGCTCACCGCGTGCGAATGTCGGGATCGATTTGTCGATGATCGAATCCGATCCGGGCAGGCCCATATCCAGCGCCCATTTCTGTTCCTTGCGCCAGCCGTCCTCGGGCAGCTTGCCTTCCGCCTCGATCGCCTTCCAGCCCTGCATGTCGCGGATCTCGAAGTTCGGGTGGTGGAAACGCTGGCGGGGCTGGCGGTCGGTGAGCCCGGCGCGGCGATGCCGGCGTTCTGGACTGTCTCTGTGCATGAAAACCTCCTTCACGACGCCGTCGTCGCGATTGCGCTATCCAGTCGGGTCGTCCCGACCATCGCGGCCACTTTGGCCACGTCTCGTGAGCAAGCTCGGTTCTTGCGGTCGAGCTTCAGATCGTAGGTGATCGTCGCGCCATAGGCGGACGGGAACTGGGGGTCGTGGCGGACCTTGTCGAAGACGAGCACACGGGTGCCGAGCTTGAAGGCTTCGCCGATATCGTGGGTGACCATGACGACGGTCATGCCGTGCTCACTCCAGAGCTCGGTGAGCAGTTCGTGCATCTCGACGCGAATGCCGGGATCGAGCGCGCCGAACGGCTCGTCGAGAAGCAGGATCTGCGGCCGGCCAAGCAAGGTCTGGGCGATCGCCAGCCGCTGCTGCATGCCGCCCGAGAGCGATGCCGGATAGAGGTCGCGCGCATGGGCGAGGCCGACGCGTTCCAGCATGGTTTCGGCCTCTTGTCTGGCGCTCCTGCGCCTGGCGCCGAAGACGCGGCCAAACGGCCCGCCAGAGCGAAAATCCTCGACAAGCAGCAGGTTCTGCAGGGCGGTCAGATGCGGAAACACCGAATAGCGCTGGAAGACGATGCCGCGCTGCGGCGTCGGCTCCGGCACGATCGGCTGGTCGCCGACAACGACCTTGCCGCCGCTCTGCTGTTCCTGGCCGAGCAGGATGCGCAGGAAGGTCGATTTTCCGCAGCCGCTGGCGCCAACCAGCGACAGGAATTCGCCCGGCTCGGCGGTGACGTTGACCCGCTCCAGCACGCGGACATCGCCGTAGCTCTTCTCCAGTCCATGGACTACGATGCGGCTCATTGGTTCTGCACCGGATGAGCCCAGGGTGAGATGGCGTGCGAGAGCCGCACCAGCAGCCAGTCGGTAATGACGGCAAGCAGCGTGATCCAGGCGACATAGGGCAGGATGACGTCCATCGACAGATAGCGGCGGACGAGGAAGATGCGGTAGCCCAGCCCCTCGGTCGAGGCGATGGCTTCCGCCGCGATCAGGAACAGCCAGGCCGGTCCAAGCGCCAGCCGCACGCAGGTGATGAGGCGCGGCGTGACCTGCGGCAGCACCAGCCGCAGCACCATGGTCCAGCTGTTGGCGCCGAGCGTCTGCGCCTTGGCGACGAGTTCGGGCGGCAGCTCCATCACCCGGTTGGCGATGTCGCGCACCATGACCGGGGCGACACCGAGAGCGATCAAGGTAATCTTGGCCGTTTCGCCGAGGCCGAGTGCGATGAACAGAATCGGCAGCAGCGCCAGTGGCGGGATAACGCAGACCACGGTGACGAAGGGTAGCAGAAAAGCCCTGACACGCGGGATGAAGCCGATGGCGACGCCGAGGCAAAGGGCGGTGAGCGCCGCCACGCCGACGCCTGCGAACAGCCTGACCAGGCTGGCAAAAGTGTCTGCCCACAGGATGAGGTCGCCCGAGCGTTTGTCTGGAACCGTGGCAAGATCCAGGAAAGCCGACCACATCTGTGCCGGGGAGGGCAGGAGCTTGTCGCTGGGATTGACGGCGAGTCTTTGCGCCGATGCGAAAAGATAGGCGATCGCCACGGCGGCAAACGGCAAGGCACCAAGGAACAGGGCTCCGCCTCGCGAGACCGTCGCGTTGATCAGGCGAAGCCGCGCTTTCCGCCTGCGCGGGGGCGGGCGCGCGACTTCGGCCCTCGCCTCGGGCACAGCATTCACGGTGCCGGTTCCTCTGGCCAGCATGTCGCGCCCCTAGAGCGTTCCAGCCGCCGCCAGGGCCATGTAGGCCGGATCGAAACGCAATTTGACGTTGTTGGGGTCGCCCAGCGTGGAGCCGTCGGGGAAGCTCATGCCGATCATGTCGACACTCGGCGCATTGGTGCCGAGGATGCCGTGGCTGAACAGGAAGTTGCGGACCAGATCCATGGTCTTCGGCAATTCGGCGCCGTTCGTGAAGTCCACCGCCTTGGCCGGCTCGAAGAACATCGCCGTCGATGCAAGCTGCGCATCGAAGCCGGCAAGATCCGTACCCGATGCCTTGGCCATCTCTTCCTTGGCCGCCTTGCCTTCGGGCGTGCCCGATGTCATCAGCGCCATGGCTTCATACCATGCACCGGCAAGCGCCTTGCCCAGGGCCGGATTGTCCTTCAGCGTTGCGGTGTTGACGACCATCAGGTCGATGATCTCGCCGGGGATCTGCATCGAATCGAACACCTTGTGGGCGCCCGGCATGGCAACAATTTCCGAGACCAGCGGATTCCAGGTGACGACGGAGGTGACGTCGCTGGTGCCGTAGGCGGCGACCATGTCGGCATCGGAAGTGTTGACCACCGTGATGTCCTTCTCGGCGAGGCCGACCGTGTCCAGCGCGCGCGCCAGCAGATAGTGCGAGACCGAGAGTTCGACGAGATTGACCTTCTGGCCGGTAATGTCCTTGAGTGCTGACTTGTCCTTGAGGATGACCGCGTCGTTGCCGTTGGAGAAGTCGCCGACGATCAAGGCGGTCGTGTCGACACCGCCGCCGGCCGGGATCGACAGCGCATCCATGTTGGTCATCGAGCAGCCGTCAAAGCCGCCGGCCGTGTACTGGTTGATGCTCTCGACATAGTCGTTGATGCGGGTGATCTCGACATTGATGCCGTATTTGTCGGCCCATTTCTTCATAATCCCGCTGTCGGAGAGATAGCCCCACGGCATCCAGCCGACATAGATCGACCAGCAGATCTTGAAGTCTTTCTTGGGAGCCGCCTGCGCGGCCGGAATGAAGGGAAGGCTGAGTGACGCGGCGAGGATGATTGCGGCCAGCTTGCGAAGCATTGCGTACCCCTGTTTGCGATCCGGATTGCGGCCGGACGTTTGTTGGGGGTTCACGGAGCGCGCATCCGGGAGAGGTTCGCGCCAGCAAACCCGTGCAGGGTTCTCCCGGGATTTTGGCCCGCCGTGTTCCGCCGGATGCCTCAATGCATCCCTGGCGGTCGCGTCTCTTGGACCAGCGCCGTGATCGACACGGCCGGAACCCTAGACGCTCTGCACGTTAAGCAACCAAGCAAGGGGCGTGCCAGTCCAGCGATACCGCTCTGAGGCGGCTTTTCTCCCGATTTGAAGGCAGTCGCGTCATGCTGATGCCGCAAAAAACATCGCAACGCTGACCGATTAGGCAGTATTTGGCGACGCCCATTCGGAGAACAATGGTGGAAAATGTATGCACACGTGAAAGTCGCGGAGAATGTGCTACATATTGTGGCACCTATTGTGATACAAATCGGAGGTGGGTAAAGGCAATAAAAACAATGCTTTATAGAAGAGATCGATCCCAGCCAACTGGACAAATTAGGCCGCTTGCACCTTGTGCGGTGGTGAACTCAACGACGAAGCTTGAGGTTCGAGCTGGCGTGAAGGCGGACCACGGCGGGCGGGGACAGTCGGTCCCGCGTCCCGTCCTGCGGCCGGCGCTATGCTGACGCTCCTACGTCTGTCCCGTTCACCGCCCGCGGCCGGGGGCGAATTTCCTTCGTCCCACGCGCGACAACCGTTCGCTGTTGCTCGCCGCGCGGGACTGCGGTTTATACGCCGTTCTTCCTAGAGCGCCGACGACCGCCGGCGCTGAGATCGACGAGACCTAAGGACTAGTCCTGTCGTTCGCAAGCGTTGCTCGTCAGCTGGCAGTGACCGGCATTGTCGTCCCTTGCGCCCTTCGGCTGCTCGCCGAGCGCAAAGACAGCGCTTGCTTCGCTGACGATGGAGACGTGATCCTTGGCAGCCTTGCCAGCGGCATTGCCATCGCCGCGCATGATCGCGGTGACGATGGCGTCATGCTCTTGCCAGGATTTAGCGAGACGCCCCGGCAGCATGAACTGCGCGCGCCGGAAGGGCGCTAGCCGGCTGCGTGTCATGGTGGTCATCTCATAGACATGGGTGTTGTGAGCACCGCGATAGAGCCGGGTGTGGAACTCGGTGTTGAAATATTCGTAGTCCTCTTCGGCGCCCAGTTGCACCAGCCGTGCCGAAGCCTGATGCTCGATCTCGAGCGAGCGGCGCTCGCCGCTGGTCATGCGCTCGGCCGAGAAGCGGGCGCAGATCGCCTCCAGTTCGGCCATGCTCTCGAACATCGAGGCGAGATGCTCCTGCGTCACCACCGCGACAATGGCGCCCCGGTTCGGCCGCCTTTCGACTAGGCCCATGGCGCTGAGCTGGCCGAGCGCCTCCCTGACCGGCGTGCGTGACACGTCGAAGCGGGCGGCGAGCGAGGCCTCGTCGAGCTTTTCGCCGGGGCGCAGGAAGCCGGTGACGATCCGGTCGCCGATCGCCCTCACCATCTGATCGACGGTCGTGCCCGACCTGATCAAGCTACGCTTCCCCGACAAATTTCCTCCGTCGTCTTCTTGTGGAGTCGGTCGGCCCGTCGGCTTGCTCGACTCGATATAGCTCTCTATGCCTCAATTTTAATCCGCCTGTCAAACTGGCTGTTTTCAAGGCAAAAAGTGCATGCAATTGCCCGCTCCATGAGCAAACGATTTTGATAGCGTAACTGATTTTGTTCAATAAATTGCACCAAACCCAATTGGCATAGCAATTGCATGCACTTTCCTGAAGAAGACATCAACCGACCCCGGAAAAGGGTCCTACAGGGGAGCATAAGAGATGACCGACAGATTCATGCTTAGCCGCCGCCAGTTGCTCAAGACGTCCGCCGCCGGAGCCGCGCTCGGCCTGGCCTCGGCATCCTTTCCCATCGGCCGCGCCTTCGCCGCCACCGCCACCGTCGGCTTCATCTATGTCGGCCCGAAGGACGACTACGGCTACAACCAGGCGCATGCCGAAGGGGCAGCGTCGTTGAAGGGCATCGAAGGCCTCTCGATCGTCGAGGAGGAGAACGTCCCCGAGACGGTCGACGTCCAGAAGACAATGGAATCGATGATCAACCTCGACGGCGCCTCGCTGATATTCCCGACCTCCTTCGGCTATTTCGATCCGCACATGCTCGCCATGTGCGCGAAATTCCCCGACGTCCAGTTTCGCCATTGCGGCGGCATGTGGAACAAGGACAAGCATCCGATGAATGCCGGCTCCTATTTCGGCTATATCGGCATGGGCCAGTATCTGAACGGCGTCGTCGCCGGCCACACCTCGAAGACCAAGAAGCTCGGCTTCGTCGCCGCCAAGCCGATCCCGCAGGTGCTGCTCAACATCAACTCCTTCCTGCTTGGCGCGCGCTCGGTCGACCCGACCATCACCTGCCAGGTGATCTTCACCGGCGAGTGGTCGCTGGCGGTCAAGGAAGCGGAAGCCACCAACGCGCTGGTCGACCAGGGCGCCGATGTCATCACCTGCCATGTCGACAGTCCCAAGGTGGTCGTCGAGACCGCCGCCGGCCGCGGCGCGTTCGTCTGCGGCTACCACGCCAACCAGAGCCCGCTGTCGCCCGAGAAATACCTGACCGGCGCCGAATGGAACTGGGCCAAGGTCTACAAGATGTTCGTCGACGACCTCATCGCCGGCAAGCCGCTGCCCAATTTCACCCGCGGCGGACTGGCCGACGGCTTCGTCAAGATGAGCCCGCTCGGCCCCGCCGTCTCCGAGCCGGCGCGCAAGCAGTTCGACGCCACGCTGGCCGAAATGATGAAGGGCGGCTTCTCCGTCATCAAGGGCCCGCTGAAGAGCAACAAGGGCATCGTCGTCGCAACCGAAGGCCAGGCATTCGCCGAGACCGCCATCGAGCTCGAAAGCATGGACTATCTCGTCGAGGGCGTCGTCGGCTCGACCGCCTGAACCGGACGGAGGCGGCAATATGACAGACACGGTGGCAGGCGCGCCAGCGACGTTCGGTGCCAGGGGGTATCCGGCGGCGCTCGAATGGATCGCCCGGCGGGCGGAAGCCTTCGTCATTCCGATCGTGGCGCTGATCGTCGGCATGGTGCTGTTCAGCCTGTTCATCCTGGCTGTCGGCAAATCGCCAATCCAGCTGTATGAAACGATGTGGCGCGGCGGCTTCGGCTCGTGGTTCTCGGTCCAGAACTCGCTGTCGCGTGCCGCTCCCTTGCTGCTAGCGGCGCTCTGCGTGGCGCTGCCGGCCCGGCTCGGCCTCGTCGTCATCGGCGGCGAGGGTGCGATCGTGCTCGGCGGCGTCTCCGCTGCGGCAGCCGGCACGGCGCTCAGCGGCGCCCCTTCCTTCATCGTCATTCTCGTCATGGGCGTGGCGGGCATGGCCGCCGGCGGCATCTGGATCGGTGCCGTCGGCGCGCTCCGCCATTACCGCGCCGTCAACGAGACCATCTCCAGCCTGCTGATGGCCTATATCGCCATCGCTCTGATGAACCAGCTGGTCGAAGGACCGCTGCGTGACCCGGCCTCGCTCAACAAGCCCTCGACCCAGCCGCTGGCCGAGATCTACCGCATCGGCAACATGCCGGGCATGGAGGTGCATTGGGGCCTTGCCGTCGGCGTCGTCGCCTGCATGCTGTCCTGGGTGCTGATCGAAAAGACCCGCTGGGGCTTTGCCGCACGCATCGCCGGCGGCAATGTCAGGGCGGCCCAGGTGCAGGGGCTCGCCGTCGGCTCGCTGATCGTCGGTTTCACCGGGCTGGCCGGCGCCTTCGCAGGCCTCGCCGGCATGCTGGAGGTCGCGGCCGTGCAGGGCAGCGCCAACGCCTCGCTCGCCGCCGGCTATGGCTATACCGGCATCCTCGTCGCCTTCCTCGCCCGCCACAATCCGCTGGCCATCATCCCGGTCGCCTTCCTGCTTGGCGGCATCGATGCGTCCGGCGGGCTGATCCAGCGCCGCATGGACCTGCCCGACGCCACCGTGCTGGTGCTGCAGGGTATGCTGTTCGTCGTCATCCTGTTCAGCGAGACCCTCTACGGCCGCTTCAAGGCCTTCAATCCCGACCTCTGGCAAAGGAGCAGCTGATGGACGCCACCGGGATCGGCCTCTGGGGCGTGCCGCTCGCCATCCTCGGCGGCGCCATCCGCGTTTCGACGCCCTTCATCTTCGTGTCGCTCGGCGAAGCCATCACCGAACGCTCCGGCCGCATCAACCTCGGCCTCGAAGGCACGCTGGTGTTCGGCGCCATGAGCGCCTATGCGATCGCGGTGATGACCGGCTCGCCCTGGCTCGGCCTCATCGCCGCCGCCTTCGCAGGCCTCTGCTTCGGCCTGTTCCACGGCTGGATCTGCAAATTCCCGAAGGTCAACGACATCGCCATCGGCATTGCCCTGATGCTGTTTGGTTCGGGCCTGGCCTTCTTCTTCGGCAAGCCGTTCATCCAGCCCTCGGCGCCCGACCTGCCGGCCATTCGCTTCGGTGCCTGGTCGGACATTCCGCAGGTGCAGGCGGCACTTGACGTCAACGTGCTGTTCCTGATCGGCGCCGCACTGGCGGTGTTCCTGTGGTGGGCCTTCCGCAACACCCGCGCCGGCCTGATCCTGCGCGTCGTCGGCGACAGTTCCGACGCGGCGCGCGCCATGGGCCTCAACCCGAACACGGTGCGGCTCGCCGCCACCGGCGTCGGCGGCGCGCTGGCCGGCATCGGAGGCGCCTATCTGTCGCTCTACTATCCCGGCAGCTGGACCGAAGGCATCTCGTCGGGGCAAGGGCTGATGGCGGTGGCGCTGGTCATCTTCGCGCGCTGGAACCCGCTCGGCTGCTTTGCCGCCGCCCTTCTGTTCGGCGGCGCCGGCGCCCTAGGCCCCTCACTGCAGTCGGTCGGCGTCACGCAAGGCTACTACCTCTTTTACGCCGCCCCTTACATCCTCACCCTCGTCATCATGATTGCCACCTCGTCGCCGAGCCGCTCGCTCGCCGGCGCGCCGGGCGAACTGTCGATCACCAAATGAGACCGGAGGTTTTGCCATGAACGCCAGAGCCGGGATCACCCAGCGATATATCGACGCCGATCCCTACCCGTGGCCCTACAATGGCGATCTGAGGCCCGACAACACGGCGCTGATCATCATCGATATGCAGACCGATTTCTGCGGACCGGGCGGCTATGTCGACCACATGGGCTACGATTTGTCGCTGATCCGCGCCCCGATCGAGCCGATCAAGTCGGTGCTGTCGGCGATGCGCGAGAAGGGCTACACCATCATCCACACCCGCGAGGGCCATCGACCCGACCTCGCCGACCTGCCGGCCAACAAGCGCTGGCGCTCGCGCCGCATCAATGCCGGCATCGGCGATCCCGGGCCCTGCGGGCGCATCCTGGTGCGCGGCGAGCCTGGCTGGGACATCATCCCCGATCTCTATCCGGCCGAGGGCGAGCCGATCATCGACAAGCCGGGCAAGGGCTCTTTCTGCGCCACCGATCTGGAGCTGATCCTCAACCAGCGCGGCATCGACAACATCGTTCTGACCGGCATCACCACCGATGTCTGCGTCCACACCACCATGCGCGAGGCCAATGACCGCGGCTTCGAATGCGTGATGCTGGAGGATTGCTGCGGCGCCACCGATTATGGCAATCACCTCGCCGCCATCAAGATGATCAAGATGCAGGGCGGCGTGTTCGGCGCGGTGTCGAACTCGGCCGCGCTCGTCGCCCAGCTGCCGTGAGGAGACAGGGGATGAGCCCAACCACCCGCATGAAGGCGGTCGGCGTCGAGACCATCGGCATGACCATGCGCTTCGGCGCCTTCACCGCACTCGACGATGTCTCGGTCAAGGTGCCGGCCGGCTCCTTCCACGCGCTGCTCGGCGAGAACGGTGCCGGCAAGTCGACGCTGGTCAAATGCATGATGGGTTTTTACCACCCGACCTCCGGGGACATCATCATCGACGGCCGCGAGGTAACGATCGCCAGCCCCAGGGATGCCTCCGCGCTCGGCCTCGGCATGGTCTACCAGCATTTTACGCTGGTGCCGTCGCTGACAGGTGCCGAGAACCTGGTCATTTCGCGCGAAAAAGTGCCTGGGGTCATCGACTGGCGCAAGGAGCGCGCCGCGCTCGCACAGTTCATGGAGCGGATGCCGTTCAAGCTGCCGCTCGACGTCAAGGTGGCCGAGCTTGCCGCCGGCGAGAAGCAGAAGCTGGAGATCGTCAAGCAACTCTATCTCGGTCGCTCCTTCTTGGTGCTGGACGAGCCGACATCGGTGCTCACGCCTGGCGAGGCGCAGGAGGTACTGGGCCTGGTGCGCGCCATGACCAGGGCTGGCGACCTCACGGTGCTGATGATCTCGCACAAGTTCCATGAGGTGACGGCGTTCGCCGACGACGTCAGCGTGCTGCGCAAGGGCAGGCTGACCGGCACCGGCCGCGTCACCGACCTCGACCACAGGCAGATGGCGGCGATGATGATCGGCGACCAGCCGATCGCCGCCCTCGACAGCCGCGCCGAGCCGATGCCGGACGCCGAGATCGTGCTCAAAGTCAAAGCATTGAAAGCGCCGGACCGCACCGGGTTGAAGTCGATCCGCGTCGAGGATCTCGGCGTTCGCTCCGGCGAGATCGTCGGCATCGCCGGCATTTCCGGCAACGGCCAAAAGGAATTCCTCGAAGTGCTGGCCGGGCAGCGCCCGCGCGATGCCGGCGAAGTCATGGTGCGCGGCACCGCCTATGCGGCAACGCGCGCCGAGGCGCGCGCGCTCAATGTCCGCCTCATCCCTGAGGAACCGCTGAAGAACGCCTGCGCGCCAAAGATGACGGTGGCCGAGAACATCTCCTTCCGCACCTTCGACATTGACGGCAATGGCAAGCCGGTGAGCTGGATCAGCACCGGTACCATCAGGACGTTCAGCGCCCGCCTGGTCGAGCAGTTCAAGGTCAAGACCGCCTCGCTGTCCTCGCCGATCGCCTCGCTGTCGGGCGGCAATGTGCAGCGCGCCGTGCTCGCTCGCGAACTCACCGGCGAGGTCGATCTGCTAATCGTCTCCAACCCGTGCTTCGGCCTCGACTTTTCGGCCGTCGCCGAAATCCGCGCCCGCATCATGAAGGCGCGCAATGCCGGTGCCGCCGTCCTTCTGATGTCGGAGGACCTCGACGAACTGCTCGAACTCTCCGACCGCATCTTCGTCATGTCCGACGGCGCGCTGGTCTACGAGACCCCGATCGCGCAGGCGAGCGTGCAGACGATCGGCGAGCATATGGCGGGACATCATTGATGGCTGAAATCGCAGCGCAGCCGTTTCCATTCGCCTTCAAGCCGAACACTATGGCGCTGGTCGTCATCGACATGCAGCGCGACTTCGCCGAGCCGGGCGGCTTCGGCGCCAGCCTTGGCAACGACGTCAGCCGGGTGACCGCGATCGTGCCGACGGTGAAGAGGCTGATCGAAGGCTTTCGCGCCGCCGGCCTGCCGGTGATCCACACCATGGAATGCCACAAGCCCGACCTTTCCGACCTGCCGCCGGCCAAGCGCAATCGCGGCAATCCGTCGATCCGCATCGGCGATGCCGGTCCGATGGGTCGCGTGCTGATCGCCGGCGAGCCTGGCACGGCGATCCTCGACGAGCTTGCGCCAATGCCCGGCGAGATCGTCATCGAAAAGCCCGGCAAGGGGGCATTCTACGCGACCAGCTTCGGCGACGACCTCAAGCGGCTCGGCGTACAGCACCTGGTCTTTGCCGGGGTAACGACCGAAGTCTGCGTGCAGACGACAATGCGCGAGGCCAACGACCGCGGCTATGAGTGCCTGCTCGCCGAGGACGCGACGGAGAGCTACTTTCCCGAGTTCAAGGCGGCGGCGATCGCCATGATCAACGCGCAAGACGCCATCGTCGGCTGGACGGCGACGACCGACCAGGTGCTCGAGGGAATTGCCAATGCCTAATCTTGCTTTTGCTGGCCTGCTCGACGGCGGCTGGCACGATCTGGCGTTCGAATATTTCCGCGACGGCATCACGGTGCATTGGCTGCTCAAGGGCGGGCCGGTCGAGCCGTCGGTCGCGATTCTGAAATACCGGCCCGGCGCCGGCGTGCCGCGCCACCGCCATGTCGGGCTGGAAACCATCGTCGTGCTGGAAGGCACCCAGAGCGACGAGAACGGCGACTATCCTGCCGGCAGCGTTATCCTCAATCCGGTCGGCACCGAGCATTCGGTGTGGACGAAGGACGGCTGCGTCGTGCTGATCCAGTGGGACCTGCCGGTGATCATTCCGGGGGAGACGAAATGAGCGATATCCACTTCGACATCGGACGCCTGCACAGCACGTATCGGGCCGGCACCGGCGTCGCGGAGGTGATCGACACTGTCTATGCGCGCATCAAGGTGGCTGATGATCCGGGCATCTTCATCCACCTTGCGCCCAAAGAAGATTTGCTTGCCGCAGCCGAAACACTCGGCCCGTTCGATCCCGTGGCAAAGCCGCTTTGGGGCATTCCTTTCGCCGTCAAGGACAACATCGACGTTGCCGGCATGCCGACGACGGCGGCCTGCGCCGAATACACCTACTGGCCCGACAAGGACGCCACCGTGGTGGCGCGGCTCAAGGCGGCCGGCGCGCTGGTCGTCGGCAAGACCAATCTCGACCAGTTCGCCACCGGCCTTGTCGGCGTGCGCACGCCGTGGCCGATCCCGCGCAACGCCATCGACCCGGAGCTGGTGCCGGGCGGCTCTTCATCCGGCTCGGCGGTGGCGACGGCGCGCGGCATCGTCTCCTTCGCGCTCGGCACCGACACCGCCGGCTCCGGTCGCATCCCGGCCGGCCTCAACAACATCGTCGGGCTGAAGCCGACCGTCGGCGGACTGTCGGCCACTGGTGTCGTGCCGGCCTGCCGCACGCTCGATTGCGTCTCGGTGTTCGCGCTGACCGTCGACGACGCCTACAGGGTGTTCTCGGTCGCGGCGGCGCGCGATACGGCCGATGCCTATTCGCGCGACATCGCCGTCCAGCCGCTTGCCGCGCGCCCGCCGGTGCTGAGCATCGGCGTGCCTGCAAAAGCGGACCTCAAATTCTTCGGCGATGCGGCCATGAAAGCCGGCTTCGAGGCCTCGCTTGGCATGCTGTCGCGACTCGGCTGCCGGCTGGTCGAAATCCCCTTCGGTGATTTCTACGCCACCGCCAACCTGCTCTACGAGGGCGCCTGGGTGGTCGAGCGCTATGCGGCGATCCGCGATTTCATGGAGGCCAACGAAGCGGCCATGCATCCGGTGACGCGCAAGATCATCGGCGGCGCCAGGAACCTGTCGGCGGTGGACGCCTTTCGCGGCCTCTATGCCTTACAGGCCTACAAGGCGAAGCTCGCCCCGGTCATCGCCTCGGTTGACCTGTTCTGTGTGCCGACCGCGCCGAAGCACTACACCACCCGCTCTGTGCTCGCCGACCCGGTCGAAACCAACAGCCGGCTCGGCACCTACACCAACTTCGTCAACCTACTCGACATGTGCGGCATCGCAGTGCCTACCGGCAAACGTGGCGACGGCCTGCCGATGAGCGTCACCCTGCTGGCGCCCGCCGGCCGAGATGCGCTGACGGCGATGCTCGCCCGCGAGCTGCATGCGGCGAGCGGCCTTCCGCTCGGCGCCACGGGCTGGCCGCAGCCCGGCCTCCAGCCGGCCGCCGAGACTGCCGGCGATGGCGTGATCGATTTGGTGGTGGTCGGTGCGCATCTGTCGGGTATGCCGCTCAACGGCCAGCTACGGAATCTAGGAGCCCAATTCTCGAGAGCAACGAGAACCACGCCTGCCTACCGGCTCTACGCTCTTGCCGGCCAGTCCACGCCCAAGCCAGGCCTCGTCCGGGTTGCCAGCGATGGCATGCAGATAGACGTCGAGGTCTGGCGGCTTGATCCGGACGCCTTCGGACGGTTCGTCGCCGCCATCCCCCCACCGCTCGGTGTAGGAACGATCGAACTCGAGGATGGCAGCGTGGCCAAGGGGTTCCTGGTGGAAACCGCTGGCCTCTCAGACGCGTCCGATATCTCCGCCTATGGTAGCTGGCGCAGTTTTATTAGACGCGACCAAGTAGTGGCCGATCAAACTGACCTTCGGTAAAATGGAACCGCTGTCTCCCAACGCAAAACGAATGAACCCAAAATTCGGGTCGACCTTGTTGGCTTGCGAAAGCGAGTCGTGGATGCCAGGTTTGCCAACGGCAGCTTCTTGCATCTAGCGACCTCCAGCGTGGTCTCCGACGATGTCTTCTGTGGATGGCTCCCGTATTGCAAGAGGTAATTCGTTGTTCTGGCGCATTGGTCGGGTGCAGTCTTCTGTCCGGCCTGTTCATGCAGCCGTTCGAAGCTGCTGGCCCTGATGGGGTCGGCGAACAAGGTCCCAATCTGCT
>NZ_JBWLUZ010000060.1:0-15525 GCF_057784325.1 Mesorhizobium sp. CNPSo 4689
GCGCTCCAGGATGCGGCATCGGTTGCCGGCCTGCTGGTAACGACGGAAGCGATGGTTGCCGAGAAGCCGAAGAAGGAACCCGCAGTTCCGGCAATGCCGGGTGGCGGCATGGACTTCTGAGGAAACGCAGCGGTGTCCGCGCTCCATGGGCGCGGACTTTTCCGACATAGGGTGAGGCCATCAACGTGATGAAACTCGACGTTATCCCGCCGCCCTCGCGCGCGGCCACCGACCTGAACTACGAAGCGGATCTGAAAACCGCGCTGGACCCAATCCTTATGGAACTCCTTGACCGGGCGGAACACGCAGGTTGGGATCGGCGCAAAACAGCATACACGGTGATGTTTCTGGCCGCGCGGAATCTCACCGACGGCAAACACCCCCCTGCAAACGGGAGTTCGGCAGGCTAGGGCGCTGCGAACGCGACCTTTCACGGTGCCGTGGCGAGGCTTCCGATCGACTCAACTAAACACCACGTGAACGGAGGAAAACATGGAACACAATCAATTTCAGCATCCAGTGAGGGTGCTCGTGGGTCTTGGGTTTCCGACCGACATTCAAAGCGTAAAAGACGCCTTCGTCCTGCTGGATGAATGGCCGCCATCGAAGCGGAACGCTGCTCATGGCATCGCTCTCAATGCGTGCAGGGCAGCCCTCGCCGGCGAGGTGGATGCCGAAACCGCTCGGAGCACTTTTGTTGCGTTCGCCCGCCGCATGGATTTGCTAGTACCGGCGCAGGGGACATCGTCGCGGCCAAAGCAGCCGGCGCATTCGGAGCCTCTTTGGGAGACCCCTACAACAAGTCTATGTAGCCGATCTTTGTATCTGATCGACATGGCCTATCTGGAGGCCAGGCACAGTCAGTCTATGAAAGAAAAAAAGGCCCGCGCCACGGAGGGACCGATGACGCGGGCCGGCCGGTGTTTGACCACCAGCCTGCTGCGGAACCAAGCAGCAGGGTCCGAAGCATGAAATCAACTATCCGAAACCACTAACGTTCCATTGAGACGGCGTGATCGTTTCTTGAATCGCGCCGTTCCGGCGAACCAAGCGGCGGCTCTCAGAGCCGAGCCGTTTCTGAACCGGAAAGCTCCGAGTAGTCCTGGCGATCTTGGCGCCCACCGAGCAATCGCGGTCTACTCACCTGTGTCGGAGTTTGCCGCATTGACGGGCTTGGATTCCGGGGAGCCCTTGTGCCGGAGGAATATCGAGAGCAGAACCAGGACTGCCGTAGACAGAAATTCCGACTGCCAGTTTTGGAAAGATTCGAACCAGAGCTTGGCGTTGAGAAGATGGTCTCCCAGAGACTGGATTGATTCCCCGTGGCGCAGCGCTGTCTCGTTTGCGGCCGTCAGGCTTGTCCACCAGTGAAAGCCAAATGAGAGTATAAACAGTAGAGCCAGGGCTATGCCCAGCGAGTAGGAATAGAGCCACGACAGTATCGGCTTTCGCCTGCGGATCGCGGATGGGAGTTCGTCTTCCGGTCTATGGGGTTCATCGGGATCGCGAGATTCAGCGGAGCCTCGCTGGAAGAGCATGGCGGTCAGCATCACATAGGCCGACATCTGCAGGAATTCGCTTTCCCAGTTTTCGAAAAGCGCCGAGAGAAACTCTGCGCTCTTCAGATAGGCAAATACTCCGATAGCTGGTGTGCCGTGCTCCCGGAGTTCCTCATTGTGGGCTGCTTGGCCTGACCAGACCATGCCAAGCACGCAAAACAGGAACATTGAGACCAGGGCGATTGTCAGCCCGTTGTTACGAAGGAAGGCTCTCAACACGTTTCCTCGACCAACTGCTTGTTCCGGTTCTTCGGGTGCATCAGGCCTCGAACTGCTCGCTAAGTCGCGATAGACGGAGCCTGCATAAGATAGCTCCAATCGCTCGTCTGACGGCATCGGGCTGAAGTGCATGCACCCCTGCAGCTCAATGTCCAACGTCAGATGAAGTTCCTGCACCTCACGAAGAGCTTGGGTACGTGACGCAGCCGGATCCCAACGCCCGTGCAGTCGATTTCAATCCTCTCGGACTGGTTTGTCGCCAGCGCCAAACGCCAAAGGCCTCACTTTGCGAAAACCTTCAGAGAATCTTGCTGGTAAGTTCAAGCACAATGAGCGAGCCGTCAGGAGATTCACCGTCCGGCAGATGTAATACTCGCGAAACGCGAAGATTGGTGGGCGCCCCGCCAATCGACATGGAAACGCTTTCGCCGACACGTGGTAGGACCTGAAAAGTCACACTCTCGATGAACTGGCTATCGTCGACCGAAACGCGACACTGGACTGACATAAGTAAAAATCTCCGCGGACGCAGGTGGCCAACGCCACCGATAACTTCATAACGCAACCAACTTTGCCTTGTTCCGGTCGTGCCGGCGGCTCAAAGCTCGCGAAGAATTTTTGCGCCCGGCTACTGCCATGGGCGACCTCGGCGCCGACCTGCGAAAGGACCATTCCAGCGACGGCTTGAAAAGTTTCATCGACCAGCGCCGATGCCTCACGCCATGCTCGTTGCGGACAATTATGACGCCTTCGCCGTGCGCGTTCTGGCGGCAAGAAGTTCGGTCCGAACCCTCGATCTTATGTACTACCTTTGGCACGATGATCAGACTGGCCGCTTGCTTCTGCAGGAAGTTGTCCGGGCCGCTGAGCGCGGGGTGCGGGTGCGTATGCTCCTTGACGACGTCAATCCGCGCAAAAGCGAATCTGCCTATCGAGCGCTGAGCAATCATCCAAACATCGAATTGAAGCTCTTCAATCCGAGCGGCATCAGGCAACGCAGCATTTTTCGCGGTGTGGAAGTTCTGTTGCGACTTTTTGCGTTGACCCGGAGGATGCACAACAAGGCCTGGATCGCTGACGACAACATCGCCTCGTATGCCAATCGTGTCGATCGCCCTCGTAGCCCGATGCGTAGGCAGAAAGCTGATATTTTGATCGATGACCCCGGAACGCCTACGAAAATTCTGTCGGCCGGGGCGAGCTAAAATCCCTGCTCCCACCTGCTGTGAAACTACGACACCAGGTCGTCCAGGATGCTCAGTGCGGCGCTCGATTTTCTCGGTTGAACAAGGCGCTGCTTCAGTGCCGCCAGTTTGAAAGCATCAAAAGCCACCTCCGGCTTGCAGATGCCTCTCTTGGCCCCTGCAAGCAGGCGCACCGCCTCCACATAATCAATCGCCTCCTTATTGCGCCATTGCTTTGCTAGCGCTTTCTCGGCATCGGTGATCGAGGAAACAACCATCGTTGTTCCGTCGACGAAGGTGAGGTCTATTGGTAGAAATCTGCTCATTGTTTCTTCCCCGTGAGCCCGGCGTTTCTGGATCGGCTGTAACGAAGGACGATCTATCTGGTTCCCCTCGAGCAGTGGTTTGGCGCCCGACCATCGCAGGCCGACGCGTCGGCCGCTGCTAAGCCACCTTGCTCGTAGGAAACTTCTGTCCGCTAGGGGCCTCTGCGGGTAGCGGCGACAATTCGTATTGATTGCCGGGGCCGGTTTGCAAAAGCTGAAATGCGCCACGTTGACCGTCGATCACCAGATCGAGAAGCGCATTTGCCACTTCCATTGAGGGATGTGTGGGATCACATTGCAGCAATAACTCACCCCCATCCGGGAACCTGCACAACATTCGGGTGGCGGCGGCTGGCGAGCCGGCTCGCCTCAGCTCGCCGTCGACTTCTATTGCGGCCCATGCGTGATGTTTTGCTACTAGCAGTTGGATCTTGTCTGGCCTTACTGCGCTGACCGTTAACCTGCGGTTGGTGCAACATTGCTCAACGATTGAGATCAAGCGGCCGAATCCGACCAGCAACAGGGGCCGTCCACTGCTCTCGGGATTGCGGTCTGCTCGCCACCAACCAGGCCGATCTAATACGGGATGGTCGACAGACCCATGCTTGGCGAGCCCTGCGATCGCGTCCGCGAGCGCTGTTGGCCGAGGCGCACCGGCGCGTATATCGAAGGCGCCGCTCTCATAGAACCCGTCCTGCCTCACCAGCATTGAGTTCCAGTCGACGGCGCCAAACAGCGACCAGGCCGTAACTGCACGGACGTCGACGCCACTGTCCTTGGCCGCATGCGCTGCTTTGCATCCTTCGACAAGCCAGCGCATCTGTTCATCGCGCGTGGACCCGTTGTGCAATTCCGTTACCGCGATCGGCAAGTGATAGCGGTCCCAGAGTTCCTCAAGTCTCAGCCTCAGGCTTGTATCATCCCGTGCGTCGGATCGAGCGGCCGCAATATCGACATAGCTGTCGATACCATTCCCGCCGACCTTTTCGTCAGGAAATTGATCGACACGCTCATCGATCATTCGATCGCTTGTGAGGTAATAATCAATGCCGATCATATCGGGGACGCAAGGCTCCGCCACTAGCTCCGAGAGATGATCATCAACAATTCCGGCGTCTAAAAGCCGCTTGTAGAAGCGGTGCTGTCGATCGACTCGCCCGGCTAGGAGATCCAGTGACAACCAACGTCGCTCGGTCTCATGCTCTGCCTGGTAAGCGAGTCGCTGAGTTGAAAAAACACGCCCGAAATCCTCGGTCTGAACCAGGCCGGCTTGCGGCACGTATCGGCGGATTGCCTTCATCGTCATTGCTATCGCCCTGCATTGAGCCACAGTCAGCTGCAGACATATCCCCTCGCTGGTGCCATGCGGATGCCAGTGCCCGTAGAGCCCGCTTATCCGGGCAGTCGTGAGCGGCTCGTTGATGGGCGTATACAGCTCTATCCAGGGATAGCGTTGAGCGACCAACGCACCGTATCGAGCGAGCATATCCGGAAAATTCGGATCGAGAATTTGTGTCCATGACGGTCCGCTGCCATGGTGCAGCAGCCCTGCGATCGGCCGCATTCCAAGCTCGTTGATACGCTGCAAACGCGCATCCGCCCAACTCCAATCGTACGAACCCGCCTTGCGTTCGACCATTTCCCACAACACGGGATAGCGAAGCGTACGGATGCCGAGCCCGGCGATCAGATCAAGATCGTCTAGGCGCACCAAATGCCCGGTGTCTTCCAATTGGTTGCGCACCGTCCCGCGAATTCGGACAAGGCTGCATTCCACACCGCCCCATATCTCAAGGGCATCAGTCATTCAGCAGCCACGGTCTGCGTCGTCTCCAGCTCCGCGTTCGCCGGCAAGTTCTTCTGAATTCGCGCGAATGTCGCAAGAGCCTGACCGACGACCTGATCCATGTTGTAGTACCGATAGGTGGCTAGGCGGCCGACAAACCAGACGTCCCGAGCGCCTCCAGCCAGCGCTTCATAGCGTTTGTAAAGAGCTTCGTTCTCAGCCCGCGGCACGGGATAGTAGGGGTCACCGATGTCGGTCGGATATTCGTAGGTCAGGCTGGTTCTGGGGCTCAGCTGTCCTGTAAGATGTTTGTACTCGGTGATACGGGTGTACTCTTCCGTCTGCGGATAGTTGACGACGGCGACCGGCTGAAATTGCTCGCGATCGAGCGTCACGTGTTTGAACCGCAATGACCGGTAGGGCAGGCGACCAAGCTTCCAATCAAAATATTCGTCTACCGGGCCGGTATAGACCATGCGGCGAAACGGAATGCTGGCCCGGATCTCTCTATAATCCATTTGCAGCATGATTTTGATTTTGGGGTTGTCGAGCATGCGCCGGAACATGCGTGTGTAGCCGCCAGCCGGCATCTTCTGGAACGTGTCGCCGAAATAGCGATCGTCGCGGTCGGTGCGCGTAGGAACCCGAGCCGTCACCGATTTGCTTAACTGAGACGGATCGACACCCCACTGCTTCCTGGTGTAACCGCGAAAGAATTTTTCATAGAGTTCCCGGCCGACGGTGCTCACTACCACGTCTTCGGCTGTTCGGATTTCGTCAACCGCTTCTCGGCGAGAAACGAAGAACTGCTCCAACTGGTCGGACGTGAGATCGAGATCATATAGTTTGTTGATTGTATCGAGGTTTATCGGGATCGGCAGCAGCTTCCCATCGACCCGGGACAACACACGATGCTCGTAGGGCCGCCATGCCGTGAACTTCGAGAGATAATCGACGATCGACTGAGCGTTTGTATGGAATATGTGAGGCCCATATTTATGGATCAGAATCCCGGCGTTATTGTAGCAATCGTAGGCGTTGCCACCAACGTGGCTCCGTCTGTCGATGAGTAAGACGCTCTCGTTTCGCTGCGATGCAATGCGCTCTGCAAGCACACTACCGGCAAAACCGGCGCCAACAATCAACCAGTCGAACATGCTCACGCTCTCCGCCGAAATGGCAATATGTTCCTGGTCGAGCGGGCGCGCTGGATATGAACCGCCATCGCGCTCCACGTCTTCTCCCACGACATGTCCAGGAGATAGGCGTCGATCTGCCTCAACAGACAGTCGCGAGGTCGGGCCAAAACCGATCGAAGCTTCGCTTCGACGTCATTCGCATCCACGATTTCCACAAGACCTTCGGCGCCATAGGCCCGTACGACATCCACGATCGCCGTTGAAACAAGGGGGACCCCGGCGGCCAGGAATTCTGGGGTCTTCGTTGGACTGATGTAACGGGTGGCCGCATTAAGGGCGAAAGGCATCCATCCGGCGTCCCAATGCCTAAGGTAGCGCGGCAGGTCCGCGTAATCCTTGCTGCCAAGCCAATGCAGATTTTCTGCCTTTGGAAGACCCTCAGGATCTATCTTGACCACCGGCCCTACCATAACGAAATGGACGTCCGGCATTCTCAGGGCAGTGTCTGCCACCAGGCCGGCGTCGAGCCTTTCATCGATCACGCCGAAGTAGCCCACTCGGGGATGCGGGATTTGTTCCTGATCTACAGCGTCCTTTCCAGGCACCCGGGCCTGATGAAAGTGAGTAAAGTCGATGCTGCTGGGAAACGGAAACATTGACCGATGCAGACCGCGCTTGGCCTCGTAAAGGCTCTGCCCGCCGGTAAAGACCACGTCAGCACGGTCCAAAAGTTGTCTTTCCATCTGGATGAGCTCGGGCGGTGCCTCCTTGAAAGCCGAGAGCTCATCCATGCAGTCGTAGACGCAGACATCACAAGTAAGATGGTCGCTGAAACGCAATGCCATCGGGGTGTAGTACCAGATCGTCAGATGTTCTTGGGGCGTAGAGGCAACGATAAGATCGACGAATCTTCGTTGGACCGCATCTGCATCTGACGGAGCGATTCCCACGGGAAGGACAGGGGTTATGACTTTGATGGATCCCGAAACGGCGTTCGATCGCATGAAAGCTTGAGGCACATGTTCGAAGATTGGCTCCTCAAAGTAAATTACCTTCGTCGTTTTCGACGCTAGCGTCAGGATATGCTGAGGGCGTTGATATACGAAGTTCCATCGCAGGTGCGAAAAACATAGAATTGTAGAGAATTCTTCTGACTGGTGCATATGATTCGATTTTCCAACCGCGTTTTCCATTCTGAAATCCTTTTATTGCAATTTCGGATGCTTGCGTACAACAAATGTTAATCGCGGCATCGAGATGTGGTTTCTTATCCGTAGCTCTAACTTTGCCGGGAGTGACTCGTTCCCCGGCGAATCCGATTCATCGGCCAACGCACGCTTGCAGGCTCAACGGAGAGTGAGAGCACACGGACACAGACCACCGTGGGTCGTTGCCGAGATGCACGCGGCAATTGTTAATCGTGCGTTAATCGACGCTGCGACAAAGTTAACAACCGATGAAACGATTCGTCGCCTCGCAGGATTGGCCCGCGAATTGGTGCCGGACATTGTTGGGGGGATCGATGTCGATCAATTTTGAAACGAACGTTTTCCCGTTGTTTCATCCAATGGCCGTTGACGATGTGAAGGACCCCTGTCCAGTGTTTGACGGGAGCCTCTGGCACATGTTTGGGTCAAGCGGCACCGTCACCAGTGAGACTTGGCGGATTCTCCATGCCACGGCTCCCGACCTTTACGGCCCATGGGTGGAACATGAGCCTATCGTTTTGCCGGTAAGCGGGTCAGGCGTGGCTGCGCCTGGAGTGATTTATGAGAGCGGCGTCTTTCATATGTTCGTCCAGACGGAATTCATGAAATCCGGCGGCCGATGTGAGCATGTCGTTTCGAACGACGGCTTTCAGTGGGTGGTTCTCAACTCAGCCCTTTTCGCCTTGCCAGACACCGAAGAAGACGGGATCTACGATCCCCATCCGGCGATAATTGGCGGCAAGCGTTACATCGTCTACTCGGGCATGCCTAAATTTACCAAAGTGCCACAGCCAGACATTTATCTTGTCTGCAGCCAGTCTGACTCGTGGTTCGGACCCTGGAAGCGAGCAGGCAAGATACTCGACCATACGGACTTGCCCCACCACAATTCGCGCCAACACCCCGACTATGAATGGGGCATCGAAGGGGCCCAACTTGTTGAGCTACCAGACGGCCGTGTCCTGCTTAACGCGACCTGCTTTCTTCCGGATGGCCCCCGCGGCAGTCGGCAGCGCGTTTTCTTCGCCATCGCTGATCGGGTCGAGGGGCCGTATCTAACCGTTGGACCGGTGCTGGAACCTGGAGAGCTCGGCGAAAACGGGCATGCGACCGTTTTGATCGAAGGAGGGCAGCTGACATTGTTTTATCAGTGCCGCCGTGAAGCGACTAACCATCGTTGGCGGTATGGGGTCGCCAGATGCGACTTGGACAATGGGATTCTGGCACAAGTAGCCTAACGCTTTCTTGACCCCAGAACCTTTGCCTCCCGCCGCAACTCTTCTTGGTCGCCGGCGACGCGATTTCGATCCTGTAGCCCAGCTTGTACTAGCTATTTGGCTTCTTCCTTGCAGCCGCGGGGTTCTGACCAGTGGCAGCCGTTGACTTGGCGTCCTTGGAATGGGCGGCGAGCGCGGGGCCGGCACCGGTAGCCTTACGCATGTCCCCGCTCTTCTCGCCGCTCTTCTCCTTCTCTGCGGGCTTCTTGCCGCCAACGCTGGAGAAGTACTTGCCGAAAAAGCCCATTTCATTCTCCTGTTTTGGACCCCTGCTGATGGCTGATCGGGGTGATTGAAGATCAGGGAGTGTGAGCCCTGGTGATCGACCACCAGGGCTCGAGAGGACGGGAACGAGGGAGTTCCCAGCTTCGCTAGGCCGCTTCGGCGGCGATGTTGACGGAGGCCTCAGCAAGCTCGCTCAACGCCTCGTCGGTCTCCTTTTCTTCGCTAAGCGTCAGGTCCAAGAGGCTAACCGCCTCTGTCAGGCCGAGTTCGGACGCCCAGGTCCGCATGGTTCCGTAGCGCGAGATCTCGTAGTGCTCCACTGCTTGGGCGGCGGCCAGCAGGCCGGCGTCCAAGGCAGGCGAACCCTTGTATTCTTCCATAATCTCGGCGCCCTCGTCGATGATGCCCATGATGGCAGGACAGTTTTTTGTCGCCGGCTTCTCGCCGATCGCTTCGAACACTTGTTCGAGGCGAGCGACGTGCTCCTGCGTCTCGCCGCGATGCTTTTCGAAGGCGGCCTTCAGATCGGGGCTCTGCGCAGCCTTTGCCATCTCGGCAACGTCGCGAGGATCTTTTTCTCGGCGAAGTAAATGTCCTTGAGAGTGTCATGGAAAAGTTCGTTCAGGCCTTTTGATGATTTCGTCGACATAGCGTTTTCCTTCTTGTTTTTGTTGGTAGCGCCTCTTCGACCGGGAGGCGTCCGTTAACAGTCGTGGTGCTTTCGTGTTCCGAGCCGAAGCAAATTTTATGGCTCGCGCAGTTGAATGTCCTCGTAGCTACAGGTCGCCACGACCTCGCCATGCGAGTCACGTGCCCTGACGGCCCATCCGACTGGCGCCTCCAACTTGTCGAGGGCGTCTTTCCAGAGATCTTCGGCCGAGCGCTTGACTTCATCCTGAACAGCTTGCCGGGACGGTAACGAGATGCCCGGCATGATCCGGACAACGCCGTGGTCCTGATATTCGAATGTGTAGACCCCGGCTTCGCTTTCCTCGGGTGCCGCCGTGCCAACATCGGGCTGGTCAAAAGCCACGATCTGGACAAGCATCTGCTTGGCCTTTTCGATGATTTCTGCGTCTTCTCTGACCTGGTCGCCAGTGGCCATCGTAACGCTGACGGCTTCGCCGCCCTCACCAAGAAATTTCACTACGTGCTCCGATGTACTACGGCTCACCAACGTGTTCACGAGTTCCATTCGCCACCTGTCGCATTGTCTGTTGAGGCAATGTGCAATGCTGAATGATGTTCCTTGGCGAAATGAAAATTTGCTGTCCTGGCTACCGCCAATCGACTAAGCCAGTGCAAGGGTCTCGGCTTTGCAGGCCTGTAGCAGGGATTAGAAGGCCGCCCAGCATCGGCCGTCGTAGGTTAGTTCTGGGGATCATTGGATTTCTCGAAACCGAGACGATTGATCATCCGTTCGGCCTCTGTCTGTGCGATGCCTATGAGAGTGTCAATTTCGAGCATTCCTTCGCGCAAGCCATCCTCTGCAAGATCACGCCTAATCGCTCTGAATTGTTCTTGCGTCCGCCGCAAGGCGGCTAGCTGGAGGCCTTCGCCGGGATGCGGCAGACCGTTACTATCCTCGACGAGCCATGCCGTGGTCAAAGCCAGCGATGCACGAAAGATGTAAGCGCCGTCTTCATCCCGAACCTTGATCCAGAATAACCTGTTAGCGTTCGGCAGCTCTTCCCTGGCAAGGTCAGGGAGCACGCTGACAGCGTAGTCACTTACTTCGACGAGAGAGCCGCAGACCTCTCCTTCCTCGTCCCCAGTAAATTCCTTTCCGTCGTGGATATCAAAAAAGTACCGTGCCAAGGCGATTTCCTTCCCAGCTTGAGCTCGACAAAAATTCGGCGAGCAATCCCTAGATGCAACAACAAGGCAGCTGCACCCGATACGTTCCCACTTAGGGCGAGGAACTAAGCTAGCGCCGGCGGCTTGAACGCGGCTGTGGTTCATTCATGAGCTTGAAGTTCAGCGTGGTTCCGTCCTATCGAACAGCGACCGGAAGGCCATAGCTTGATTTCACGAAGTGAATTCATGCTTTCCTCCGCGGATCATCTCCATAGGGCAGAGGATTGGATATTCGATTTTGCTCGCTTCAGGCTCTCCGAAACGAGACCTGATCCTTCTCGAACTGCAACTGCTTTCTCGCCGCAACAGCCGCCGTGAAAGCCCGTGCCGCTCCATCGCAGGCGTTTCTTGATGGGCCATTGGCGTGGAGAACGACCTCCGCGGCTTTCAAGGTCATATTGTACTTCAGGGCAAAGAAGGCGGGCTCGTAAGGTCCGTGGTCGGATACCGGATCAGGTCCAGTCCGGATTTTGGCCATTGGCCGGCTCCTTCCTGACTATCCATTGGATTATGTCGGCGTCGACGTCCGTGTAGCCCGTCAATTCCTTGAACAGGTCCTTAATATGTTGGTTCCAGCGGCTCTCTCCCACCAGACCTTCCGCAACGGATGATCTAAAGGCTCCTCGCACGATATCAATGTCGAACGCTGAGAGGGGACGAGGATCTATTTTTTCCATTGTAGCTCCTTGGGGGCGGGAGCACAGAGACTCTCAAGCACCGGAGCCCATTGACGGCCGGCGACAGAACCATCAGACCACCTTCGATGAAAACCGTCGCGCTCAAATGTTAAGCGGGAACTGGAGCAGGGGTTTTTCTATCGAGGTTCCCGAGTCAGACTGAGATAGGTGGGATCGAATTCGGCGATATCCGTCAGGCGCTGCCAATCGAGAATGGTGACGACATGGTTGGCCCAGCTAATGACCCCGCTCTTTCGCAACGCGCCGATGACCCGGTTCATATGCACGGCCGAGAGCCCAAGCACATCAGCCAGTTCAGCTTGCGAAATTGGTAGATAGAAACTCATGCCATTGGTGTGCTTCACAACTTGCAGCCGTACGAAAAGCTCGCAGACAAGATGCGCCAGATGAGATGCCTTCGACCGTCTGCCCATAGCCACGATCCATTCGCGGTGGATGGCGCCGTCGACCAGCGTATCTAGCCACAACAGCCGTGTGAGATGGGGAGCCCTTTCAGTAATAGCGCGCAGCCGACCGTGGTCGGCGACGACCACACGACAAGGCGACAGCGCAATGATGCCGTGGTCCATTGTTTTTAGGAGAAAAGCGTGGAGATCCACAAAATCGCCAGGCACCTGCAACGAAGTAAACTGCCGTCCACCGTCCTCCATAACCTTATATCGCGCTGCCAAGCCATCCAGAATCAGTGTGCTGTAGATTGGTCTTGAGCCAACCGACACCAGATCCTGTCCGGTCGCGAACTCCTTTTCGAACGCCATTGCTCCATTCAGGAGCGCCTTTTCCTCGTCCGAGATTTCGTCATGCTGACCGAGGTTGAGGTAAAGTGATTCAAGCATGGCGGTTCCTACACCCAGGCTCCAGCTTTTCAGCGGCCAACGCGCACGGGTTTAGTCCAGCCTGATGTAGGCTCCGTGCGCGGATACTAGATAATGGGGCTTTTCTAGATAGCGAGTGTCGACCACGTTGAGTTCGAGGCCTCGCTCGCGGCCCCACAACTTTCACGCCGCACGAAACTGAACCGATCTTCAGAAAAACCCTTCCAGGCAGCTCTCGGTGCAACCATGCCAATTCCTCGCATGTTCCCAATGGCTGGCAACGGGCAACGGATCGCTTGGTTCCTCGGACGGCAAATAGGCGCGCGGCAACAGGGGGAACTTTGGTGGCCGCCCAGAGTTGGACGTTCTCAACGGAGAACACTGCAATGGCTGACAAAACCCCAGCGATACGCACACCGATCCGCACAATAAAGAGCTCTCCTGAGGCGGACGCTAAAGGCCAGTCAGAGAAGAATCATAAAGGAGGAACGAACGATGGCGTATCGAGCGCGAACCCTCGAGTGCTGTCAGGGAAGGAAGATGGCGACGCCACATTCCCGCTGCAGCGAAAATAGAAAATAGTAGTTGGCTTAGCGGTCGCGAGGATTGCCTATCGAGGGTCGCGCGGACAAATGAGTGCGGAAGCCATAAAGCGGGAAGAACTTGGATCAGATGAGCGTCGTGAACGGCGTAGGCTGCGCAGGGAGCAGCGAATTGAAAACGTTGGACGTGCTGCCAAAATGCATGCCGCTCGCTTTGCCAGTAGAATAGCAGAGCGTGGGGATACGGTGTCCTGTTTGGAGGCATATGCCTATGTCGGCTGCTCGGGATGGTTTTACTGGAAATGGCGGGGACAGTTTTACCCGACGGATCTACCCACAGGCGAATGGTTCGATCACTATGCGACACGATTTGATACTGTCGAAATCAATGCCTCCTTTTATTCATGGCCGACCGTCACAAATGTGGAAAGCTGGTTTCGGCAACCCGGTAAACGCAGTTTCGTCTATACAGTAAAAGTCTGTGAGCTTATTACTCACATCAAAAGGTTTAAGGGCACCAAAACCCTCGTAAGGGACTTTGGAATGATTGCCGATATCCTCGGTGATAGGATGGGCTGCTTTCTGTTCCAGCTCCCGCCGAGTTACCGTTTTACAAAGGCGAGACTGAGCGACATTCTCGGCCAACTCGACCCGGCCCGGCGCAATGTGGTGGAGTTTCGTCACGCCAGTTGGTGGAACGAGACTGTATATTTAGCCTTTCGTGAGACAGGCACGATCTTTTGCTCATGCAGCGGCCCTCGTCTTCCGGATGCCATGGTGCGGACAGCTGATGATGTCTACGTACGGCTCCACGGTCCAGAGCGCTGGTACCGGTATGACTACACAACAGACCAGCTCACGAAATGGGCTGACAGAATCCGGGCCAGTGGCGCCAAGAGAGCTTGGGTCTATTTCAATAACGACTATGAAGGGTTTGCCCCAAAGAATGCCCTGGTAATGCGGCACTTGTTAGGGAAAGAACCGTAGACGATCAACCACCTAAAGCCGATGCAAATTCCGCTTGACGTCGCGCGAACCCACCACCCCCCGTTTCCAAAGTCGATCAATGCCGGTCGCCGCCCCAGCGATAACGAGGCGTTCCGTAGCTCGATTTCGTCAGTACCGAAAAAGAGACCTCCATGCCACCGGGCAAAACAGAGGGCGCTGCCACGCGGCAGCGCCCCCTTGATTGCCGAACGCAATCCTACCAGCCTTGGCGGGTATACCAGTCGTCGATATCCCGACGTACGCGATCCTTCTCAATCCCGTAACGTTCCTGATCTTGCCTTCGAGTTGGTCGCGCTTGCCGGCGATGCGGTCCAGATCGTCATCAGTGAGCTTGCCCCACTGCTCCTTGACCTTGCCCTTGACCTGCTTCCAGTTTCCCTCAACGCGGTTCCAGTCCATGGTCAATAGCC
Source organism: Mesorhizobium sp. CNPSo 4689 (assembly GCF_057784325.1). Classification (NCBI taxonomy): domain Bacteria; kingdom Pseudomonadati; phylum Pseudomonadota; class Alphaproteobacteria; order Hyphomicrobiales; family Phyllobacteriaceae; genus Mesorhizobium; species Mesorhizobium sp. CNPSo 4689. Next base: position 14,254 of record NZ_JBWLUZ010000060.1, read on the forward strand.
TCCTTGGTTTTACACAAATGCAAAACGGTCGTTCACCCTCTATGTTCCAGAGGAGCGGCTATTGGGTCTGGCGCGTCTCCATTCACGCATGAACCTTAAGGGTTGCGGATCGTTCTGTTCGAAACAGAGTGATGGCGCATTGCGAAAAAATTGGACGCTAACCTCGTGCCGCAGAAACAGGACGCTCCCGGTGCCGAAGCGCGCTTTTCGTTCGACAGAATGGCCGTGGAGCGATTTCGACAGGCTTTTCCGCGAGCGAGGTGGAGCGATGAGCGCAAGAGCTGGTTCGTCCCGGGAAAGACGGCCAGCCGCCGGATCGACCGCTGGTTGGCGCAAGAGGCAGAGATGTTGGCCATCGACGGGGACAGCAAGGGACGTGATGCCTTCGCCTTCGATCCGATATCGAGCCCATACTTGGAGGTTTCGGACGACCTACGTGTTCGCACGCCTTATTCGAAGACGATTCTCGAGGAACTGCGGGCAGTTCCGTGGGCAAGTTGGGATGACGAATTGCGGGCCTGGCGGGTGCCGTTCCGATCGTATGAAGAGCTACGGCGACGGTGGCCGAGGATCGAAAGCGCTGCCCAACATGCCGAACCCGAAGAAAGGAAGCGACGACGAGAGGCCGCCAGAGAGCCTGGAGCTTCCAAGGCCGCTCAACAGCGGAATGCCGAACGTCGCCGTCATCGCTATCCACTGCCAGCTGAAGATTTGCCGCCTCCTGGTCGGCCAGTCGCGACAGAGCAATATGGCATTGTCGTTTTCAATGAAGTGTCCGGCGCATTCGTTGACCCGTTTATCCAATCGCGATGCGCGCACACGTCGACTACGTATGGGGCCGCTGGCGTTCGGCCACGCTCCCCGAATTGGTCAGGACGTGGCCCGCACGCAGTCCGCCAGGAGCGGACGAACGTTCGAGGGGCTGGTGGCAACCGACACTTGCCGAACTGAGAGTTGCTCGTCGAAACGCCCGGAGCATCGAACGCAGAAAACAAAGTCGCGCCCGCAAGACGGGTGGCTGACATGCCTAGCTGTTTGACATTAATCAACCAGACCGCATCACACCCGGCTCTTCGGTGGGCGGATTACTACTGCGAGATCGCAGCTCGGAATTATCACGCACTACGTCGGAAAAATTGACGGTGGCAACCAGATAGCCTGCCTCATCGTAAACCTTGATAATCGAGCCCGATTGATCAGCGCCGGTCGAGGATCCTGCCGACAGGGCGGCATGGGCCATTTCGATTGCTCTCGGGCTGGCCAGGTCGGCGC
>NZ_JBWLUZ010000007.1:0-212310 GCF_057784325.1 Mesorhizobium sp. CNPSo 4689
TTTGGCGTAGCAATGGTATTGGCCGCCACCGGAGCAGCTGTTGCGAAAGAGAAGAAAAAGGTGGCCACCGCTCAGGCTGCAACCTCGTGTTCTGCAGCTCATATGAAGGCTGGCAGCAAGCCGACCCCGAAACTGGATTGTAAATCGACGGGCACCGTTGTTGCGCGACCGTCAAATCGGGCCGCAAACTTCTCGGATCATTATCCGCGCTTAGGGTATGACACCAGTCCGTGGTTTCCAACTGGCTATTGACGGCGGCTTCGGCTTCCGGGCCTTTCTCCCGCTGCCTCACGGTGGCGGGCTTTTCCTTTTCAGGGTGTGATCCAGTGTGCCGCACGGCCCACCTCGATGACCGCCATGACGACGGTGGCGATTGTAACCGCTAATGCCAAACGCCGCTCATAGTTGGCGAGGCGCCTCTCGGTTACGACAGCTTGCCCGTCCCAATAGAGTTCCCCGGTGCTTTCGTGGACACCGAGCAAGGTGACGCCGCTAAGGCTGATCGCTTTCACTCCTATAGGCCAAGTCGGCGGCGAGGGCTCTGTTACGTGGCGATTCTTTCGAATTTCGTCCCAATCGATCATTTCTGCGCCCCTCACCCCTTTTGTTAGCCGTCCGTTAGCCTTGTCAGATTTCGGCAGGAAAGTCGTTTCGGAAGCGAAACTTTATCCATTTGTTTTTGCTTGGAAATTTATGGTGAGCGCGATGGGATTCGAACCCATGACCTACTGATTAAAAGTCAGTTGCTCTACCGGCTGAGCTACGCGCTCCCGCGGGCTCGAAAAGGCCGCCCTCGAAATTGCGCGGAACATAGGGAGAGTGCCGCGACCGGTCAACCGGAAAAAGCGGGGCATGGAAGGCGGATTTTCCCGGGGCTCGGCGCGGTGCCACCGGGCTTTGGGTGCCGACCAGACCGCGGGCAGCGGCAGGGCCTGAGGCGGTGGTTTCGCGGCCTGTGCCTCGGCAAGCAACGCCTGCGAAAACAATCACTTGCAATCCTGGCGGGAACAATTGCCCGGCCTGCCCGTTTCCTTGCCACAAGGGACGTCAACCGCCCTCTTTCAAGGAGAAGACCATGAACAGGATCATATCGGGTCTGCTGGCGACAACCCTGTCCGCTTCGTTCGTCGCGGCCGAGATCGTGCCGGTCAATGCGCAGCCGAGCTATGTGCCGATGGGGCAAGGGCTCTCATCGGACGTCCAGACCGTGCAGTACCAGGAGTGGCGGAGACACCGCAACTTCAACCGCAACCGCACCTTTTCCCGCAATGACGGCATGTATTGGAACGGTCATCGCGGCTACCGGGAATACCGTCGTGGCTATCGCCGTCACGGCGACTTCTGGTTCCCGCTTGCTGCTTTCGCGACTGGCGCATTGATCACCGGCGCCATCATCAACAACCAGAACCGGGTCTATCGCGGCGGCGACGCGCATGTGCAGTGGTGCTACGACCGCTACAGAAGCTATCGCGCCTGGGACAACACCTTCCAGCCTTATGACGGCCCGCGTCAGCAGTGCTATTCGCCTTACTAGCGGCGAATCGAACACGGGAGGCTGATGGAAGCCCGTGCCGGTGACGGTGCGGGCTTTCATTTTGCCGGCAGAACTACTGCGTACTCAAGGTCCTGCGCACCGCGTTGCGCCAGCCGGCGAGTTTGGCCGAGCGGACAGTGGCCTCCATATCCGGCTTGAAGCGCCGCTCAAGCGCCCAGCTCCTGGCGAAGTCCTTGGCCTTTGGCCACACCCCCGCCCTCGAACCGGCGAGCCAGGCAGCACCGAGCGCCGTCGTCTCCAGGATGGTCGGCCGGTCGACCGGCGCATCGAGGATGTCGGCCAGCCGCTGCATGGTCCAGTCGGACGCCACCATGCCGCCGTCGACACGGAGCACCGTCTTGGCCGAGGCGCCCTTCCAGTCCTTGCGCATGGCGTCGAGCAGGTCGCGGGTCTGGTAGGCGACGGATTCCAGCGCGGCGCGGGCGAATTCGGCCGGGCCGGAGTTGCGGGTCAGGCCGAAAATGGCGCCACGTGCTCCAGCGTCCCAGTGCGGTGCGCCGAGGCCGACGAAGGCCGGCACCAGATAGACATCCTGCGTCGGATCGGCGCTTGCCGCCAGCGCGCCGCTCTGTTCGGCCTTGCCGATCACCTTGATGCCGTCGCGCAGCCATTGCACGGCGGCACCGGCGATGAAGATCGAGCCTTCCAGCGCATAGGTGGTCTTGCCATTCAGGCGGTAGGCGATGGTCGTCAACAGCCGGTTCTTCGAGCGCACCAGGTCGGCGCCGGTGTTGAGCAGCGCGAAGCAGCCGGTGCCGTAGGTGGATTTCATCATGCCCGGCTCGAAACAGGCCTGGCCAATGGTCGCGGCATGCTGGTCGCCGGCCACGCCGAGAATTTTTATCTCGGCGCCAAACAGGTTTTTCTCCGTGACTCCATAGTCATCGGCACAATCCTTGATATCCGGGAGCATCGCGGCCGGAATGCGCAGGATGGACAGCAGCTCGTCGTCCCAGACATTCTTTTCGATGTTGTAGACCAGCGTGCGCGAGGCGTTGGTGGCGTCGGTGGCGTGGACCTTGCCACCGGTCAGCCGCCAGATCAGGAAACTGTCGATGGTGCCGGCGAGCAGCTCGCCCTTCTCGGCGCGTTTCCTGGCGCCCTTCACCTTGTCCAGCATCCAGGCGATCTTGGTGCCGGAAAAATAGGGATCGAGCAGCAGGCCGGTCTTTTTGGTGAATGTCTTTTCCAGCCCCTGCTTCTTCAATTTCTGGCACAGCGGCGCGGTGCGCCGGTCCTGCCAGACGATCGCGTTGTGGATCGGCTTGCCGGTCGTCCTGTCCCAGATGACGACGGTCTCGCGCTGGTTGGTGATGCCGATCGCGGCGACATCCGAAGCTGCGCTGCCGGCATTCTTCAGCGCCGCCTTCACGGTGGCGACGACGCTGGACCAGATCTCCTCCGGGTCGTGCTCGACCCAGCCGGAGGCCGGATAATGCTGGGTGAATTCCTGCTGGCCTGTGCCTGCAACCTTCATCTTGTCGTCGAACAGGATCGCCCTGCTCGATGTCGTGCCCTGGTCGATGGCCAGCACAAAGCCGCTCATTTCCGCTCCTCCGCTAATCATGCAACAGGGGAGACGGCAAAAGCCGCCTCCCCCGCAAGTCCTGCGCGGGCGCTGACGCCCGCATCAGACAGTCTTACTTCTGCCAGCTCTTCACCAGTTCGTCGTAGTTGATGGTGACCGGCTTTTCCTTCTCGTTCTCGATCTTGAGCTGAGGCGCGAGATGGCCGTTCTTGACCGCGTCGGCGTTCCAGTAGGCCAGGTCATGCTCTTCGGCCATCTTCGGACCGATGTCGCCCTGGATGCCTGCCTTTTCCAGGCGTTCCATGACCTTTTCCTGCTCGGCGCAAAGCGAGTCCATCGCCTCCTGCGCGGTCTTGGCACCCGACGAGGCATCGCCGATCGCCTGCCACCAGAGCTGTGCCAGCTTCGGATAATCCGGCACGTTTGTACCCGTCGGCGACCACTGGACGCGGGCCGGCGAGCGGTAGAACTCGATCAAGCCGCCGAGCTTTGGAGCGCGTTCCGTGAAGCTCTTGTCCTGGATCGTCGACTCGCGGATGAGCGTCAAGCCGACATGGCTCTTCTTCACGTCGACCGTCTTCGACACGACGAACTGCGCATAGAGCCAGGCGGCCTTGGCGCGATCGTCGGGCGTGGACTTCAGCAGGGTCCACGAACCGACGTCCTGGTAGCCAAGCTTCATGCCATCCTTCCAGTAGACGCCATGCGGCGACGGAGCAAAGCGCCATTTCGGGGTGCCGTCCGCGTTCACGACCGGCAGCCCGTCCTTGACGAAGGAGGCGGTGAAGGCAGTGTAGGTGAACATCTGCTGCGCGACCGTGCCCTGCGACGGGACGGGGCCGGATTCGCCGAACGTCATGCCCTGGGCTTCCGGCGGCGCATAGGCCTTCAGCCAATCCAGGTACTTCTGGATCGAATACACGGAAGCCGGGCCGTTGGTGTCGCCGCCGCGCGCGACGCACGAGCCGACAGGCTGCGACTTCTCGTTGACCTTGATGCCCCATTCGTCGACCGGAAGACCGTTTGGCAGGCCCTTGTCGCCATTGCCGGCCATCGACAGCCATGCGTCGGTGAACCGCCAGCCGAGCGACGGGTCCTTCTTGCCGTAGTCCATGTGGCCATAGACTTTCTTGCCGTCGATCTCGCGGCCGGTGAAGAATTCGGCGATGTCCTCATAGGCCGACCAGTTGACGGGAACGCCAAGGTCGTAGCCGTACTTGGCCTTGAAATCGGCCTTGTTCTTTTCGTCGTTGAACCAGTCGTAGCGGAACCAGTAGAGGTTCGCGAACTGCTGGTCGGGCAGCTGGTAGAGGTCGCCGTCCGGAGCGGTCGTGAACTTGGTGCCGATGAAGTCGGCGAGGTCGAGGTTGGGGTTGGTGACGTCCTTGCCCTCATTCGCCATCCACTTGGTCAGGCTGCGCGCCTGCTGGTAGCGCCAGTGCGTGCCGATCAGGTCGGAGTCGTTGACGTAGGCGTCGTAGATGTTTTCGCCCGACTGCATCTGGGTCTGCAGCTTTTCGACGACGTCGCCTTCGCCGATCAGGTCGTGGGTGATCTTGATGCCGGTGATCGCGGTGAAGGCGGGCGCCAAGACCTTAGACTCATAGCTATGCGTATCGATGGTCTCGGAGACCACCTTGATGTCCATGCCGGCGAAAGGCTTCGCGGCATCGATGAACCATTGCATCTCGGCTTCCTGGGCGCCGCGATCGAGCGTCGACAGGTCCTTGATTTCAGTATCGAGGAAGGTCTTGGCTTCGTCCATTCCGGCGAACGCCTGGCCCGCTCCCCAGAGCAGGACAAGCGCAGTCGTTGATGTTAAAAATTGCCTTCGCATTAGTTTCCTCCACAGTTTCAGGTTTCAAGTGCGATCTGGAGCGGCCGTCGGCACGCGGCCGCTCCAACAGTTTCCCCCTCTATACGTAGCGGAACACGCCGACGGCGTAGACTACGGAGAGAGCGAGAGCCCACCACAGGTTGGGTCCGACAAGACCCAGCCAAGAGAGATGGATAAAGGCGCTGCCGAGCAGCGAAACAAAGAGGCGGTCGCCGCGCGTCGTCTCGAAGCGCAGGATGCCTACGCGCGGATTGCCGCCCGGCGAGGCGTATTCCCAGACCGCCATGCCGCACAGCAGCACCAGGATCGTGATGAAAAACAGCGCCGTCGGCAGCGTCCATGCCATCCAGGTGAGATTCATGGTCAAACCCTCCCCAGGGCAAAGCCCTTGGCGATGTAGTTGCGGACGAACCAGATCACGAGCGCGCCTGGAAGGATGGTGAGCACGCCGGCGGCGGCGAGCACGCCCCAGTCGAGACCGGAGGCCGAGACCGTGCGCGTCATGATCGCCGCGATCGGCTTGGCGGCGGTCGTGGTCAAAGTGCGCGCGATCAGCAGCTCGACCCATGAGAACATGAAGCAGAAGAAGCAGGCCACGCCGATGCCGCTGGCGATAAGCGGCATGAATATCTTCAGGAAGAAGCGCGGGAAGGAATAGCCGTCGATATAGGCCGTCTCGTCGATCTCCTTCGGAACGCCGGACATGAAGCCTTCGAGGATCCAGACCGCCAGCGGCACGTTGAACAGGCAGTGCGCCAGCGCCACCGCGATGTGCGTGTCGATCAGGCCGAAGGCCGAATAGAGCTGGAAGAACGGCAGCGCGAACACCGCCGGCGGCGCCATGCGGTTGGTCAGCAGCCAGAAGAAGAGGTGCTTGTCACCGAGGAACCGGTAGCGCGAGAAGGCGTAGGCCGCAGGCAGCGCCACTGAAACCGAGATCACCATGTTCATGACGACATAGATGATCGAATTGATGTAGCCCTTGTACCAGGACGGGTCGGTGAAGATCACCATGTAGTTGGCGATGGTCGGGTTCTTCGGCCACAGCGAAAAGGCGCCCAGGATCTCCTGATTGGTCTTGAAGCTCATATTGACCAGCCAGTAGATCGGCAGCATCAAAACGATGATGTAGATCGTCGGCACCAGCCACCAGAACCGGGATTCTTCGCCGCGCCGGCGCATCAGCCGCGCAATCTGGTCCTGCGACAGGGTACTGGCGAGCCCGTCCGAAACCGTCGTCTCACTCACCCGGTCCTGCCTCGTCGTTCTTTCGTTGGCGCCGCTCATCTCAACGCTCCGCATCGACGGTGGTCATGACGGTGTAGAACACCCATGACAGCAGCAGGACGATCAGGAAGTAGATGATCGACATAGCGGCTGCCGGCCCGAGGTCGAACTGGCCGACGGCAATCTTGACCAGGTCAATCGACATGAATGTCGTCGAATTGCCGGGACCACCGCCGGTGACGACGAAGGGCTCGGTGTAGATCATGAAACTGTCCATGAAGCGCAGCAGCACGGCAATCAGAAGCACGCGGTTCATCTTCGGCAGCTGGATGTAGCGGAAGATCGCCCAGCGCGACGCGCCATCGATCTTGGCGGCTTGGTAGTAGGCATCCGGTATGGAGACGAGGCTAGCGTAGCAGAGCAGAACGACGAGGCTCGTCCAGTGCCATACGTCCATCAGGATGACCGTCACCCAGGCGTCGGTCGGGTCGTTGACATAGTTGTAGTCGATGCCGAGTGCGGAAAGCGTGTAGCCGAGCAGGCCGATATCGATGCGGCCGAACACCTGCCAAATCGTGCCGACGACGTTCCACGGGATGAGCAGCGGCAGGGCCATCAGCACCAGGCAGACCGGCACGCCCCAGCCTTTCTTGGGCATGTTGAGAGCGATGAAGATGCCGAGCGGAATCTCGATGACGAGGATGAATGCGGAGAAGATCAGGTTGCGGACCATCGACAGCCAGAAACGATCCGACCCCAGGATTTCGGTGTACCAGTCCGAGCCATTCCAGAAGAAGACGTTGTTTCCGAACGTGTCCTGTACCGAATAGTTGACCACCGTCATCAGGGGGATCACCGCCGAGAACGCCACCAGCAGAAGCACCGGCAGCACCATGAACCAGGCCTTGTTGTTCCAGGTCTTTTCCATCTATGCCCCCATCTCGACACGCCAGGAATCGGCATAGATGTTGATGCCGACCGGGTCGAACCGCACTTTCGGATCGGCAGGAACGTCTTCGTCCTCGCCGATGACCGCGGCGATCTCGCGGCCTTCGAGATTGGCGCGGACCACCTTGTGGCGACCGACGTCCTCGACCTTGCTGATCTTCACGGCCATGCCGTCGCGGCCGAGCCTGACATATTCCGGGCGGATACCGAGCTCGATGGCGCCTGCGCCCGCCTTGGGCACGCCGGGCAGTTCGATGCGCTGGCTGCCGATCGTCGCGGTCTTGCCGTCGATGGCCACCGGCATAACGTTCATGCCGGGCGAGCCGATAAAATAACCGACGAAGGTATGGCGCGGCCGCTCGAACAGTTCGGCCGGCGTGCCGATCTGGACGATCTCGCCGTCATACATGACGACGACCCGGTCAGCGAAGGTCAGTGCCTCAGTCTGGTCGTGGGTGACATAGACCATGGTGTAGCCGAAGCGGCGGTGGAGCTGCTTCAACTGCGAGCGCAGCACCCACTTCATATGCGGGTCGATGACGGTCAGCGGTTCGTCGAACAGGATGGCGTTGACGTCCGAGCGCACCAGCCCGCGGCCGAGCGAGATCTTCTGCTTCTGGTCGGCGGTCAGCCCGCGCGCCTTCTTCTTCGCAAGTTCCGCGAGGTCGATCATGTCGAGCGTCTCGCGCACCTTGCGGTCGACGTCGGCCTCCGGCACGCCGCGGTTGCGCAGCGGAAAGGCCAGATTGTCGTAGACGGTCATGGTGTCGTAGATGACCGGGAACTGGAACACCTGGGCGATGTTGCGCTCCTGCGTCGACAGCCGGGTCACGTCCTTGCCGTTGAACAGCAGTTGGCCGTGCGAGGGGTGCAGCAATCCCGAGATGATGTTGAGCAGCGTGGTCTTGCCGCAGCCCGACGGGCCGAGCAGCGCATAGGCGCCGCCATCCTCGAAAGTGTGGTGCACTTCCTTCAGGGCGAAATCGGCGTCCTTCTGCGGGTTCGGCAGATAGGAGTGCCTGATATGGTTGACGTCGATGCGCGCCATCGCTTGCCTCCCTATGCCGCCAGCTTCGGCGCGGCTACGGCGCGGCCGTGCTCGTCGAAGACCATGATGTGGCGCGGATCGATGAACACCTCGACCTCTGCGTCGGGTTCGAAATCGCGGATGCCGTGGGTCAGCATGACCCAGCGCGCGTCGGCAAAGTCGAGATGGATAAAGCTTTCCGAGCCGGTGATCTCGGTGATGGTGACCTTTGCCCGCACCGGCACGGCGGCGGCGTTTGGCCGCTCGAGCGACAGATGGTGCGGCTGGAAGCCGATCGTATAGTTGGCATCGGCAATGCCGGCGAGATCGGCCGGCACCGGCAATTTGACGCCACCCTCGAGCAGGAAATCCGGACCCTTCTTAGCCAGCACGATGGTGTTGAGCGGCGGGTCGGCAAAGGTCTTTGCCGTCACCAGGTCGACCGGCTTGCGGAACACATCGATGGTCGGTCCGAACTGGGTGATGCGGCCCTGCGAAAGCGTCGCCGTGTTGCCGCCGAGCAGAAGCGCTTCATGCGGCTCCGTCGTGGCGTAGACGAAGATGGTGCCGGCAGCGGCGAAGATCTTCGGCAGTTCGGCGCGCAGTTCCTCGCGCAGCTTGTAGTCGAGATTGGCGAGCGGCTCGTCGAGCAGCACCAGGCTGGCATTCTTGACGATGGCGCGGGCAAGAGCCGTGCGCTGCTGCTGGCCGCCGGACAGGCTGAGCGGCGTGCGGTCGAGATAGGGCGTCAGCTTCAGAAGTGCTGCTGCGTTGCGCACTTCCTTGTCGATCTTTGCCTGGTCGGTGCCGGCGACGCGCAACGGCGAGGCTATGTTCTCGTAGACGGTCATCGCCGGGTAGTTGATGAACTGCTGGTAGACCATGGCGACGTTGCGCTTCTGCACCGGCATTCCGGTGACGTCCTTGCCGTCGAACCAGACCGAGCCCGAGGTCGGCACGTCGAGGCCCGCCATCAGCCGCATCAGGCTGGTCTTGCCGGACAGCGTCGGTCCAAGCAGCACGTTGAGCGAGCCGTGCTGAAGCGTCAGCGACACGTCGCTTATATGCTCCGCGGCGCCGACCATCTTGGTGACGTTTCTCAGTTCCAGCATGATGCCTCCTCCCAGGCTTTCTGCATCAGCCAGCCATCCTTATTCTGCCGCCGCGACATGGCGCCGGCTTATTCCGCGCATGAATTCGTCCAGTGCACCCGCCTGCTCGCGGCTCAACTGCAGGCCGCGCTTGGTCCGGCGCCACAATACATCTTCCGCCGTTATCGCCCACTCGTTCTGAACGAGATAGCGCACCTCGGCCTCGTAGAGGTCGGCGCCGAAATTTCGGCCGAGATCGGCATTCGACCTGGCGAGGCCGAGCAGCGTGCGAGCGCGGGTGCCGTAGAGGCGGGTCAGCCGGCGGGCCAGGCGCACATCGAGAAACGGATAGGCGGTCTTCAGCTTCGCCACTTCGACGTCGAAACCGGTGGCCGGGAAATCGCCGCCGGGCAAAGGAGCGTTGGCGGTCCACGGCTTGCCGCGCTTGCCGAGGAAAGCCTCAATCTTTTCCAGCATCGATTCCGACAGTCGGCGATAGGTGGTGATCTTGCCGCCAAAGGCGTTGACGATCGGGGCCGCGCCCTCGCCGCCGTCGGCCTTGAGCACATAGTCGCGGGTCGCTTCCTGTGCCTTCGAGGCGCCATCGTCATAGAGCGGGCGCACCGCGGAATAGGTCCAGACGATGTCCGAACGCTTGACGCCTTGCGCGAAATATTCGCTCGCTGCCGCGCACAGATAGTCGATCTCGGTGTCGCTGATCTTCACCTCGTGCGGATCGCCCGGATAATCCCGGTCGGTGGTGCCGATCAGCGTGAACTCTTCCTCATAAGGGATGGCGAAGATGATGCGCCCGTCCTTGTTCTGGAAGAAATAGGCGCGCGGATCGTCGAACTTCTTGTTGATGACGATATGACTGCCCTGCACTAGGCGGACATTGTGCACGTCGTTCAGGCCGACCGTCGCCGACAGCACCTGATCGACCCAAGGGCCGGCGGCATTGACCAGAAGCCGCGCCTTGACCTCTTCGGCCTGCCCGGTGTGGACGTCTTCCAGCCTTATCGCCCAGAGATCGCCCTCGCGGCGTGCACTGACCACCTTCGTTCGAGTTCGGATGGTTGCACCGCGGTCGGCGGCGTCGCGTGCGTTGAGCGCCACCAGCCTGGCATCGTTGACCCAACCGTCGGAATATTCGAAAGCCTTGCGAAACAGCGGCTTCAGCGGCTTGCCGGCCGGGTCCTTCGCCATGTCCAGCGTCCTCGTCGCCGGCAGCAATTTGCGACCGCCAATATGGTCGTAGAGGAACAGGCCGAGCCGGATCAGCCAGGCCGGGCGCAGCCCCTTGGCGTAAGGCAGCACGAAGCGCATCGGCCAGATAATGTGCGGCGCGTTCTTCCAGAGCACCTCGCGCTCCATCAGCGCTTCGCGCACCAGGCGGAATTCATAGAATTCGAGATAGCGCAGGCCGCCATGGATCAGCTTGGTCGAGCCGGACGACGTTCCGCTGGCCAGATCGTTCATCTCGGCGAGATATACCGAAAAGCCACGCCCGGCAGCGTCGCGGGCGATGCCGCAGCCGTTGATGCCGCCGCCGATGACGAAAATGTCATGGATCGGAGATGCGTCCAAGAAGTCCTCCAGCGATTTCGCATTGCAGCATTTTTGGTCTTTTGCGAAACCGTTGCGGGATTATTTCGAAATAGGAACGAATGTCAAACGAAATATCACAGACATGTGAGAGGCCTGTGATGCGGCCCCAAAAGCCGCCTAGCCGAGCGCCGTCTCGATCAACTGAACCTCCGCCTCCTGGCAGATTTTGCGTACCGAAGGGATGTCGCAACGGTCGGTGATGAAGGTGTTGACCTGCGACAGATGACCGATGCGAACGGGCGCGGTGCGTTCGAACTTGGTCTGGTCGGAGACCAGGATGACGTGCCTGGCATTGGCGATGATGGCTTGCGCTACTTTCACTTCGCGAAAATCGAAATCGAGCAACGCGCCGTCATGGTCGATGGCCGAGGCGCCGATGACCGCGTAGTCGACCTTGAACTGCCGGATGAAATCGACCGCCGCCTCACCGACCACGCCGCCGTCGGAGCCGCGGACGACACCGCCGGCAATCACCACCTCGATCGAAGGATACACGCGCATCCTATTGGCAACATTTATGTTATTGGTGATGACCATGAGGCCGTTGTGATCCAAAAGCGCCTTGCTGACCGACTCGGTCGTGGTGCCGATGTTGATGAACAGCGAGGCATTGTCGGGGATCAGCCTGGCCGCCGCACGGCCGATCGCCTCCTTCTCGTCGGCAGCGATCTTGCGCCGCGCCTCATACTCCATGTTCTCGATGCCGGACGGGAAAAGCGCGCCGCCATGGATGCGCGAAAGCAGCCGCTGATCGCAGAGATCGTTGAGGTCCTTGCGGATGGTCTGTGGCGTCACGTTGAAATGCGTCGCCAGATCGTCGACCAGGACGCGGCCCTGGTCCTTGGCCATCTGGATGATTTCGGCGTGGCGCGGCGACAGATACATCAAAAGCCTCCCGTTTTCGTTTTTCTTGTCTATACCTGAAAACGAAAGCGATGAAAAGGCATAAGCCGGCTAATGAAAATGATCCGATTGCAAAGGCAAACCCGCGCGCGGCTGCCGGCGTCGCTTCAAGCAAGCCCGCGTGCGATTTCCGTCACGACGTCGAATGCCGCATCGACATCGGCCGCCGTCGCCTCGAACTGGCCGGCCTGGAAGCGGATCGCGACGCGGCCATCCACGCGTGTCTGAGTGAGATAGATGCGACCATCATCATTGATGGCGTTGACCAGGCGAAGGTTGTGTTCGTCGGGGTCGGCGCCCGCCCGATGCCGGAACGAAAACAGCGACAGCATCGGTTCGGTGACGATCTCGAAATCCGCCTCCCTTGCCAGGCGCGCGGCGAGGCCCTCGCTCCAGGTGACATGGTTGCGGATCATGGTGCGCAGGCCTTCCAGGCCATGGGCGCGCAACAGGAACCAGAGTTTCAGCGCCCGGAAGCGCCGGCCGAGCGGTACGGTCCATTCGGAATAGTTGATGATACCGTCATGGCCATGGGTCTTCAGGAACTCGGGTTTGATCGCCAGCGTGCGGACCAGGTCCTCGGGCTGACGAATGAACTGGATCGAGCAGTCGAATTGCGCGCCCAGCCATTTGTGCGGGTTGAAGACAACGGAATCCGCCTCTTCGACGCCGCTCCAGAAATGCCGGTATTCCGGGCAGATCATCGCCGATCCGGCCCAGGCGGCGTCGACATGCAGATAAAGCCCGTGCCGCTTGGCAACCGCGGCGACGGCGGCAATGTCGTCGGTGCCGCCGGTGCTGGTGCCGCCGACGCAGGCGATGATACCGGCGGGCAGCATGCCGGCCTTGCGGTCGGCGATGATGGCCGATTCAAGTGCTGCCGTATCCATGGCGCGAAACCGGCCGGCAACGGGAATGCGGACGAGGTTCTCCTCGCCAATACCGGCGACCCAGATCGCGCGGTCGATCGAGGTATGGACCTGGTCGGAGGAATAGACGCGCACCCTCGCCTGCCCGGCCAAGCCTCTTCTGTTGCCCTGCCAGTCGAGCGCGCGCTCGCGCATGGTCAGCACGGCCGCCAGCGTTGCCGATGAGGCCGAGTCCTGGATGACACCGGAGAACCCGTCGGGCAGGCCGAGTGCCTGGCGCATCCAGTCGACGGTGCGCGTCTCGAGTTCGGTCGCTGCCGGCGAGGTCTGCCACAGCATGCATTGCGCGGCCATCGCCGAGACCAGATATTCGGCCACCACCGAGACAGGCGCCGCATTGGCCGGGAAATAGGCAAAGAAGCGCGGATGCTGCCAATGCGTCATGCCGGGTACGATCTTCTGCTCGAAATCGGCAAAGATCCTGTCCATCGGCTCCGCCGTTTCCGGCGGCGAGGCTTCGATGCTGCGGAAAATTGCACCTGGCGAAAGCTCCGGCCGAACCGGCCTTTCGCGCAATGTGTCGCGATAGTCGGCGCCCCAATCGGCGGCGCGCCTCGACCACGCACGGAACTCATCGTTGTTCATCGCATCCTCCCGAAACGCATCGTGGCCGGCTCCCAACCAGCATCTTCTGCCGCATTAATTAACACGTTAAGTATAATGCAACCCCAGCCGCAAAGCCGAAAGCGCCCTACCCGGGAAAGTCAGGCAGGCTGGCAAAGGCCGCTTTCAGCGCGCTCGACCACCCATCCGATATGGTGCGGTAATATTGATCGTCCTGGCCAATCCGCTTCTTCAGGCTGATCTTGAAGGCGTCCTTCTCGTAGAACAGCAGGTCAAGCGGCAGACCGACCGACAGGTTCGACTTCAGCGTCGAATCGAACGAGACCAAAAGCAGCTTGACGGTCTCGGCCAGGCTCATTGTCTTTTCATAGGCGCGGATGATGATCGGCTTGCCGTATTTGGTCTCGCCGATCTGGAAGAACGGCGTGTCGTCAGTCGATTCGATGAAATTGCCTTCTGGATAGATCATGAACAGGCGCGGCGCGCTGCCCTTGATCTGGCCGCCGAGGATGAAGGAGGCATTGAAATAGGAATCCGCCTTCTCGCCCGCCGGCGAGGAATGGGCGATGACTTCCTTGACCGTGTCGCCAACCAGCCGCACCGTCTGGTACATGGACGGCGTTTCCAAGAGCGTCGCATGGCGATCCGCCACCGCCTTGGTGCGCTCGTCGAGCAGGCTGACGACGGCCTGCGTCGTCGCCAGGTTGCCGGCCGACATCAGCACGATGACGCGCTCGCCCGGCTCCTCCCAGACATGCATTTTCTTGAAGGTCGAGATCGAATCCATGCCGGCATTGGTGCGGGTGTCCGACATGAACACGAGTCCGCGATCAATCTTCAGGCCGACGCAATAGGTCATCGATTCTCTTTTAGCAGCGATTCCGCTGGAATTACTGCTCTACCGTGACGGTGACGGCAAGCTGTTCTTGCGCTTGTCCCAGCCTGATCCCCGAAACCGGCGAGGCATCGCGATAATCCCGGCCTGTTGCCACTCTCACATAGCGCTCGTCGGGAGAAATACCGTTGGCGGCATCGAAGGCGACCCAACCCAGGCCCGAAACATGCGCTTCGGCCCAGGCATGGCTGGCCGCCTGTTGGACCATCGCGTCCATCATCAGATATCCGCTGATATAGCGGGCCGGAAAGCCCATGGCGCGCGCGGCCGCTGCGAAGATATGGCTGTGGTCCTGGCAGACACCGGTCTTGAGCGCCAGTGCCTCCTCGGCCGACGTCGTCGCATTGGTGGAGCCCGGCGTATAAGCAACGCGCTCGCCGATGATGGCCATCAGCCTGTGCAATCGCTCGATGTCGGTGCCCTTGCCCACTGAAGCGGCAAGTTCGCGAATGCCCTCGCCGGCGGCAGTGAGCGGCGTTTCCTGACCGAACAGCCAGAGCGGCGCAAAACCCTGATGCGGCCCCGAAACACCCGTGGTGTCGCGCGTCACCACTTCGCCCGACGCTTCGATGGTGATGGCATGCTGCTCGCCCTCGACGCTCAGCAGCCGCGTGTCATTGCCGAAATGGTCGGTGAAGCGCACTTCCTCGCGCGCGCCGTCGATCCTCAGTTCCCACGACAGCACAGTTTGCGTGTGCCCGCTGAGCGGAAGCAAGCGCAGGCGCTGCAGCAGATACTGAACCGGCGCATCGTAACGGTATTCGGTTCGGTGGGTGATCTTGAGCCGCATGGGCGTCATTTTCCATTTGCGAGCATGATCTTGCGGGTTCGTGCTCAGTAGAATTTGTAATCCTGCGCGATCTCGTCGCCGAGCCTGGTGTTGTCGCGAATGAAATCGGCCAGGAATTCATGCAGGCCGGCGTCGAATATGTCCTTGATCGAGCCCGCCCTCAGCATTGCCTGGGTCTTGTCGGCCGTCGCATGGCAGGCATGGCGTTCGCCATAGTCGTCGCCGAGGAACTTCAGATGCTCCGCGAGGAAGCGGTAGCAGAAGGTCAGCGAGCGCGGCATGCGGACATTGAGGATCAGATAGTCGGCGATGTTGGTCGGCTTGTAGTCGGCTTCGTAGACCCAGCGATAGGAGCGGTGCGCCGACACCGAGCGCAGGATCGATTCCCATTGGTAATTGTCGAGCGTCGAACCGACCCACGAGATCGAGGGCAACAGCACGTAGTATTTCACGTCGAGGATGCGCGCCGTGTTGTCGGCGCGTTCGACATAGGTGCCGAGCTGCGAGAAATCAAAGATCTCGTTGCGCAGCATGGTGCCGTAGAACGAGCCGCGGATCAGCGCCGTCTCGCGCTTGATGGCATCGAGCACGCTCGGCAGGTCGCGCTCGTCGATCGGCTTGGCCAGCATGCGCTTTAGCGACATCCAGGCTTCGTTGATGCTTTCCCAGGTTTCGCGGGTCAGCGCCGTGCGCACCATGCGGGCATTGTTGCGCGCCGTCTCGATCGCCGACATCGCGCTCGACGGGTTCGACGTGTCGCGCAAAAGGAAATCGGAGACATTGGCTGCCGTGTAGTCCTGGTATTTTTGGGTGAAGGCAACGTCCGCGCCGGCACTGAGCAGCACCGAATTCCACTCTTCCGAGGCATTCTGTGTGCGCGTCAGCGCCATGCGCAGGCCGGCATCGACTAGGCGCGCCATGTTTTCCGCCCGCTCGATGTAGCGGTTCATCCAGTAGAGCCCGTTGGCGGTGCGGCCTAGAAGCATGGGGAGAGGCCCTTCGGGCTAGTGAGTAGTGAATAGTGAATAGTAAATAGTAAGTGCTTGAATATCGATGGAATATGGCATTGCGCTGTCCCTCTACTACTGCCTACTGACTACTGCCTACTGACTACTCACTATTCCCTGCTCACTCATCTCAATCATCCAGCACCCACGTATCCTTCGTCCCACCGCCTTGCGAGGAATTCACGACCAGCGAACCTTCCTTCAGCGCCACACGGGTCAATCCGCCGGGCACGATCTGGATGCGGTCGGAGACCAGCACATAGGGCCTGAGGTCGACATGGCGCGGCGACAGGCCCTTTTCGGTCAGGATCGGGCAGGTCGACAACGCCAGCGTCGGCTGGGCGATGTAGTTGGACGGCTTGGCCTGGAGTTTCTTGGCGAAATCCTGGCATTCCTTCTTGGTCGCCGCCGGTCCGACCAGCATGCCGTAGCCGCCGGAGCCGTGCACTTCCTTGATCACCAGCTCATCGATGTGCTCGAGCACATATTTCAGGCTGTCCGGCTCGGAGCAGCGCCAGGTCGGGATGTTTCCGAGGATCGCCTTGCGGCCGGTATAGAATTCGACGATCTCGGGCATGTAGGAATAGATCGCCTTGTCGTCAGCGATGCCGGTCCCCGGCGCATTGGCGATGGTGATGTTGCCGGCCCGGTAGACGTCCATGATGCCGGGCACG
The DNA here is from genome assembly GCF_057784325.1 of Mesorhizobium sp. CNPSo 4689. Taxonomy (NCBI): domain Bacteria; kingdom Pseudomonadati; phylum Pseudomonadota; class Alphaproteobacteria; order Hyphomicrobiales; family Phyllobacteriaceae; genus Mesorhizobium; species Mesorhizobium sp. CNPSo 4689. The sequence goes on from NZ_JBWLUZ010000007.1 coordinate 16,584, forward strand.
CCAAGGGCCGAGTCGGGACGGAAAGTCAGCGGGTCGAGGAAAGAATCGTCCACCCTGCGGTAGAGCACGTCGATCTGCTTGTAGCCTTCGGTGGTGCGCATCGCGACATGGCCGTCGACGACGCGCAGATCCTGGCCTTCGACAAGCTGCACGCCCATCTGGTCGGCCAGGAAGGCATGTTCGAAATAGGCGGAATTGAAACTGCCCGGCGTCAGCACCGCGATGGTCGGCGTGCCCTTGGTGCTCTGCGGTCGCACCGCCGCCAGAGACTGGCGCAGCAGCTGCGGATAGTTTTCCACTGGCCGCACCTTGATCTGCTGGAACAGCTCGGGGAAGAGCTGCATCATCGTCTCGCGGTTTTCCAGCATGTAGGAGACGCCGGAGGGCGTGCGGGCATTGTCCTCCAGCACGTAGAATTCGTTCTCCGAGATGCGGACGATGTCGACGCCGATAATGTGAGTGTAGACGCCGGCCGGCGGCCTGACCCCGATCATCTCCGGCAGGAAGGCCTCGTTCTTGGCGACCAACTCCCGGGGCACTCGGCCGGCGCGCAGGATTTCCTGGCGGTGATAGATATCGTCGAGGAAGGCGTTGAGCGCCTGCACGCGCTGCTCGATGCCTTGCGTCAGCCGGCGCCATTCATTGCCTGATATGATGCGCGGAACGATGTCGAAGGGGATCAGCCGCTCGGAGGCTTCCTGTTCGCCGTAGACGGCGAAGGTGATGCCGGTCTTGCGGAAGACGCGCTCGGCATCCTGCATTTTCTCGGTAAGTCGGGCCGGATCCTGCTCCTTCAGCCAGCGGTCGTAAGCCGAATACGGTTTTCTCAATCCGGAAACTTCCGGAAGCATTTCGTCGAACGCTGCCAATCGCATACTCCCCTGTGACGCCATTTCACTGGCGTCGCCGGAGAAAATCAAGCGCAATCGGTGATTTGGGGCAAAGCGGCGGTCAGTATGTCAGAACTGCCTAAGATTAAGGCAACGCCGACAGGACCGGGTCAGGCTCTGCCTTGAGCCCGGGCAAGCCCCTGGTGGCGACTAGAAAGCGCGGAAGGTGACGACCGTGAAGGTGTCCTTGATGCCAGGCAGAATCTGCACCTTCTCGTTGACGAAGTGGCCGATGTCCTCTTCATCCTCGACATAGAATTTGGCGAGCAGATCGTAGTTTCCGGCGGTCGAGTAGATTTCCGAGGCGATCTCGGCATCGGCGAGCGCGCTGGCAACCTCATAGGCCTTGCCCAGGTCGCACTTTATCTGCACGAAAAACGCCTTCATTGCCCGGTCCTGCTTAGTCTCTGCGCGAATAAGCGGCCCTTGTGGCAGACTGCCGCCCGGCTTTCAAGCATTTGGGCGCTCAGGCTGCCGCCGCTGGCGTATCGTTGCGATTGTTCCGCCCTTGTTGAAACCGCGGAGCGCTGCAATGCGTATGGTATAGTGTCGCCTTCGAACAGCGATTTCCCTGGGGACACCGGAGGCAGGCCATGCGCCGCACCTTACTGGCATTCGCAGTAGTTCCGTTCCTTCTAGTGTCTTCGGCATTTGCCGGCGATGCCGAGATCAAGGCTGCGCAAACGGTCATCGACAGCCAGCTGAAAGCCTTCATCGCCAATGACGGCGCCACCGCCTACAGCTACGCTGCGCCGAATGTGAAGCGGATATTCCCGACCGTCGACACGTTCATGAACATGGTGACCAATGGCTACGCGCCGGTGCGCCAGCCACAGAACTATTCCTTCGGCAAGGTGCAGCAGACGGGTCCGACCTCGATCGTCCAGCAAGTGCTGATCGTCGGGCCGGACGGCAAGGACTACGAGGCAGTCTACACGCTGGAACAGCAGCCCGACGGCAGTTTTCGGATCACCGGCTGCAGTCTGCGCGCGTCGACCTCAGTCAGCACCTGAGCCCTGCTCAGTTCGCCGGAATATCGCCCCGCGCCCAGCCCTCTGAAATCTCAGCTGCCCGCGCCTCGAAGGCGCCGGCCCCAATCGCGGCGCGGATGTCCTGCATCAGCTTCTGGTAATAGGAAAGGTTGTTCCAGGTCAGCAGCATAGCGCCGAGCGCCTCCTGCGAGCGCACCAGATGGTGCAAATAGGCGCGTGAATAGTCGCGCGCGGCCGGGCAGTCGCTCTCCTCGTCGAGCGGGCGCGGATCGTCAGCATGGCGGGCATTGCGCAGATTGACCTTGCCGCGGCGCGTATAGGCGAGGCCGTGGCGGCCGGCCCGGGTCGGCATTACGCAATCGAACATGTCGATGCCGCGTGCAACCGACTTGATGATGTCGTCCGGCGTGCCGACGCCCATCAGATAGCGCGGCTTGTCTTCAGGCAGTTCAGCGCAGGTGATGTCGAGCATGTCGAGCATCACCGCTTGCGGCTCACCGACGGCCAGGCCGCCGACGGCATAGCCCTTCAGCTCCATCGCCTTCAGCGCCTGCGCCGAGCGCACGCGCAGAGATGGCACGTCACCGCCCTGGACGATGCCGAACATCGCCTTGCCCGGCTGGTCGCCGAACGCCGTCTTGCAGCGCTCGGCCCAGCGCAGCGACAATTCCATGGCGCGCTCGATCTCTTTCACCTTGGCCGGCAGCGCCGTGCATTCGTCGAGCTGCATCTGGATGTCGGAATCGAGCAACCCCTGGATCTCGATCGAGCGCTCTGGCGACATCTCATAGGCGGCGCCGTCGATATGCGAGCGGAAGGTGACGCCCTTTTCGGTGAGCTTCCTCAGCTTCGACAGCGACATCACCTGGAAACCGCCACTGTCGGTCAGGATCGGATGCGGCCAGCGGGCAAATTCGTGCAGGCCGCCGAGCCGCGCCACGCGCTCGGCGCCGGGCCGCAGCATAAGGTGATAGGTATTGCCGAGGATGATGTCGGCGCCGAGGCCGCGCACCTGGTCCATATACATGGTCTTGACGGTGCCGCCGGTGCCGACCGGCATGAAGGCCGGCGTGCGGATCTCGCCGCGCGGCATGTCGATCACGCCGCGCCGCGCCTTGCCGTCTGTCGCCAGCACCTTGAAGGAGAATGCGTCAGCCATTGAATTCCTTGTCGTGCACCGGTGCGCCCGGAGCCTGTTCGTCCAACGACTGCCGGTAGCGGATGCAGCCGCGCATGAATTTCGGCCAGGGCGGCACCGCGATCGCCGGTTCGGTCTTTTCCGGCAAAAGATCCCAGAGATCCGGATGATGCCAGCACAGATCATGTCCCGTGGCGTCGCGGTGCGCACGAATGCCGGCGCGCAATCTCTTCACTTCCGCGATCAGGGCGTCGCGATCCAAAACGTCGAGGTCATCGTCCATCGCTCGTCTCCGCTCGGTAAAGCAGGCTTGCATCTCCGTAGGAGTAGAATCTGTAACGGCTCTCGATGGCATGCGCATAGGCCGCGCGCATCGTTTCGAGGCCGGAAAAGGCCGAAACCAGCATGAACAGCGTCGAGCGCGGCAGATGGAAATTCGTCATCAGCAGATCGGCCGTCCTGAAGCGGTAGCCAGGCGTGATGAAGATGTCGGTCGGTCCTGACCATGCGGCCAGCGTGCCGTCCGCACGCGCAGCACTCTCCAGCAGGCGCAGCGAGGTCGTGCCGACGGCGATGATGCGCCTGCCCCGCGCCTTTGCGGCGTTCAGAGCTTCGGCGGTCTCGTGGCCGACCGAGCCGGTTTCGGCATGCATCTTATGGTCGGCGGTGTCGTCGGCCTTGACCGGCAGGAACGTGCCGGCGCCGACATGCAAGGTGACGAAGCGGCGCTCGATGCCCTTCGCGTCGAGTGCGGCGAACAGCTCCGGCGTAAAATGCAGGCCGGCGGTGGGTGCTGCGACCGCACCCTCCTCCCTGGCATAGATGGTCTGGTAGTCGCTGCGGTCGCGCTCGTCGTCGTCGCGCTTGGAGGCGATGTAAGGCGGCAGCGGGATATGGCCGACGGCGTGCAGCGCCTCGTCTAGGAAGGCCCCGGACAAATCGAAGCCGAGCAGCACTTCGCCGGCCTCGCCCTTCTCGATCACCGTGGCGTCGAGCTGGCCGAGGAAGCAGGAGTTGCCGTCATGGCCGAAATGGATGCGGTCGCCGGCGGCGATGCGCTTGCCCGGCCGCATGAAGGCCTGCCAGCGGTCCGGTGCCACGCGCATGTGCAGCGTGGCCTCGACCTGCGCCTGAGCTTCGCCGCGCCGCCGGATGCCTTTCAGCTGCGCCGGAATGACCTTGGTGTCGTTGAAGACCAGCACATCGCCGGCTTCGACAAACGATGGCAGGTCACGCACCGTCCGGTCATCGAGCCCCTCGACGGGCCTGACCACCAGCATGCGCGCGCTGTGGCGCGGCTCGGCTGGTCGCAGCGCGATACGCTCCTCCGGTAATTCAAAATCGAAGAGATCGACGCGCATCAGTAAAGCCGGATAAGCAGCGCTCCGGCCAGCAGCAGAACCGCACCGGCGACACGGCCGAGCGAAATCTCGCGCACTGCGACGCCAAGGAAGCCGGCGCGGTCGATGAGCATGCCGGCCAGCAACTGCCCGGCGACCAGGAACGCCATCAGGGCGGCGGCGCCGATGCGCGGCGTCAGGATGGTCGAAAGCGTGACGTAGAAGCCGCCAAGCATGCCGCCGGCAACGAACAACCAGGGCGCCGGCGCCTTCCAGTCGAGCGAGATGCCCTGCAGCTTCACCACCGCGACGGCGATAATGCCGAGCACGATGGCGCCGGACAGGAAGGAGAATGCGGCCGCGGCAACTGGGAGACCCAGGCCGCGCGCCAGCTGCGAATTGATGGGCGCCTGTACGGCGATGAAGGCGCCGGACAGTATGCCAAGCAGGGACCAGACAGCGCCCATCATCGTCGTTTTGCCTTACTTGATGTCGGCCGCGACCTTCAGCGACACGATCTTGTCGGGATCCTGCACCGGCTCGCCGCGCTTGATCTTGTCGACATTGTCCATGCCTTCGATGACCTGGCCCCAGACCGTGTACTGACGATTGAGGAAGGCGGCGTCGTCGAAGCAGATGAAGAACTGCGAGTTGGCCGAATTCGGGTTCTGGGCCCGGGCCATCGAGCAGGTGCCGCGGGCATGGTTGGCGTTGGAGAACTCGGCCTTCAGGTCCGGCTTGTCGGAGCCGCCCATGCCGGCGCGGGACGGCGCAAAAGTCGGCTTCGAGGAATTGCCGAACTTGACGTCGCCGGTCTGCGCCATGAAGCCGTCGATGACGCGATGGAAGACCACGCCGTCATAGGCGCCTTCGCGTGTCAGTTCCTTGATGCGGGCGACGTGTCCGGGCGCCAGATCGGGCAAAAGTTCGATGACGACCTGGCCCTTGGTCGTTTCCATGATGAGCGCGTTCTCGCGGTCCTTGATCTCAGCCATGTCAGATATCCTTTTGAAAAAGCATATTTATTTGTCGGCGGCAATGCGCACTTTGATCATCCGGTCGGGGTCGGTGACCGTACCGTTGTCGGCCTCGTCGCCCTTCTTGATGTTGTCGACCAGTTCCATGCCGCTGACGACATTGCCGACGATGGTGTACTGGCCATCGAGCGGCGGCGCCGGCGCGAACATGATGAAGAACTGCGAGTTGGCCGAGTTCGGATCCTGCGAGCGGGCCATGCCGACCACGCCGCGCTTGTAGTGTTCGCTCTGCGAGAACTCGGCCGGCAAGTCAGGAAGATCGGAACCGCCGGTGCCGACAGCCTGGGAGTTGAAGCCCTTCTTAATGTTGCCGAACTTGACGTCGCCGGTCTGCGCCATGAAGCCGTCGATGACACGATGGAAGGCGACATTGTCGTAGGCGCCTTCGCGCACCAGCTTCTTGATCTGCGCGACATGCTTGGGCGCGAGGTCGGGACGCAGCGCGATGGTGACGTCACCGTCCTTCAGTGTGATGATCATCGTATTTTCCGCATCGGCGGCGAAGGCCGAAACGGATGCGGTCACGAGACCGGCAAGCACGACGAGGAACGAGGCGAGCTTTTTCAGCTGCATGGTCTTCTCCGAGTAACCTATTTTGCGAATTTGGCGGTGAGCGCACTGGCAACCGCCGCCGGCACGAAGGGGCGGATGTCGCCTCCCATCGAAGCTATCTGGCGGACAAGTGTGGCGGTAATGGTTCTGACCGAAGGGCTGGCGGGCAGAAAAACCGTCTGCAGTTCCGGCGCCATGGTCTCGTTCATGCCGGCCATCTGCATCTCGTAGTCGAGGTCGGTGCCGTCGCGCAGGCCGCGGATCATGATCGAGGCACCCTCTTTCCTGGCGGCGTCGATGACCAGCCCGTCGAAGGCGACGACCCTGATGCGGGCGCCGCCACTGCCGAATTCGGCTTTGGTTGCGGTCTCGATCAGCTTGACCCGTTCCTCGAAGGAAAACAGCGGCTTCTTGCCGGGATGGATGCCGATCGCCGCATAGACGATGTCGGCGACGGCCAGCGAGGCCTTCAGCACGTCGAGATGGCCGTTGGTCAGCGGGTCGAAGGAGCCGGCATAGAGGGCGATGCGTTCGGTCATGGCTGGTGCTTCTAGCGGGCGCGCGGGCGGAAGGCAAATCCGATCGAGATCATGTCCCTGAACCTTTTCGCAGACATGAACGACAGATGAATGCGTTGATCACGAAGGCTTCACGCAGCGTTCACTAGGTAGCCACTTCAGATGATGAAACCAAATCCCCATCTAACCGTTAATAGGCGCAGGAGAACACGCACATGCTGATCTACATGCTAGCCACCGCAATGACCGTCGCCATGCTGATCGCCACTGTATTCGGGCTGCATCAGGAAGCTGAGCGCGTTCGCGCCAAGGTCACCACAAAGCGCTTCGAAGGTTTTGGCCCCCGCAAGCCGCACCGCAACTTCTGAATTTCGCCGAAGAGTTTTCGACCGCGCCGGCCCATCGGGCCGGCGTCGCTGTTTCCAAGGCCTATTCGGCGTTGTCCGGACCGGCGTCGCCGCCTGCGCTCTCCGCCTCACCCTCGACGCTCTCTTCCTCGTCCGATTGCGGCTCCGAAATCCGCTCGACCGAGACCACCTTCTCGCCTTCGGCGGTGTTGAAGATGGTCACGCCCTTGGTTGCGCGGCTGGCGAAACGGATGCCCCCGACCGGCACGCGGATGACCGTGCCACCATCCGAGACCAGCATGATCTGATCGTCATTACCGACCGGGAAGGTCGCAACCAGCCGGCCGATCTCGGCCACTTTCGAAACGTCTGTGGCCCGGATGCCCTTGCCGCCGCGCCCGGTCAGGCGGAAATCATAGGACGACGAGCGCTTGCCGTAGCCATATTCGGTCACCGTCAGCACGTACTGCTCATGCGCCTTGAGGAATTCGTAGCGCTCGTCGGAAAGTTCCGTCTCCTCGCCGATCTCCTCATTGGTCAGCGCGATCTCTTCCTCTTCACCGGCGGCAATGCCGGCGGCGAGCCGCCGTTCGGCCGCCGCTCGCTTGAGATAGGCAGCGCGTTCAGCCGGCGGAGCATCGACATTCTCGATCACCGCCATGGAAATCACCCTGTCGGTCTCGGCCATGGCAATGCCCCGCACGCCGACCGAGTTTCGGCTCTGGAAGACACGCACGTCGCCGACCGAAAAGCGGATGCACTGGCCGGAGCTTGCGGTCAAAAGCACGTCGTCATTGTCGGTGCAGGTCTCGACGCCGAGGATCTCGTCGCCTTCCTCCTCCAGCTTCATGGCGATCTTGCCGTTGCGGTTGACCTGGACGAAGTCGGACAGCTTATTACGGCGCACGGTGCCGCGCGTGGTGGCGAACATCACGTCGAGTTCGCCCCAGCTGGTCTCGTCCTCGGGCAGCGGCATGATGGTGGTGATGCGCTCGCCCTGCTCGAGCGGCAGCATGTTGATCAGCGCCTTGCCGCGCGACTGCGGGTTGCCGATCGGCAGGCGCCACACCTTTTCCTTGTAGACGATGCCGCGCGAGGAGAAGAACAGCACCGGCGTGTGCGTGTTGGCAACGAACAGCCGGGTGACGAAATCCTCTTCCTTGGTCGACATGCCGGAGCGACCCTTGCCGCCACGGCGTTGCGCCCGGTAGAGCGACAGCGGCACGCGCTTGATGTAGCCGGAATGGCTGACCGTGACGACCATGTCCTCGCGCTGGATCAGATCCTCGTCTTCCATGTCCGCCCCGCCCTCGGAGAGCTCGGTGCGGCGCGGCGTGCCGAACTCGTCGCGCACGGCGGCAAGCTCGTCCTTGACGATCTGCTGGACGCGAGCGCGGGACGACAGGATGTCGAGATAGTCGATGATTTCGGCGCCGATCGTGTTCAATTCGTCGGCGATCTCGTCGCGGCCGAGCGCGGTCAGGCGCTGCAGACGCAGCTCGAGGATGGCGCGCGCCTGCTCCTCGGACAGATTGTAGGTGCCGTCCTCGTTGATGCGGTGGCGCGGATCGTCGATCAGCAGGATCAGCGATTCGACGTCGCCGGACGGCCAGCGCCGCTCCATCAACTGCTCGCGCGCGGTCTGCGGGTCCGGCGCGCTGCGGATCAGCTTGATCACCTCGTCGATATTGGCGACGGCGATGGCGAGACCGACCAGCACATGGGCGCGATCGCGCGCCTTGCGCAGCAGGAATTTGGTGCGCCGGGTGATCACCTCCTCGCGGAAGGCCACAAAGGCCTTCAGCATATCGGTCAGCGTCAGAAGTTCCGGCTTGCCGCCATTCAGCGCCACCATGTTGGCGCCGAACGAGGTCTGCAGCGGCGTGAAGCGGTAAAGCTGGTTGAGGATGACGTCGGCGACGGCGTCGCGCTTCAGTTCGATGACGACGCGGTAACCCTGCCGGTCGCTCTCGTCGCGGATGTCGGAAATGCCCTCGATGCGCTTGTCGCGCACCAGTTCGGCCATCTTCTCGATCATCGACGATTTGTTCACCTGATAGGGAACCTCGGTGATGATGATCGACTCGCGGTCGTTGCCGCGCTGTTCGATGTTGACCTTGCCGCGCATGACGATGGAGCCGCGGCCGGTCGAATAGGCGCTGTAGATGCCGGACCGGCCGAGCACGATGCCGCCGGTCGGGAAATCCGGCCCGGGGATGATTTCCATCAGCGCCGGCAGGTCGATCGCCGGGTTGTCGATGATGGCGATGGCGCCGTTGCAGACTTCGCCGAGATTGTGCGGCGGGATGTTGGTGGCCATGCCGACGGCGATGCCGCCGGAGCCGTTGACCAGAAGGTTCGGAAAGCGCGCCGGCAGCACCTTCGGCTCGCTGCCCGACGCATCGTAAGTGTCCTGGAAATCGACGGTTTCCTTGTCGATATCCTCGAGCAATTCGTGCGCGAGCTTGGTCAGGCGCGACTCGGTGTAGCGCATCGCCGCCGGAGGATCGCCGTCGATCGAGCCGAAATTGCCCTGTCCGTCGATCAGCGGCACGCGCAGCGACCAGTCCTGCGCCATGCGCACCAAGGCGTCATAGATCGAGGCGTCGCCATGCGGATGGTATTTACCCATCACGTCGGCGACCGGGCGGGCCGACTTCACATATTTGCGGTTCCAGTGGTAGCTGCTCTCATGCGAGGCATAGAGAATGCGGCGATGCACCGGCTTCAGGCCGTCACGCACGTCCGGCAGCGCACGGCTGACGATCACGCTCATGGCGTAATCGAGATAGGAGCGCTGCATCTCCTCGATGATGGATATCGGCTCGATGCCGGTCGGGCCGCCATCGGCGCCGCGCGGTGTCTTCTGGTCGGTCAAATCAGGTCACAATCCAGTCAGGAATCACTGGCTGCTTATATAGGAAGCGCGGCCGAAACTCCAATGTCGGCGACGGCTTTTCCAGAGACAATTTCGGCGGCGATTTCAAAAGGATACCGTCGATTGCGACGATATGGCCAAAGCGCTTTTCGCCGCCGCCGGGGCAAAGCGGTGAACGCTAGACGATCCGCCGGCGGGCGCGATAGGCGCCAGGCGCCTGCCCCATTTCACGCCGGAAGCGGCGGTTGAAGGTCGACAGGTCGTTGAAGCCGGCCTCGAAGGCGATGGCAGAGATCGCCTCGTCCGACGTGCGCAGCCGCACCGCGGCTCGGTGCAGCCGGGTTTTCAGCAGGAACTGGTAAGGCGTCATTCCGGCGACGTGCCGGAAGGTGCGCAGGAAATGATAGGGACTGGTCGCCGTGCCGTCGGCGAGTTCAGCGAGCGACAGCGGTTTGTCGCCATCGATCTCGATCCGCCGCACTGCTTCCGCGACGCGTTTCTGGTCGCGGCGGCTCGGTGCACGGCCGACATGCGCGGCACCGGTAGCAACGGCTACTGCCGCTGCGGCAATGCGCAGACCAAGTTCCTCGAATGCATCGCTGTCGGCCGTCTCGCGCGCGGCCTCTGCTTCCGCCAGCAGCGGCGCCAGTGCCGGCAAGGGCGGCAGGCGCGGCGCACCGAAGCCCAGTCGCCTCGCGCCAGGCACCTCGGCGACGATGGCTTCCATATAGGCCGGAGCAAAATGGAAGGAGAGGCAGCGGTCGCCGGCTCCGTGCTCATGGCCGCATTCATAGCAGGCGCCAGGATTGCCGAGCAGGATGGCGCCTGGCGCCAGCATCGCCATGCCCTGCCGCGTGCGGTAGCGGAAGGTGCCTTGAGTCACCGCGGCGACGCAAAAGGTCCGGTGCTCTTCCTCGAACGGGCTGTCGCCGGCGCCGGCCGTGCACACCACGTCGGACACGTGCCAGCCCTGTCCCGATGCAAGGTTTTGCTCGCTCGTCGTCATGGCTTGAAAGATAGCAATTTTTCCCAAGCGCTGAACCCAGCCATGCCTCTATTGGTCGCGGTCTCCTGACAAACGAGGCAGCAACCATGATCGATCCCTTTACCGAAGCCCTGCATAGCGACGGACCCAACCCCGACCTGGCTGAAAAGCTGAAGCTCTACGGCCGCTTCGTCGGCGCCTGGACCTTCGATGCCACACGCCACCTCGAAGACGGCACGGTCCTTACCGGGCGTGGCGAGGTGCATTTCGGCTGGGTTCTGGAAGGCAAGGCAATCCAGGATGTATGGATTCTGCCCGCGCGCGATGCCGGTCCCTCACCGTCCCTCGGCACATGGACGTTCTACGGCACCACATTGCGCGTCTACGATCCTGGCGTCGATGCCTGGCACATTTTCTGGAGCGACCCGCGCAACCAGTATTTCAGTCGCCAGCTTGGCCGTGCCGAAGGCGACACGATCGTCCAGAAAGGTGTCGACGCCCGCGGTTCCTCCGTGCGCTGGAGCTTTTTCCGGATCACGGAAAACTCGTTCCGCTGGCTGGGCGAGTGTTCGCATGACGGCAGCGAGGACTGGCGCCTCGAGGTCGAATTCCTGGCGCGCCGCGTGACTCCAGCCTGATCAACCAACCATTTGCAAACATGGAGAAAACTATGCTTGACCATGTCTCGATCGGCGTCCGCGACGCCGGTGCCGCGAAACACTTTTACGACGCCGCGCTGAAACCGCTCGGCTACACATGCCTCAGCCAGTCACCCGGCTCGCTTGGCTATGGCAGGGAAACAGTGGCGCTATGGGTGAACGAAGCGCCGCGGCCGGTGACGGCAGATGCGAAGTCCGGCCTGCATTTCTGCTTCGGCGCGCCGACGCGCGCCAGCGTTGATGCGTTTCACGCGGCGGCGCTCAGCGAAGGCGGCCGCGACAATGGTGCACCCGGCCTGCGCGCCGACTATGGCGAGAACTACTATGCCGCCTTCGTCATCGACCCGGATGGCTACCGCATCGAAGCCTACTGCAGCGTTGCCGGCTAGCCGGCTCAAATCCTCCTCCCGCGCTGTTTCCAGCGCCCCTGCTTTGCTCTACCAATTGAGGGGTTCGGGCGTTGCCCGGCGGGAGGGGTGAAAGATGCCGAGCTTCGACAGCCTGTTCAACGCCTTCGTCACCATCCTGGTGACCATCGACCCGCCGGGGCTGGCGCCGCTCTTTCTCGCCGTGACACGCGGCATGAACCGCGAGGAGCGCCAGCAGGTTTCCGTGCGCGCCTCGACCATCGGCTTCCTGGTGATGGCGCTGTTTGCCGTTGCCGGCGCCTCGATCCTGTCGGTGTTCGGCATCACGCTGCCGGCTTTCCGCGTCGCCGGCGGTTTTCTGCTGTTCTTCATCGCCTTCGAAATGGTGTTCGAGCGGCGGCAGGACCGCAAGGAGAAGATCGGCGACGTCGCCATCACCAAGGACATGATCCACAACATCGCCGCCTTCCCGCTGGCGATCCCGCTGATCGCCGGTCCCGGCGCGATCTCGGCGACCGTGCTTTTGTCAGGCTCGTTCCAGGGCTTTGGCGCACAGGCGGCCCTGGTCGGCATCATCTTCGTCTGTCTCGCCATCACCTATCTGGTGTTCGTGCTGGCCGAGCGCATCGACCGCATCCTTGGCCAGACTGGCCGCTCGATCCTGACCCGGCTGCTCGGCGTCATCCTGGCAGCGCTGGCGGTGCAGTTCGTGGCGGACGGCATCAAGGCGCTGATGGCGGGGTAAAATCAAACTCCGGCGCCGTCCGATCCAGTTCAATAGCCGAAGCCGAGGACGCGCCTAAAGCTTGGCGACCGATTGCAAAGCCGCTGTTTTCGGCAGTTCAGATGAGGCTAGGCCTCTGAGATGCTCCCCTGCAATCCTCCGTTTGTATGGGGTCCGACGTGCTGGGAGAGAACGACCGCTTCGGTCCGGTTGGTCGCATGCAGTTTGCGCATGATGTGCGAGATATGCGACTTGACCGTATTCTGCGACAGGTTCAGCTCACTGGCGATGACCTTGTTCGACAGGCCGCGCAACAAGGATGCCATGACCTGTCGCTCGCGTTCCGTGAATATAGCGCTGGCCTTGTTGACGATGGCAGGCGTCTCGGGCGCCATTCCAATCATGGTGGCCGCCGGTTGCAGGGCGACGATGTTTTCCGGTGAAACCGGCGTCCAATCGGAACAGTCCATGCTCACCGATCGTGGAAAATAGATCCCGCCTGCCATCACAAGCCGAAATGCCGCGAGCGCGATCTCGACGGAGGCGGAAGCCGCAATGTAGCCTCTGACGCCATATTTGCTGAGTTCGAAGATCATCGCGTCGGTTATCGCCGACTCGTCGATCTCCGTAAGGAGCACGAGATATCCCTCGCGCAGCGATCGACGAAGGTAGGCGAGGTTCTCCAGCACCCGCTCGTCCGTAACGATCGAGCTCCCTGTGTTGAGAGCCACGAGGCTGATGTCTTTGCCGACGATGGAATCCCAATGGTGCGCGGTCTCGATCTCGAGGATGGCGAATTCCTGGAACTCGGCGCGAAGAATCCGGGCCAGACAACTTCGCCATAGCGGATGGTGGTCGATAACGACAATGGAAAGGCGGTCATGCGCTGAGCCGTTCTGCTCGGCCGAAAACGAGAGAGTCAATTGCTTCCCCGTCATTGCCGCCCCAAGGCATCTAACCGTGTTAGCTGGCGCTAATCTACCGATAGTTCGCGATATGGTTAAGAATGAGCGCATTTGATTCAAATGCGTTTGAATTGCGGGCAGAGCCTCGGACCCAAGCAGTTTGCGGCCAGCTCGATGAATGTCGATTGGGCTAGATCAGAACAAGATCGGCCTGCACGATGGTTTGCTGCTCGACGGTCGCCGCTTGGATGGCGTCCAGATCCAAGTCGATCTCCCCATTCCGGTCCTTGATGTCCACGACGGCATCTTGATCGGCGTCGATCGTCTGCCTGACCAGGACATCCACATCCACGACATAGCGCTCTTCCAGCTCGTCCTCGATGTCGATGTCTATGTCCACATCTTGATCCATCTCGATGCTTTGGTTCACCTCGATCGTGCCGCCAGGAGGTCCGTCGGTGATGCGCGCGTCGACAGCCGTGTCTTGTTCAATCTCGATCGTGTCACGCAGGAAAAGATCCACATAGAGCACACCGTCGACGTCGAAAATGTCGACGTCGATCTGGACATCCTGGTCTATGCTCATGTCCTGATCGAGCAGAACGACGAAATGTCCGTCGCCGTCGATGGTGACGTTAATGTCTGCGTCCTGGTCCATCATCAGGTCTTGGTCGATCAGCAGGCGCGTCACCACGTCACCCGCATAGCCGTTGACGATGATGCTGGCGTCTTGGTCAGCCAGCGCGACTTGCGTGACGTCGATGCTGTCGACGTCGTCTAGGGAAAGCACGCCATCGGCGTCGTGCGGCCGACGAGCGTCATCGCTTTCAAACTCGGGCAGCCTTTCCTGCCCTTCCTCGGGGTGGGCAGATTCGCTGGCCGCGTCCCGATGGGCAACCACCGGGGGTTTTGGCGGCGCGAAGCTCTCGGCCACCATAATTGGCATGAAATGGGGCCACTCGGCGTCTCCGCCAACTGCCTGCGCGCCATGGGAGACGGTGGACGACGCCGGCCCTTTTATCGGCATCGATGAGGGTTCCCAATCGGCGTCTTGCGCGACAGGCGGCAAATCGACTGCCGGTTGTGTCGCCGGTACGGCGGCTGCGGGCGGCAACGCGGGAGCGTCGGCAAAGCTCCCGGCGAACGCCATCTCCGGTCCGACGATTTCATCCGAATCGGATACGATGGCGGGCGGGAGATGCCGAATGCCATGGTCGACGCGATGCATCGTCAATCCTCCCGAAAGGCACGATCGAAGGCGTCGAGAACCGGACGCAGCGCGTAGTGGGCTACCGTGAACTGTCCGGTCTTGATCAGCACTTCGACAGGCATTCCAGGCATGATATCGACCTCCGGCAATGCGCGCAGGGACGCCTCGGTGATCCGGACACGGGCGGTGTAGTAGGGCCGCCTCGTTTGACTATCGACCAAACGGTCTGCGGAGACATAGGTGAGCACGCCTTCCACGGGCGGCACGCGGCGATGCTTGTAGGACAGCAGCCGGACGCGGGCTGGGAGACCCGGACGAACCAGGTCGATATCTTCCGGTTTGACCTGGACCAGCACGATAAGGCGGTCATCACTCGGAACGAGGTCTACCAACGGCTCGCCGGGGGCGATGACCCCTCCGGTCGTATGGATGCGCAGATCGGTGATGGTGCCAGCCTCGGGCGCGCGAACTATCGTTCGGGCGAGCACGTCGCTTGCCGCCTGAATGCGTTCAACGAACTGCAGGATCTGGGCCTGGGTATCGCGCAGGCTCTGCGCGACTTCGCTCTGATGGTCGCTCTCGAGTTTGAAGATCATCGCCTGCGATTCTCCGACCGCCTGCTCCGCACGTGATATCTGGGACGTTGCCTCGCCGATTCGTCCATCGATCTCCGCCTGTTCGCGTTCCAGCTGCCGCAAACGCGAGCGCGTCAGAAGCCGCTTGGCGACCAGGGGGGCGACGTCGGCAATCTCTCCCTTGATGATCGCCGCACGCGACGTGGCCGCATTGGCCTGAAAACGCAGCCCGGCGATTTCCTGCTCGGTCTGGGCTATGCGCCGCTGAATCATGTCGATCCGCGATGAATTGAGCCTGCGTCGGGTGTCGAAAATCCGGATCTGGCCAGCGACTATTCCCGCCGCGGCAGGATACTGCCGGGCCGCCGCCACGATGTCCTGCGGAAACTGGATGCGCTCCCGGTCGTCGCGCTCCGCCACCAGGCGTGCCTCCAAGGCCTGCGCATCCCAGAGCTGCATCTGCAGCATCTGGACGGTGGCGCGGGCCTTCGTGTCGTCAAGGCCGATGAGGGATTGGCCGGCGGTCACCTCATCGCCATCGTTCACCAGAATGCGTCCGACGATCCCGCCCTCCAGATGCTGGATGGTCTTGCGGCTCGACTCGGCTTCGACGGCACCCGCCGCGATTGCAGCACTTTCCAGCGGGGCATAGGCCGCCCAGACGCTGAAGCCGATTATGAACACGCCGACGACCGCAAAGGTGCTGGCGAAAAGCAGACGCAGGCGATGGAACGGTGTCGCCGGCGGCGTCGGGATAGAAGCAAGCGCATTCGTGACGGGGCGGTTCCAACCGATCGCGGCGCGCTCCTCCCGAAGCGCTTTGCTGAAGCGCCTCCTTTCTCCGTTCCGGGCGCTGGCTGCTCGCAGGACTGCTCGGAGCCTGGTCATCGCCGCGCCGAATGCCGTCCAGCCTGCGCGTAACCGGTCACCAACCGGCACGATCGAAGGAAAATTCGGGATGATCCCGGCCAAAGCGGTTCTTGCTGATGACACCCTTGGTTTGATGGACTCCTGCGTCGATTCCAGCCATCGAAAGAAGGCGGCGCCGAAGTCGACCATGAAAATGCCGACGTCCGCCAGGACCGTCGCGCCGATCAGGCGCGCACGGCGCATCGTCCCCGACCACTGCGAGAGGAGGGACGCAAGGTAGAGCTCGACTATGTGCTTTGAGTGTTTCACGACACGCCGGATTGCTCCCCTGGAACGGACCTCTTCGCTGCCTTGTGCCGTGCAGGCTCCGGGACGCCCTCACGGCCCATGTGCCTGACGCTGCTGCGGGTCGTGATGATCTGTTGTTGCCCGGTCGGAACGGCGGCGCGCACGTTCTTGATCTTGCCGGCGACGTCCCGGCGGTTCCCGAAGGCGTTCATCATGCCATTGTCGAGCACCAGAACCTTGTCGGACATGTTCAGCACGCGAAGACGTTGGGCAATGATGATGATCGTCGATCCCCGCCGACGCATCTCCTGGATCGCCTGCCGCAAGGCCTCCTCGCCTTCGAAATCGAGGCTGGCGTTCGGTTCGTCCAGCACGATGACGCGGGGATGTCCGAAGAATGCCCTCGCAAGGCCAAGCCTCTGCCGCTGCCCGCCGGACAGCCTCATGCCGCCCTCGCCGATGTCGGTCTCATAGCCCAGCGGAAGCCGCATGATCGTGTCGTGAAATCCCACCATGGCAGCGGCTGCGATCACCTCATCGGCCGCCGCATCCTGCAGGCGGGCTATGTTCTCCCGAACAGTGCCGCCGAAGATTTCGATGTCTTGCGGAAGGTATCCGAAGTGCCGGTGACCGCCGGCGGCCAGCCAGATTCCCATGTCCGCGCTGTCAAGGCGCACATGCCCGGCAGTCGGAGCGATCGTACCGGAGATAAGACGTCCAAGGGTCGATTTTCCGGCTCCGGACGGACCGATCACTCCCAGGATCTCCCCCGGGTTGACCACAAAGCTCAGCCGGCGCAACGCCGCCGTGTTCGCGCCTGGCGGCAGGAAGGTCACCTGTTCAACGGACAACTGCCCATTGGGGCGTGGCAGTTCCATGGCTTTTCGCGGCTGTGGCGCAGCCGCCATGATCTTCCTGAGACGGCCGTAGCCCAGGCGCACGCTCGAAACCGCCTTCCAGGTGCCGATGGCGGCCTCAACTGGTGCCAGGGACCGCCCGAGCAGGATCGACGTCGCAAAGATCGCCGCCGGGCTGACATCCTGCAGGATCACGAGCCAGGCTGCACAGGCCATGACGATGACCTGGGCGAGTAGCCGCACGAAGCGAGCGAGGGACTGGATGACGTTGGCGCGTGCGGCGGCGGAGAGCTGGGCCTCTTTCGCCTGTGACTGATCGTCATTCAGCAGGCGGGCCACCCCCGGTAGCATGCCCATGGCGCTGATGACCTCGACATTGCGCAGGAGCGCCTCGAACCGGTGCTGGCTCTCCGCCCAGGCGGCACTGGAGCGGGCGAACGGCTTGCGAGTCGCTATCTCGTTGAGTAGCGCTAGCCCGAACAGGACAACCGACGCGACAAGGCCGATCAGGCCGAGAAGTGGATGCACTATGATCATTGCCAGAATGAAGATCGGCGTCCAGGGCAGATCGAACAGAGAGGTGCAGGCGCTGCCGCCGAAGAAGGAGCGCAGGCCACCGATATCACGCCAGGCCTGCGCCGCCGCGGCCGGATCGCTACGCAAGGCCGACTGGACAGCCGCGACAAGAACGGAGGTCTGAAGCCGGTCGTCGAGCCAGACGCCGATCCGGGCGAGGATCGCGCGGCGCAGGGCTTCGAGCGTTGCGTGCACCGCCAGCGCCACGATCACGATCCCGGTCAGCATGACCAGCGTGTCGAGACTGTGGCTCGACAGGACATGATCATAGACATGCAGGAGATAGAGAGGGACCGTCAGAGCGAGCAGGTTCACGAAGAAGCTGAGCACGAAAACCAGGAGCAGCGAGACCTTGCAATGATGGAATGCGCGCTCGACGTCGGTCGTTGCAAAGGCCTTGGAGAAACTCATGGCTGACATGTCTCCGCGAGGGCGTCAAAGTGGCGGCCTAGCGCCGGCAGACGGGACCAGCCCGAGGCCGCGCTCCCCGGCCAGCGCTCGCTGCAGGCAGCCTCGGGAAGCGCCCGGATGAGATCCGGGCGCCCCTTGCGAGCAAGACTTATCAGGCGAAGTCGAAGTCGAAGTGTACGTCTATGTCGGCGTCCTGTTCAGCGTATTGATCCTGGTCGACATCGACGTCGACGTGCTGTTTCTGGTCGACATCCACGTCGTTGTCGTTGTCTTGATCGACCTTGATGTCGGTGTCGTTGTCATTGTCGGCGTCGCCCTCGGCGTCCGCGTCGGCCTTGGCGTCTGCATCGCTCTTGTCGTCGGCGTCGGCATCGGCATCAGCCTTGGCGTCGTTGTCGGTGTCTGCGTCCTGGTCGGTCTTGTTGTCGATGTCCGCATAATTTTCGTTGTCGATATCGACGTCGGAGTCCTGGTCGGTATCGACGTCCACGTCCTGATCCTGGTCCTGATCGAGCTTCTGATCGATGTCGGCATCAACGTCGATGTTGAATTGGGTCGGATCAAATTTGCCGTAAGCTTTCTTAGACAAGGGTTCACCCTCCCTGTTCGAGGACAGCCGCCCTGGCGAGCGCTTGCTTGCGGAGCGGACCGACGGCGACGATCCATTTGGATCCTGAAACCCCGCCGATCAGCAAGCATCCCTGTTTCGCGCTGCGGAAAATAGTTACCAATGAGCATTCGGCCCAAACGGCAATTCCCAATGCAAGTTGGCTCGTCCTTATGGATGATGGATGACCCAAACAGGTGGACCGCTCCGGGTAGCCCAAAGTCGAAGCGTTGCTGCCGTGCGAGCCGAAAGCACGAAGAAAGCCGGGGCGAACCCCGGCTTTCTTCCCCATAGAGCGGTTCAGCTTTTGATGAAGCTGACCTGCTCTTAAGTATTTGTTTTTACGCAATTCCGGACGGAAAACCGCTACGCACTTTTCCTGGAATTGCTCAAGCCATGGAAACCTCAGGCGTCGATGTCGCTCAAGTCGACGATGACCCCGACATCTCCATCGGCGGCAGCCTTCTCATACAAGTCGACATCGATGTCGGTCGCGCCATCCTTCTCCGCGACATCGACGGCGCCAAGCAAGGCGGTCTTGATGAGGGCGGCGATGTCTACATCGACCTCGGCGTCGAGGTCATCGCGGATTTCCACATCGACATCGACGTTTCCGTCAGTTTCGGTTTCCTGGTCGATCTCGGCTTCGAGGCTGTCTTCATCATCATCGTCCACGTCGACATCCAGATCGCTCTCGATTTCGACATCGTCTTCCATGTCCGCATCGATCTCGACGATGATGATCCCGTCATCTTCGCTGACTTCGACATCGACTTCGATTCTCTGATCGACCTCGGGCCTCTGTTCGACCGCGACGTCGATTTCCCGACCGTCGGGATCGCCCGTCTCGCTCGCGATCTCCGCGTCCTGGTCCATTTCGCCCTTCTGATCGACCTCTGCATCGAGTTCGACGATTGCGGGGCTCGAACCGATGATCGACACCGCCATATCGACATCGTCGCCAGCCTCCGAGTCCTGGTTCACGCCGATATCGACGTCACGTGGATCCGCGGCCTTAGGTTCGGAGATGTCGCGTTCTTCGTCGGATGCGGTGACTTCGGCGGCCCCATTCTCTTCCGAGTGGTCACCAACCGTGGTGTCGTTTTTGGCCTTCTCGTCGGGCTCCATTGTGCGCCTCCATGGTGCATAGTCGGCGTCAGCGACCCAGCATCCCATCTTCTGAAACGCAGTAATAGACGCCAAGTCGGGTGAAGCCCGCGGCGCAGGAAGCAACGATGGAACCCCTGGGGCATTAGCCCGTAGCGTCTGAAGTCACGCCGTTCCTGGCGGCATCACTCGTTGCGACTAACCCGTATGGCAATTCCGGATGTCCCATGAAGTCGAAGGGTTCCAGGACGCGGCTTCACCTCACGTGGCAAACCGCCAGCGCTAGGTGTCGACCACCTCGAAATCGTGCGTGACTTCAGCCGTCTTGGCCATCATCGCGGTCGCCGAGCAGTATTTTTCGATCGACAGATCAATCGCCCGCTTCACCTTGTCGTGCGAGAGCGTACGGCCCTTGACGATGAAATGCATGTGAATGCGGGTGAATACTCTTGGCTCGGTCTCGGCTCGCTCGGCATCGAGTTCGACGACACAGTCCTCGACCGCCTCGCGGCCTTTTTCGAGGATGTGGACAACGTCATAGGCCGAGCAGCCGCCGGTGCCGATCAGCACCAGCTCCATCGGGCTCGGACCCGGTGTCTTGCCTTCCGGGCCGAAAGCGGTGCCCAGCACGACCTTATGGCCGCTGCCGGACTCGCCGACAAAGGTACGTTCCTCGACCCACTTTACCCGTGCTTTCACTGGATTCTTCCCTGTAAGCGCATCGCGCTGACTACTGGCCGAACACGACCGCGTGCATGATGCGGCCGGGCAACAGCGTGAAGATGCCGGCGCCGATCAGCGCGAAAACATAGAGTTTGATCATGGCGCCACGATGCGTGGTGACCTTATGGCTGTGGGCATACACACCGCCAGCGGCACGGTGACCAGCACCAGGATCGACAGCAGATGGATCGGGCTGAAAGGGCCGACAAGGCGTATCTCCTGGATCCAGAAACTCGAGATGGCTATGACAAGCATCAGCGCCGCCCAGACATATAGCCGACGACGCGATGGCGCGTCGTGCCCTTGGGCAGCGCCAGCTGCGTGGCGCCGGTCACCAACGCAGCAAAGGCAGCGAAGGCATGCCAGGGAATTGGAGGGGGCGCGGTAAGCAGCGGTCCCAGCGACATGGCGCCCTCTCCTGCAGTCGATTGGCCTCAGAACGGGATTTCGTCGTCCAGCTCTCGCGACGAACCGCCGCCGCCACCGCCCTTGGCGCCACCGCCGCCGCGGCTGAAACCTTCGTTCGGGCCGGACTGGCCGAAATCGGAACCGCGGCTGCTGTTGCCGCCGCCGGCATAGTTGCCGACCTGGGCGCCGCCCTCGCCGCGCGCGTCGAGCATCTGCAGCTCGCCACGGAATTTCTGCAGCACGATTTCGGTCGTGTAGCGGTCATTACCGGTCTGGTCCTGCCACTTGCGCGTCTGCAACTGGCCCTCGACATAGACTTTCATGCCCTTCTTCAGATACTGCTCGGCCACCTTGGCGATCTGGTCGTTGAAGATGACGACGTTGTGCCACTCGGTCTTTTCCTTGCGCTCGCCGGAATTCTTGTCGCGCCAGCTTTCCGACGTGGCGATGCGGATGTTGACGACCGGCTCACCCGAGTTCAGGCGACGGATTTCAGGGTCCGCCCCGAGATTGCCCACCAGAATGACCTTGTTGATGCTACCCGCCATCATACTTCTCCGCGCTCATCCGAAACAAATTTTTGCCGACCGCACCTTACAGGCAACGGTCAATCCCCGCCTGCTGTGGCTGCCTTTTCCCACAAGGTTTTTGTTCTTTTTTTGTTCTATTCTGGTCACTCCCAGCTGTCAAGGAATGTCAGCAAGAGGTAGGGTGCCTGTTTGAAATTGCGAATATGTCGGGATCGAAAGGGCGGCGGCTGCGAATGAGAGTCATCGCACATATGGATCACCCGCGAGAGCAATGGCGGGCGGGCGTGGAAACCCGGATGCAGGCTTCCGCCAGCAACGGTGCCAGCCAGCTTTGCCTGTTTGAACAATGGGTTCAGCCGGGTGTCTGGGCTCCGACCCATTGGCACTCGGTCGAGGAAGTGCTTACCGTCATCACCGGAACTGCCGAAATGTGGATCGATGACGACCGCATGACGCTGACGGCGGGACAGTCGCTTCTTGTGCCCGCGGAGAGGAAGCACGGTTTTCGAAACGTCGGCACCGAGACGCTTCACATCCATGCCGTGCTGGCATCCCCGATCTTCGAGGCAATTTTTGACGGATCTGCCGAGCCGGTGAGACGCTGGCTTCCGGCGGCGCCATAAAACAGCACTTGCCAAACCAATAAGTATCCACTTATGCTTTGGCCATGATCGAAGCAGAGATTTTTCGCGCCCTTGCCGACCCGACGCGGCGCGCCGTCTATGAGCGGCTTGCCGCCAGCGAGATGACGGTGTCGGAACTGCGCACCGGCATGACCGTATCGCAGCCGGCGGTCTCGCAGCATCTGGCGGTGTTGCGCGGCGCCGGCCTGGTCACCGAGCGGCGGGCCGGCCGCAACGCATACTACCGCGCCGACCCGCAAGGACTCGACCCGCTGCTCGGCTGGATCGAGCGCTACCGTGCGTTCTGGCCGGAGCGCATCGAAAAGCTGAAGGCTGTTTTGAAGGACATGGACCCATGACAAAGCATGCGAAAAGTGCTGCGAACTCGCTCGAATTCGAATGCGAGCTGCCGGAACCGCCGGAGAAAGTGTGGCGCGCGCTGACCGAGCCCAAGCTGCTGGCGGCCTGGATGATGCCCCAACGACATCAAGCCCGAGATCGGCCGCCGCTTTGCCTTTGCCAGGCCGGACGCGCCGATCGATTGCGAAGTCCTCGATGCCGAGCCCGGCAGGCTGCTGCGCTATTCCTGGCGCGAACGGCCGGAGCCGGACGATGCCAGCCAAGCGCTCGACAGCATCGTCACGTTTACCCTCGACCGTACGATTTCGGGCGGCACGCATCTGCGTATTGTCCATGACGGGTTCGCCCGGGCAGCAACGCCTGTGCTCGCCATGGCAGGCGCCGGCTGCCGGCTGTCGCTCGATGCACCCCAATCCAAACTGCCTGTCGCTGCGAATGCGCCGTACATGCAGCTGCGCGCGGCCTGAACAGGGAAATCGGAGAAAAAAGATGAGCGGCCTTGCCAATCTGGTGCCGATGGTGATCGAGCAATCGAGCCGCGGCGAACGCGCTTTCGACATTTTTTCGCGGCTGCTGCGAGAGCGCATCGTCTTCATCAACGGAGAGATCAATGACGGCGTATCGGCGCTGGTCTGCGCCCAGCTTCTGTCGCTGGAATCGGACAATCCCGACAAGGAAATCTCGCTCTACATCAACTCGCCGGGCGGCGTGGTGACCAGCGGCTTCGCCATCTACGACACGATGCAATACATCTCCTGCCCGGTGTCGACCGTGTGCATGGGCTTTGCCGCCTCGATGGCTTCGTTCCTGCTGATGGCCGGCACGCCGGGGCGGCGCATTGCCCTGCCCAACACCAGCATCGTGCTGCATCAGCCGCTGGGCGGCTTCCAGGGCCAGGCTTCCGACATCCAGCGCCACGCCGAGGGCATATTGCGCACCAAGCGGCGGATGACCGAGCTTTATGCGCATCATTGCGGGCGTACTTACGAGGAGGTCGAGCGCACGCTCGACCGCGATTATTTCATGACCGCCGAAGAGGCGAAGGCGTGGGGTCTCGTCGACCATGTTTTCGACACCCGCAAGAAGGCTGCTTGAGGAGCAGCGGGCGCGCGGCAATTTGATCGCGTCGGTCTGGCCTCGCCAGCGGCGCGACACTATAGTTCGGGGATGACCGACATCCGCCTTTCCAGACTTGTTTGCACCGTCACCGCCGCCTTCGCCGGCGCCAGCATGCTGGCCGGAGCCGCCTTTGCCGACGACAGCTCGACCCAGAAAGGCGCCCTTCCCGGCGTGACCGGCGACTATCGCATCGCCAAGCCGGCCCCGGAACCCGAACCCGACGACGCGCTGCCTGCCAGCGGCAACGGCCAGTTCAAGATCGGCGACACCGACGTCAGGATTTCCGGCAGCATCACGGTCGATGTTGGCGCCGGCGCGATCAAGCCATCCAACCGGTAGCTCTCGCTCACGGCAGCATCAGTCGGCTTTGCACACCCTCAAACGAACAGCCCCGCCGTTGCTTCCGCAAACGGACGGGGCTTTTTATGGATCTATAATCCAATCTGTCGGTAGTGTTATACCGACTTTGATTTCGGATGCTTCGCGGCATTCAGCCGACGATCCGACCAGTGGTCTCTAATTGTCAGGGGATCGGCAGGGCACGGTTTGTCGGGCCGACGCTCACGCCGACCCAGGCACTTATGCCTGCCGGGGCTCCAGCCATATCTGGAGCCTCAAGGGACTGTCCGGTGGCGTCATGCTCCACTCCTCTGTCCGTTGCGACATGTCGTCCGAAGCGCAAATCGCAAAAGCCTGCGGCGTCTCGCAAGCCGCCTAGGGCGGCGAGGCCATCGAAAGACGGCCGGCTCCGTTGACCGGTGGACACTGCGCCCCCGAGTCGGCAGCGTCAACCTTTGAATAGGCGGTTACGGAAAATGTGATCGCCGGGAGGTTACGTGCGGGTAAGGGCGACATGCCGGAACTGCTCAACGGAGTGCCCACCGTCCCGGTTCTTCACAGCACTTTGTCAGGAGCGTGTTCGGCCTTTGTTCTTTCCGCTTGCCCCCTCGCGCGAAAGACGGTTAAAGGCTTCTGTCGAGATTTGTGGTGTCTCTCGACGTGGCGGCGAAAATACCTACATAGGGGATGGCCGGGAAAACCCGCCGATCCCACGAATTCCAGACCTGAGGCGGCGACCGGCGATGGCCGACCATAAATACCTTTCCATTCGCGGGGCGCGCGAACACAATCTGAAAAATGTCGATCTCGACCTGCCGCGTGACAGCCTGATCGTCATGACCGGCCTGTCGGGGTCCGGCAAGTCGTCGCTTGCCTTCGACACCATCTATGCCGAAGGCCAGCGCCGCTATGTCGAGAGCCTGTCGGCCTATGCGCGGCAATTCCTCGAAATGATGCAGAAGCCCGACGTCGACCAGATCGACGGCCTGTCGCCTGCCATCTCAATCGAACAGAAGACCACGTCGAAGAACCCGCGCTCGACGGTCGGCACCGTCACCGAGATCTATGACTACATGCGGCTTCTGTTCGCGCGCGTCGGCATTCCCTATTCGCCGGCCACCGGCCTGCCGATCGAAAGCCAGACGGTGTCGCAGATGGTCGACCGCGTGCTGGCCGTCGAGGAAGGCACACGCCTGTTCCTGCTGGCGCCGATCGTGCGCGGCCGCAAAGGCGAGTATCGCAAGGAACTGCTGGAGTTGCAAAAGAAGGGCTTTCAGCGCGTCAAGGTCGATGGCGTCTTCTACGAGATCGCCGACGTGCCGGCGCTGGATAAGAAATACAAGCATGACATCGACGTTGTCGTCGACCGCATCGTGGTGCGCGGCGATCTGGCGACGCGACTTGCCGATTCCATCGAGACGGCGCTGAAGCTCGCCGAAGGGCTGGCGGTGGCCGAGTTCGCCGACCGGCCGCTCGACGCCAGCCAGACCGGCGAGGATTCCGTCAACAAGTCGAAGAACGAGACGCATGAGCGCATCCTGTTCTCGGAGAAGTTCGCCTGCCCGGTGTCCGGTTTCACCATTCCGGAGATCGAGCCCAGGCTGTTCTCCTTCAACAACCCGTTCGGCGCCTGTCCGACCTGCGACGGTCTCGGCAGCCAGCGTGCCATCGACGGCAATCTGGTCGTGCCGGACGAGAACGTCTCGCTGCGCGACGGCGCCGTCAGCCCATGGGCCAAGTCGACCTCGCCCTATTACGCGCAGACTCTGGAAGCTTTGGGCAAGGCCTATGGCTTCAAGCTTGGCGACAAGTTCAAGGATCTGACCACTGAGGCCCAGGAGGCGATCCTGCGCGGCACGGGCGAGCGCGAGATCACCTTCCAGTATGATGACGGCCTGCGCTCCTACAAGACGACCAAGACTTTCGAAGGCGTCATCCCCAATCTCGAGCGGCGCTGGAAGGAGACCGAATCCGCCTGGATGCGCGAGGAAATCGAGCGCTTCATGTCGGCGACGCCCTGCCCCGTCTGCAGAGGCTACCGGCTGAAGCCGGAAGCGCTGGCGGTGAAGATCGCGGGAAAGCATATCGGCGAGGTGACCGAGCAATCGATCCGCAAGGCAGACCAGTGGTTCACCGAGCTGCCGGCGCAGCTCAACGACAAGCAGAACGAGATCGCGGTGCGGGTGCTGAAGGAAATCCGCGAGCGGCTGCGCTTCCTCAACGATGTCGGGCTCGACTATCTGACGCTGTCGCGCAATTCAGGCACACTGTCGGGCGGCGAGAGCCAGCGCATCCGGCTGGCCTCGCAGATCGGCTCCGGCCTCACCGGCGTGCTCTATGTGCTGGACGAGCCTTCGATCGGCCTGCACCAGCGCGACAATGCGCGCCTGCTCGACACGCTGAAGCATCTGCGCGACATCGGCAACACGGTCATCGTCGTCGAGCATGACGAGGATGCCATCCTGCATGCCGACTATGTCGTCGACATCGGCCCGGCCGCCGGCATCCATGGCGGCGAGATCATCGCCCAGGGAACACCGCAGCAGATCATGGCGACGCCTGCCTCGATCACCGGCAAATATCTGTCGGGCGAGCTCGAAGTGGCGACGCCGGCGGTGCGGCGCGAGGCGAAGAAGAACCGGCGGCTGAAGATCGTCGGCGCGCGCGGCAACAATCTGAAGAACGTGACCGCCGAAATCCCGCTCGGCACCTTCACCGCTGTCACGGGCGTGTCGGGTGGCGGCAAGTCGACCTTCCTGATCGAGACGCTGTTCAAGGCGGCCTCGCGCCGCATCATGGGCTCGCGCGAGCATCCGGCCGATCACGATCGCATCGAGGGTCTCGAATTCCTCGACAAGGTCATCGACATCGACCAGTCGCCCATTGGACGGACCCCACGCTCCAACCCGGCCACCTATACCGGCGCCTTCACGCCGATCCGCGACTGGTTCGCGGGGCTGCCGGAGGCCAAGGCGCGCGGCTATCAGCCGGGGCGGTTTTCCTTCAACGTCAAGGGCGGCCGCTGCGAGGCCTGCCAGGGCGACGGCGTCATCAAGATCGAGATGCACTTCCTGCCCGACGTCTATGTCACCTGCGACGTTTGTCACGGCAAGCGCTACAACCGCGAGACGCTGGATGTCTTGTTCAAGGGCAAGTCGATCGCCGACGTTTTGGACATGACGGTCGAGGAAGGCGTCGACTTCTTCGCCGCCGTGCCCGGCGTGCGCGACAAGCTGGAGACGCTGAAGCAGGTCGGCCTCGGCTACATCCATATCGGCCAGCAGGCGACGACGCTGTCGGGCGGCGAGGCGCAGCGCATCAAGCTCGCCAAGGAACTGTCGCGCAAAGCGACCGGCAAGACGCTCTACATCCTCGACGAGCCGACCACCGGCCTGCATTTCCACGACGTCGCCAAGCTTTTGGAGGTGCTGCACGAACTGGTCGACCAAGGCAACACGGTGGTGGTCATCGAGCACAATCTCGAAGTAATCAAGACCGCCGACTGGGTGCTCGACCTCGGCCCCGAGGGCGGCGATGGCGGCGGTGAGCTGGTCGCCTCAGGAACGCCCGAAGCGGTCGTGCGCGAGAAACGCAGCTACACCGGCCAGTTCCTCAAGGAGCTGCTGGAGCGGCGCCCCGGAGGCAAGCGCGAAGCGGCGGAGTGAGCGGACAGGGGCAGTGTCTGGAGAGTTTTTGAATGACCATCAGACAAGCGCTTGCCGGTGACCTGCAAACTGTCCTCTCGCTGACCGAGGCCGCTTACGCACCCTACACCGCCTTGTTGGGCGCGCCGCCGATCCCGGTCACCGAGGACTATGCGCCGCGGATCGAACGCGGCCAGGTCTGGCTGCTGGAGAGCGGCTCCGAATTGGCCGGACTGATCGTTCTCGAGCGGCATCCCGATCATGCGATGATCTTCAGCGTCGCGGTCTCACCTGCCTTTCAGGGCAAGAAACTCGGCAATAGGCTGCTCGATTTCGCCGAGGAGCAGACGCGGCTGTGGGGCTTGCCGGAGGTGCGGCTTTACACCAATTCGCGCATGGAGCGGAACATTGCGCTCTACGTGGCCTATGGTTTCCAGGAAACGGGTCGACGGCCCAATCCCTACCGGCCAGGATGGACAGTCGTCGACATGGCCAAGCCCGTCGACGGCGCCGTAGCGTCTGATTTTCGAGCATTGGGAGGACGACGATGAGCAGCCAGGGAAAAATCCGCGCCGGCATGGGCGGCTGGACCTTCGAGCCGTGGGACACGTCCTTCTATCCGGACAAGCTTTCCAAGGCGAAGCAGCTGCAATACGCCAGCCGTCAGGTGCCGAGCATCGAGGTCAACGGCACCTATTATTCCAGCTTCAAGGAACCGACCTTCGTCAAATGGGCCAGCGAGGCGCCGGACGGTTTTGTCTATTCGCTGAAGGGCAACCGCTTCGTCACCAACCGGCGCGTGCTCGGCGAGGCCGGTGAATCGATGACGCGTTTCCTCGGTTCCGGTGTGGCGGCGCTCGGCGACAAGCTCGGGCCGATCCTGTGGCAGTTCGCGCCGACCAAGAAATTCGATCCGGACGATTTCGAAGCTTTTCTGAGGCTCCTGCCTGAAAAGCAGGACGGCGTCGCGCTGCGCCATGCGGTCGAGGTGCGCAACGACAGTTTCGTCGTGCCGGAATTCGCGGCACTTGCGCGCAAATACAAGGTGGCGATCGTCTATGCCGACCATGCCAAATATCCTGGGATTGCCGACGTCACCGGCGATTTCATCTATGCGCGGCTGCAGACCGGCAGCGACGACAATCCCGACTGCTACACACCGAAAGGCCTCGAAGAGTGGGCGGCGCGGGTAAAGACCTGGGCGGAAGGCAAGGTGCCTGCCGATCTGCCACGCGCCGACCCTTCGATCGAAGCGCCGGTGAAGCCGCGCGACGTGTTCGCCTACTTTATCACCGAGGGCAAAGTCCGCGCGCCCTTCGGCGCCATGGCGCTGATGAAGCGGGTCGCGGAATAAGCAGCGAGCCTTTTACTGTGCCCGGCTGCCCTGTCGGAACCTGCAGGGCATCTTGATCGTTTGCCTTTGCGGGCAACCGGGTGGTCGCCCGCAGATGCGATTGGGTAGAGGCGAGGAAGATGGCTGTCATCCTCATTGGGGCGTTGTTGACTGTCGCTGGCGTTGTCTACATGGCGGGCGCAGCCCTCAGGCGGGGGCGGCTTAGCGGTCCGGCGCCTGCAGCCTCGGATCGGCCGATGCCAAATCTCGCAACCCCGGGGCCAACGCTTGAGCCAAGCCGGCGCGGGCTCGGTTTCCTCGGCCTTTCACAGAATTGGCCGGGACTGCTGATGGTGGGGGTCGGCCTCATTCTGCTTTTGTCGGTGGCGATCCTCTAACCCAGTGGAATCTCGACATCTTCACCGATATCGTAACCTTATCGATACCTCCTTGCTGCATGAATCCAACCGGGCGCTGAGCTGCACCAGCGCGGGCAAGGACGAGGCATGGCGCTCGACTACAACTCATTGCTGCTCGCGGTCGGCTTTTCCGCCGCCTGCCTGAGCCTGACGTTGTTTGGCATCTGGCTCACCGCGCGTTCAGAGAAATTCCTGCTGACCTGGGCTGTCAGCGTGCTGCTGGTTGTCGGCGACGTCTTTGCCTACAAGGCCTATATCGACAAGCCTGGGCCAATGCTCGGCGTCGCCACGCTGGCCCTGCTGCTGCTCGGCTTCTCGACCATGCTGGGTGCGGCCCACCAGTTCACGACAGGCCGCTCGCCGCTGCCGCATATCGCTCTTGGCGCCGGCATCTCGTTGGCCGCGGCCCTGCCACCAATGGCGCTCGGTTATGACGGGCTGGGTTTCATGCTGGAGAATTCGTTCGCCGCGCTGCTTTTGTTCGCCACCGCTCTCGAATACTGGAAGGGGCGCAGCGAATCCGCCGTCCCGATCATCGGTGTCGCCACGCTCTATTCGATCACCGCCGTATCTTTCCTGCTATGCGCCACGGTTCTGGCGCGGGACGGCAAGCTCGTGCTCGGCCATGCGCCGAGCAACTGGGCCGAGGATCTCAGCCTGGTCATCGTCATCGCCTGCATGACCGGCATCGGCGCGCTGTCGCTGGCGCTAAACCAGGGGCGCCTGGCGCAGCATCATCGCCGCAATGCGCTGACCGATCCGCTGACCGGCCTGCTCAACCGCCGCGCGCTGTTCGACCTGCATGGCAATGCGCCGGTCGGCGCCTTCACGGCCGTGGTCGTGTTCGACCTCGACGGCTTCAAGGCCATCAACGACGAGTTCGGCCATGCTACCGGCGATGAAGTGTTGAGAGTGTTCGCCGAGGAGCTTACCGGCAATCTGCTGCCGACCGATTCCGCTGCGCGCATGGGCGGCGAGGAATTCGCGCTGGTCATGAAGCGCACCTTGCCCGAGAAGGCGGAATTTGCCGCCGAACGCATCCGTGCGTCCTTTGCAGCGCGGCGGATCGAGACCGAGGCGCGCCCGCTGTCATGCACGGTCAGCGCGGGCTATGCCTTCGGCAGCAAGGACGGCATGAGTTTCGACAAGGTGCTCAGCGCCGCCGACAAGGCGCTCTATGCCGCCAAGCACGGCGGCCGCAATCGCGTGCTGGCCTCCACGTTCCGGCGCGCCGGATAACCGCTTCGCCGGCGCTATGACGCCATGACGATCTCGTTGTAGGCATCGAGGTCGACGTAGAAGACCTTGGTGATCTCGCCAATCAGTTCGTCGGGATCGTAGCCCTGCGACCTCAGGATGTTGATGGCGGTGATGATGTCGACGCGCTCGGTGAGCCGCCGTTTCTGGTAGTCCTCGACAAAACGCTCCATTGGCCGTTCCCCAAGCCAGATTGCCCAAACGCGTTGAACAACTCAGATCGCAGGAGGAGGATAGGAGGCCATGCTTGCGTGGAACTTGCCGCCGAGCCCGCGCCGTCCCTTTGATCTGACCCAAAAACAGACTGGTACGGAAAGTGGCCGACTCACCAAAGCCAAGCAAAGAGTAGCATGCAGGTCTTGGCGCGCCAGAGTTGCAGACAGCATGATTGGAGGATGATTGGAGCCGCCTGAGAAGAGAGGCCGACGAGCGGTCTACACCGTCAGAAACTTCCTGACATCCGCGCGGTCGAGATCTTCCGCCGGGCCAGTATGAACGATCTGGCCACGGTCCATGATGTTGACCTCGTCGGCCAGTTCGCGGCAGAAGTCGAGATATTGCTCGACCAGCAGCACGGCAATGCCGGCCTGGTCGCGCAGATAGCGGATGGCGCGGCCGATATCCTTGATGATCGACGGCTGGATGCCTTCGGTCGGTTCATCGAGCACTAACAGCTTCGGCCGCATCACCAGGGCCCTGCCGATGGCGAGCTGCTGCTGCTGGCCGCCCGACAGGTCGCCGCCACGGCGACCCAGCATCTGTTTCAACACCGGAAACAGCTCGAAGACGTGGCCCGGAATGTTGCGGTCGGCGCGCTTCAGTGGTGCAAAGCCCGATTCCAGGTTTTCCTTGACCGTCAGCAGCGGGAAGATCTCCCTGCCCTGCGGTACGAATGCGATGCCCGACCGGGCGCGGTCATACGCCGCGCTCCGGTCGAGCGCCTTCCCCTCGAAGGCAACACTTCCGCTCGTCAGCCGGTGGTGGCCGACGATCGATCTCATCAAACTGGTCTTGCCGACGCCGTTGCGGCCGAGCACGCAAGTGATCTTGCCGGCGCCGGCCTTGAGCGAGACGCCGCGCAGCGCTTGGGCGGCGCCATAATGCAACGTGGCGTTGGAGACTTCGAGCATGGTCAGCGTCTCCAGCGTCGGAAGAACGACAGGTCGAAACGCTGGAACGAAAACCGCCAGACCATAATCATCTCCCGAGATAGACTTCGACGACGCGCTCGTCGGCCGAGACGAAGTCGAGCGTACCTTCGGACAACACTGAGCCCTCGTGCAGGCAGGTGACCTTGACGCCGAGTTCGCGCACGAAATGCATGTCGTGCTCAACGACGACGACCGAATGGTCGCGCGCGATATCCTTGAGCAGACGAGCGGTCTCTTCGGTCTCGGCGTCGGTCATGCCGGCGACAGGTTCGTCGACCAGAAGCAGTTTCGGGTCCTGCGCCAGGAGCATGCCGATCTCCAGCCACTGCTTCTGCCCGTGGCTCAGATTGGCGGCGAGTTCGCCTCGCTTGTCGCCGAGCCTGATAATGCCGAGGATGTCGTCGATCCGTCGCGCCTCAGCCGACGATCTGCGATGGAACAGTGCCGGGAAGATCGAGCGTGGTCCCTTGAGCGCCAGCATCAGATTTTCTTCGATGCTGTGGCTCTCGAAGACGGTCGGCTTCTGGAATTTCCGGCCGATGCCCATCATGGCGATCTCGGCCTCGTCGTGCTTGGTGAGATCGACCTGGCCGTCGAAGAAGACCTCGCCCTCGTCGGGCCGCGTCTTGCCGGTCACGATGTCCATCATCGTGGTCTTGCCGGCGCCATTGGGGCCGATGATGGCGCGCATCTCGCCCTTGTCGAGCACCAGCGACAGATTGTTGATGGCGCGAAAGCCATCAAAGGAAACCGAGACGCCGTCGAGATAGAGGATTGTGTTCGACTTGCTCATTGTCGCTCACTCCGCCGGCTGCGGTTCGGGGCTTGGCGCGGACCAGTCGCCCGGCTTTGTCGCCGCGCTGCGATCGACCTTCGGCGGCGGCGGAACTTTGGGATCGGTGCCGGCTTCCTCGGCGAGCGAGGCCGCGCGCTGCGCCTTGGCGTTGCCGCGCCATGAGTCCCACATGCCGATGATGCCCTTGGGCAGGAACAGCGTGACGGCGACGAACAGTCCGCCAAGCGCGAACAGCCAGAATTCCGGCAGCGCGCCGGTGAACCAGGATTTGCCGGCGTTGACCAGCAGAGCCCCGATGATCGGCCCGACAATCGTGCCGCGGCCGCCCACGGCGGCCCAGACCACCACCTCGATCGAGTTGGACGGCTCGAACTCGCCGGGATTGATGATGCCGACCTGCGGTACGTAGAGCGCACCGGCAATGCCGGCCATCACCGCCGACACGGTGAAGGCGAACAGTTTGACGTTCTCGGCCCGCCAGCCGAGGAAGCGCGTGCGGCTCTCGGCATCGCGCACCGCCATCAAGAGCTTGCCGTATTTGGAGCCGACGATCGCCCAGGTGATGAAGACGGCGAGTGCAAGCGTGATCGCACTGGCCGCGAACAGGGCCGAGCGCGTCGCGTCGGCCTGGACGTTGAAGCCCAGAATATCCTTGAAGTCGGTCAGGCCGTTGTTGCCGCCAAAGCCCATGTCGTTGCGGAAGAAGGCGAGCAGCAGCGCGTAGGTCATGGCCTGGGTGATGATCGACAGGTAGACACCGGTGACGCGGCTGCGGAAGGCGAACCAGCCGAAGACGAAGGCGAGCAGGCCGGGCACCGCTAGCACCATGATCGCCGCGAACCAGAAATGGTCGAAACCGTACCAGAACCAAGGCAGTTCCTTGTAGTTCAGGAACACCATGAAATCCGGCAACAGAGGATTGCCGTAGACGCCGCGCGAGCCGATCTGGCGCATCAGATACATGCCCATCGCATAGCCGCCGAGTGCGAAGAAGGCACCGTGGCCGAGCGAGAGGATGCCGCAATAGCCCCAGACCAGATCGAGCGCCAGAGCAAGCAGCGCGTAGCAGAGATATTTGCCGGTGAGCGCGACGATATAGGACGGGATGTAGAAGGCGCTCGCCGGCGACACCGCGAGATTGAGTAGCGGCACGATGATCGCGGCCGCCAGCAGGATCAGAATCGTGATGGCGATGCGGCGGTCCGCACCGGCGGCGAAGAAGCGTCCGGTGATCATGCTTCCACCGCCCTGCCCTTGAGCGCGAACAGGCCGCGCGGGCGTTTCTGGATGAACAGGATGATAAGGACGAGAACGACGATCTTGCCGAGCACGGCGCCGGCATAGGGCTCGAGGAACTTGTTGACGATGCCGAGCGAGAAGGCGCCGACCAGCGTGCCCCAGAGATTGCCGACGCCGCCGAAGACGACGACCATGAAACTGTCGATGATGTAGCCGCGGCCGAGATTGGGCGAAACATTGTCGATCTGGCTGAGCGCGACGCCGGCAATGCCGGCAATGCCGGAGCCGAGCGCAAAGGTCAGCGCGTCGACCCAAGGCGTCCTGATGCCCATCGAGGCGGCCATGCGGCGGTTGGCGGTGACGGCGCGCATCTGCAGGCCCCAGGGGGTGCGCTTCATGACATAGAGCAGCACGGCGAAGACGCCGAGCGCGAAGACCAGGATCCACAGCCGGTTCCAGGTGATTGCAAGCTGACCGACATCGAACGATCCCGACATCCAGGACGGGTTGCCGACCTCCTGGTTGGTCGGCCCGAAAGTCGAGCGCACCGCCTGCTGCAGGATCAGCGAGACGCCCCAGGTCGCTAAAAGCGTCTCCAGCGGCCGGCCGTAGAGGAAGCGGATGACACCGCGCTCGATGATGAGCCCGACAAGGGCCGCAACGAGGAAGGCGAGTGGCAGGGCGATGACCAGCGACCAGTCGAACAGGCCGGGAAAGGAGGTGCGGATCACCTGCTGGACGACGAAGGTGGTGTAGGCGCCGAGCATGACCATCTCGCCATGCGCCATGTTGATGACGCCCATGACGCCGAAGGTGATGGCAAGACCAATGGCGGCCAGCAGCAGCACCGAGCCCAGCGAGATGCCGTACCAGATATTCTGGCCGGCATCCCAGAGCGCCAGCGACGAGTTGATGCTCCCGATCTCAGCCGTCGCCGCATCCTTGACCGCGCCTTGCGAATTGGCCTCCACCGAGGTGAGCAGCGAGAGCGCGTCGCGGTCGCCGCGCGCGCCGATCAGGGCGACGGCAGCGAGCTTGTCGGCCTCGGGTCTGTCGGAAACAAGAACCGACGCCGCCCGGGCCTGCTCGAACAGCGCCTTGACGTTGGCGTTGGTTTCAGCGGCGATGGCCGCATCGAGCGGTTCGATGTTGGCGGCATCGGGGGTCTTGAACATGGTGTCGGCGGCGGTGATGCGCACGGCCGGATCCTTGGCGCGTAGAGTTAGCGTGCCCAGCGCGTCGCGGATGACGCGGCGCAGCGTGTTGTTGACCTTGATCTTGGTGAGGTCGGCCTTGGCGGCCTCGGCGGACTTTTGGCCGCTCAGCGGGTCGAGCAGTTCGACGCTGTCGCCGCTTTCGTTGCCGACGAAGACCGCGGAATCGGCCTTGCGGATGTAGAGATTGCCTTCGGCCAGTGCCGCGAGTGGGCGTTCGACCAGAGGGTCGCCAGTGGCTGCAAGCTCACGCACCACTGCCTCGGTGGCCGAAAAGCCGGTGCCGGTGGCGAATTTGGCGATGATGGCGCGCAGATCGGCTTCGGCCGCGTTCGATGGCAACAGGCTTGCCATCAGGAACAACAGTGTGAGACCGAGAGCGCGCAACAGGATCATCCGTTCAGATACTCTTCTGTGATCTGGAATTACGCGTCCGGGCGGACTGGAGGAAAGCTCGCCCGGACGCTTCGCGGCCTGGGTCGCGGAAGAATCCGCGACCGGTCAGACCCGGGAGGATCAGTTGGTCCCCTTGCCGCCGCACTTGCCGGTGGCGACGTTGAAGTTGCCGCAGGACAAAGGCGCGCGCCAATCGGAGATCAGGTCCTTGGAGTCAGGCAGATAGTCGGACCATTCGTCGCCCATCACGAGGCCGGGGGTCTGCGACACCGTCTCGAACTGGCCGTCGGCCTGGATCTCGCCGATCAGCACCGGCTTGGTGATGTGGTGGTTCGGCATCATGGTCGAATAGCCGCCGGTCAGGTTCGGCACGGAGACGCCGATCATGGCGTCGATGACCTTGTCCGGATCGGTGGTGCCGGCCTTTTCGACCGCCTTCACCCACATGTTGAAGCCGATATAGTGGGCTTCCATCGGGTCGTTGGTGGTGCGCTTGTCGTTCTTGATGAACTTGTGCCAGTCGGCGATGAACTTCTTGTTCTCCGGTGTGTCGACGCTTTCGAAGTAGTTCCAGGCGGCGAGATGGCCGACCAGCGGCGCGGTGTCGAGACCGGCAAGCTCTTCCTCGCCGACCGAGAAGGCCATGACCGGGATGTCCTCGGCCTTGATGCCCTGGTTGCCGAGCTCCTTGTAGAACGGCACGTTGGCGTCGCCATTGACGGTGGAGACGACAGCGGTCTTCTTGCCGGCGGAACCAAACTTCTTGATCGCCGAAACCTCGGTCTGCCAGTCGGAGAAGCCGAACGGCGTGTAGTTGACCATGATGTCTTCCGCCGCGACGCCCTTCGCCTTCAGATAGGCTTCGAGGATCTTGTTGGTGGTGCGCGGATAGACATAGTCGGTGCCTTCCAGTACCCAGCGCTTCACCGAACCGCCGTCCTCGCTCATCAGGTAGTCGACGGCGGGAATCGCCTGCTGGTTGGGCGCGGCACCCGTGTAAAACACGTTGCGCTCGCTTTCCTCCCCCTCATACTGGACGGGATAGAACAGGATGTTGTCGAGTTCAGAGAAGACCGGCAGGACCGATTTGCGCGACACCGAGGTCCAGCAGCCGAACACGGCGGCGACCTTGTCCTTGGAGATCAGCTCGCGCGCCTTTTCAGCGAACAGCGGCCAGTTGGACGCCGGATCGACGACGACCGCTTCGAGTTTCTTGCCGAGCAGACCGCCCTTGGCATTCTGCTCCTCGATGAGCATCAGCATGGCGTCCTTCAGCGTCGTCTCCGAAATCGCCATAGTCCCCGACAGCGAATGCAGGATACCGACCTTGATCGTGTCGTCCGCCGCCCTCGCGGGAGCCGACGCCAACAGGCCGGCAGCAACCACGCTTGCCGAAAACATTTTTGTTATTTTTGAGAAATTTCCCCTCATATTCCACACTCCCGAGCTGGTTGATTGCACCGCAACAGAGCTATGCAACCACCATGCCAAACTGTGAAACGAGGCCGGTCACGCCGGGATATCCCAGCCTTATCAGCCGGTTACTATATTAGACGCCAAGCATGAATGGCACCGACCGAAACCCCGAATGAGGAGAAATTGCGCACACGTGCCTAGATTTTGCCCAAATTCGACCAGTGCCTAAATTTTGAGCCTGCGACATCATGGCGACGCGCATCGACGGTTGCGGCCCGGCATGGAAATGAGGCAAGGTCGGCGTTCAAGCGAGCGACGCCATGGCATCCAGGATTACTTGTATTTTCAGCATCTTGCTTCTGTCTGCCAGCTCGGGCAGCGCACGCGCCGACTTCACCGACGGCAAGCTGCCGGACGGGACCTATCATTGCGAGGTCTACCTGCTCGGCCTGTTCCTCAACCTCGGCGACATCACCATCAAGGGCAATGTCTATACCGGCCCTGTGACGTTCGGGACCGCGCCGCAAGCCTACAATTACCAGATGGACGCCAACGGCGTGATCAGCTGGCTTGGCCCTCTCGGTGGCTACTCGACCGGCGGCAATTCGATCTCGATGACGCAAGCCACCCTGGATGGCCAGACCAGCCCTTCCTTCGACATCATCATGAAGCAGCCCGACGGCGCCTTCACCGCTTCGACCTGCACCAAGAGCTGAGCGGCGACGCCTGGCGCTGGCCTGCCGCCTCAGTCAAAAAAAGGCGCGGAACATGCCAGATATGTTCCGCGCCAACAGGCAATTGGGACGAGTGCCTAAATGCTTTTTTCCGACATCTGGTTGGCGATGTAGTCGGCCTGGCGTACGAGGCTCAGAGCCACTCGATGTCGTCGAAACCGCGTGCGATGTGGCCGCCCTTGGAATAGGATTCGCCCTCGTAGCCGAAGATCGGCCAGACCTCCTTCTGGTTGTAGAGGCTGACGACGAGGCCACCGCATACGGCCTGGAAGAAGGGCGAGGTCTCGATGTCCTTCAGCTGCGCACCACCTGCGCGCTTTATCTGCGAGGCCATCGGCCGGAAGAACAGATGACGCCGAAGCGGCAAGCCGCCTAGCTGTCGACCGCCACCTCGAGCGCCAGCCGCGTCATGTCGGTGAAAAGCGCCTGGCGTTCGGAATAGTCGGTCTGCTCGCCGGTGGTGACATGATCGACCACATTCAACAGCGACAGGGCACGCGCGCCGAAATGGGCTGAAATGCGGTAGAGCGCGCTGGTTTCCATATCGACCGCCACTGCCCCAAGCGCCTGTGCTTCGGCAAAGCGGTCGCGCCCGTCGGGGTGATAGAATATGTCGCTGCAGACCGTCAGCCCCGCGCTCCAGACGATGCCGAGGTAGGCGGCCCTTTGCAGCGCCAGCGCATGAAGCGCCGGATCGGGGCCTGCCCGTTCGTACAGCTCGAAGACCTGGCCGCTGCGCTCACTCTCGGCGTGGACGGCACTCGAAATGACGACGCTGCGCAGCGCCACGTCCTCGCTCAGGCCACCGCAGGTCCCGGTGCGGATAAGCGTTTTGACACCATGGAAATCCAGCAGCTCGTGGGCGTAGATCAGGAAAGACGAGACGCCGATGCCGGTCGACTGGATGCTGACCGGCTTGCCTCGAAACAGCCCGGTGAAGCCAAGCGCGCCCCTGCGGCGGTTGACGCAGCGCGGCGCTTCCAGAAAAGTCTCAGCCATCCATTCGGCGCGCTCCGGGTCACCCGGCAACAGCACCGTTTCGGCATAATCGCCCCTGCCAGCCTCATTGTGCGGCGTCACGGCATCTACCCCAATTCCCCGCCGCGTTTGTCACCGCAATCATGGCAGGCTGGCGTCGATGCGCAAGCGCCTATTGCGAAGCTCCAGTGGCCGGACCTCACTGGTTATGAACGGACGGCTCGTTCTCCGGCGCCGCCACCTGTAAACGGCATGGAACGGGCGTCTGTGTGCTTGTTCACATTCGGGCGGGCACGCGACTATTTTTTTGCGCAATTCCGGATGGAAAACCGCTTCGCACTTTTCCTGGAATTGCTCTAGGATTCCAGCACGTCCTTGACGATCGTGGCCAGTTGCTTGAGCGAGAACGGCTTCGGCAGGAAGCCGAAATGCGCGTCGGCCGGCAGGTTTTTGGCGAACGCGTCCTCGGCATAGCCGGAGACGAAGACGAATTTGATGTCCGGCTGGCGCTTGCGCAATTCGCCAAGCAGCGTCGGTCCGTCCATTTCCGGCATCACCACGTCGGAGACGACGATGTCGACCTTGCCGCCGAGCGCCTCGAACACCTCCAGCGCCTCGACGCCCGAAGAGGCCTCGTGGACGGTGTAGCCGCGCGACGTCAGCGCCCGCATGCCGCCCATGCGCACGGCATCCTCGTCCTCGACCAGCAGCACGGTGGCCGAACCCGACAAGTCCTTGGCCGTGTCCGCCGCCTTGGCGGGGGTCGCCGGCGCTTCGCCGGGCTCGCTTGCCGTCCTGACCTCGGCGATATGGCGCGGCAGGAAGATGCGGAACACTGAGCCCTTGCCGACTTCTGAATCGCAGAAGATGAAGCCGCCGGTCTGCTTGATGATGCCGTAGACCATCGACAGGCCGAGACCGGTGCCCTTGCCGACCTCCTTGGTGGTGAAGAAGGGTTCGAATATCTTCTTCAGCACATCGGGCGCGATGCCGCTGCCGGTGTCCTCGACCTCGACCACCACATAGTCGGCCGGGGTGAGTTCGCGATAGGAGAAGGTCTTGCATTCCTCCGCAGTGACGTTGCGGGTGCGCACCGTGAGGTCGCCGCCGGCCGGCATCGCATCGCGTGCGTTGACGGCGAGGTTCACCACCACCTGTTCGAACTGGCCGATATCGACCTTGACCGGCCACAGGTCGCGGCCATGGTCGACCTTCAG
Source organism: Mesorhizobium sp. CNPSo 4689 (assembly GCF_057784325.1). Lineage (NCBI taxonomy): Bacteria > Pseudomonadati > Pseudomonadota > Alphaproteobacteria > Hyphomicrobiales > Phyllobacteriaceae > Mesorhizobium > Mesorhizobium sp. CNPSo 4689. The sequence continues at coordinate 56,314 of NZ_JBWLUZ010000007.1, forward strand.
CTTGATGTCGTTGCCGACCAGGCGGGCAAGCAACATCCTGAGGTCGGCAAGCACGTCGGTGAGGTTGAGCACCTCCGGCCGCAAGGTCTGCTTGCGCGAGAAGGCCAGAAGCTGCCGCACCAGCGACGCCGCGCGGTTGGCGTTCTGCTTGATGTTCATGATGTCGGGGAAGGACGGATCCGACGGCCGGTGATTGGTCAGCAGAAGGTCGGAGGCCATGATGATGGCGGTCAGCACATTGTTGAAGTCGTGCGCGATGCCGCCGGCGAGCTGGCCGACTGCCTGCATCTTCTGGCTCTGCGCCATTTGGCCTTCGAGCGCCTTCTGCTCGGTGGTCTCGACGGCATAGACGATGGCCGATTCCTCGGCCCCCTCGCCGCCGGTGCCGTCGGCGACCGCATTGACGTAGAAGCGGATGTGGCGGTCGTCATTGCCGGGCAGCAACGTGTCGATCGGCTCGATGTCGGCCTGTCGTTGCCGCGCCTTTTCGAAGGCGTCGGCAAATGCCGGCCGGTCGCGCTCGTGGATGACCGTGTCGAGCCGCACGCGGCGGTCGACAGCGTCCCGGTCGACAACGGAGGAAAACAGCGACAGGAACGGCGCATTGGTGCGCAGGATGCGGCCGCTGGCGTCGACGCCGGCGATCGCCATTGGTGTCGAATTGAAAAACCGGGTGAAGCGGACCTCCGAGGCGCGAAGATCGGCGGAGGCATCCTCGCCTTGCGTCCGGTTCAGCACGATGGTGCGGGTCGGACTGCCGATGCCTTCGCGGCTCGCCGAAACACGGTGCATGAAACGCACCGGCAGCGCCTCGCCGGTCATCGTCGTCAGATCGAGATCGATGACGGCGTTGCGTGTGGTGCCCGGATCGGCCTTGACCGAGCGGACCAGCGCCATGCCGTCGCCGGCGACGATCTCCGGCAGGGAGACGGCGCCGGGCGTGAAACTGGCAAGGTCGATGCCCAGCCATTCCGCGAGCGTCGCGTTGATATAGGTGACACGGCCTTCCTGGTCGGCCGAAAAGAAGCCGGCCGGTGCATGGTCGAGGTGATCGATCGCCTTTTGCAGGTCGAGGAAGAAGCGCTCCTGCTCGGCCCGCTCCTGCGAGATGTCGGCGAGTTGCCAAGCGAGCATGGGCAAGCGCTGGCCGGGCACGGCGAAGGTGCGGGCACGGGCGCGGTACCAGCGCGCGCCTGGCTCGGCGCCGGGCTTGATTGACTGCGCCAGCCGGAATTCGCCGTCGCCAGGCTGGCCGTCGCGCAGGCCCGATGCCAGACGATAGATGGTCACCGAGGCCTCAGGAACGTCGGAAAGCAGCCCCTCGACCGTCTTGAGGTCGGTCGCCGAGGCAGCACCCGTCATGTCGGCATAGGCGCGGTTGGCGTAGACGACACGCCCTTTGGTATCGGTGACCAGAAGGCCTTGCGACATCGAATCGACGAAGGCTTTCGACAGCTCGTCGCTGGTCGAGCGGGGCGCGACCTGAACGAAGCCGATTGCGGTGGCGAACAGGAAGCCGACGCCGATCATTGCCAGCACGCCCAGCATTCCAAGCAGGAAGGGATCGCCAAGGCGCTCTCGGAAAAGCCCGAAGATGATCGCGGCGCCGGTCAGGACGGCAATGAAGATGATGAGCCGGGTGACGGCGCCCGGACGCGTGTTCTGATCGACGATAGGTACCGGATAGAAATCGCCGCGCGTTTCCTTGGCCATGTGCCCCCTGCTTGTGAATCCGGTCTACCGGCGCTGCCCGGTTGAATCACATTCTCCTATTCCGGAAAAGGCCCCGGCCGCAAATGTCAGATAAAAATGGCGCCGTCCGGCCATTGCTGTTTCAAGCTGTTCACGAAGCGGAAAGGTAACTTGCGGTGGCCTGCCGCTACAGTCTAGTGTCGCCTCACTTCAAAAGCCGATTGGGGGCACCGATGCTGCAGTGGCTGGATGGCGTAGCGGGTCCTGGATATGTCGCCGCAATCCTGTGGACATTTGCGGCGCTGGTTCTGCTCGTCGTCGTTCTGCTCATCGTCAAGCTTGTCCGCAGCCTGACGTTCGGAACATTCGTCGCCGGCGGCAGGAACCGCAAGACGCGGCTCGCCGTCATGGATGCCACCGCCGTCGACAGCCACCGCCGGCTTGTGCTGGTGCGCCGCGACGACATCGAGCACCTGCTCCTGATCGGCGGCCCGACCGACGTCGTCGTCGAACGCGACATCCGGCTGGCGGCACCGCGCCGCCCGGCGCTGACCGGAGATGGCGGCCAGCAGCAGGCCCAGGCACCGCGGCCGCGCGCAGTTCAGCCCGCCCCGGCACCGGCAAAGCAAGCGCCACCGCAGCCGGTTGCGGCCGCTCCGGCCCCTGCCCGACCCCGCCCGGTCACGCCGGCGCCGGCACCGAAACCGGCCGCGCCCAACTATCAGGCGAGCAATGTTACGCCGCTTCCGGCCTATGGGTCGACCACCAACACCGCCAGGCACGCCCCGGCGCCGGCAAAGCACGAATCCATCGACGATACGCTGATGCAGGAACTCGAGGTCTCGCTGGACAACTCGCATTCCAGGCCTGCGAGCAAAACGGCGGCCAATGCGCCACCGCAATCGCTCGACGACGAGATGACGAAGCTTCTCGGCGAACTGGCCAACCACAAACGCTAGAGCTGAAGCGCTCTACTCTTTGTTTTTCTGCACTTTTCCCGGTATTGCACAGGACAAACCAGGCACAAAAATGGCCGGGAAACCCGGCCATGAATTTGAAATTGCTCGGTTTTGCTCGCGTCAGTCGTCGCGATAGACCTTCTCGCGGCGCTCGTGACGCTCCTGTGCCTCGATCGACAAGGTCGCGATCGGGCGTGCATCGAGCCGCTTCAGCGCGATGGGCTCGCCGGTTTCTTCGCAATAGCCGTAGGTGCCTTCATCGATGCGCTGCAGCGCCGAATCGATCTTCGAAATGAGCTTGCGCTGGCGATCGCGGGCACGAAGCTCGATAGCGCGGTCGGTTTCCGACGAGGCACGATCGGCGAGATCGGGATGGTTGGCGTTTTCCTGCTGCAGAATTTCGAGAGTTTCGCGCGCTTCGCGCAGAATGTCGTTCTTCCAGGTGACGAGCTTTAGGCGAAAGTAGGATTTCTGCCGTTCGTTCATGAACGGCTCGTCTTCGGAGGGTACGTAATCGGCGGTAACGATGTCGTTCATGCGACTCACCCAACAACCCCAAATTTGGCGCCTATATATTCGCGGACCGAAGCCTGCACAAGCGCAATCGGCGATAGAGTCACGCAAATGTTAGCAGTTGATGGCGGAACCCTTCTGCTTCAAGGACGTGAGCGAATTCTGACATGATTTGTTGTGCTTGAGTGGCGCCGGCCATTGTGCAGCAGGCCGTTCTGATGGCTAATCGGGCCGGTGTCTTGTGGCGTGAGGGAGCTGTGAGCAGACTGTACCTATTGAGGCATGCCAAGGCCGGGTGGGCGCTGCCCGGCGTCCGTGACTTCGATCGTCCGCTAGATGCAGCCGGCATGGCCGATGCCGAATTGATGGGCGAGGTCATGCGCGTCCGCAACTATGTTCCCGACATCACCCTTTGCTCTAACGCAATGCGGGCGCGCCAGACGCTGGAAGGTCTGGCCGGGCAAACCGACACTGGCCGCGTGCTGTTCTTCGACACTTTATACAGCGAGGACGCCGCCGGTTACCTCACCCTCATCCGCGACAATGGCGGGCCCGGCCCGCTGCTGGTCATCGGCCACAACCCGATGACGGAGGATCTGGCGATGGCGGTCTCGGGCGACGGCGAAGAAGCCGCCCGCGGCACGATGAACCACGGCTTTCCCACATCCGGTCTTGCTGTCGTGCGCTTCGCCGGCGCCCTTGCCAGTGCCGCGCAAGGCAATGGCTATCTCGAAGCCTTTCTGACGCCTGCCGACCTCTGAGCCATTTCAAACCACGGGTCCAAGGCCTATATCGGAGCGTGACAAGCGCCCGAGAGACCCATTTTGGCATCATCGCTGACCACATTCTCCGACGAAGCCAAGATTGCGCTCGATACATTTTCAGGGCGGGCCGCCGGGCTCTTTTCCCCGTCGCTGCGGCTGGGCGTGACCGGCCTTTCACGCGCTGGCAAGACGGTGTTTATCTCCGCCCTTGTCCACAATCTGATCCATGGCGGGCGCCTGCCGCTGTTCGAGGCGCAGAAATCCGGGCGCATCGCCCGGGCGTTCCTTGAGGAACAGCCAGACGATGCCGTTCCCCGCTTCCAGTACGAGGATCACATAGCGGCGCTGGTCAACGATCGCGTCTGGCCCGAATCGACGCGCGCCATCTCCGAGCTCCGGCTGACCATCGAATTTGAATCAGCCTCCGGCTGGAACCGCATGTTTTCGGCCGGGAAATTGTCGCTAGACATCGTCGACTACCCCGGGGAGTGGCTGCTCGATCTGCCCTTGCTCGGCAAATCCTTCGCCGATTTTTCACGCGAAGCAATGGCGATGGCGGCGCTGCCGGTGCGCGCCGACCTTTCGGAAGGTTGGCGGGCGCTAGCCGCCACGATCGATCCGAACGCCGATGCCGATGAAATGACGGCGCGCCGCCTGGCCGAGAGCTTTGCCGCCTATCTCAAGGCATGCAAACTCGACGAACGGGCGCTTTCGACCTTGCCGCCGGGCCGCTTCCTGATGCCGGGCGACCTCGAGGGCTCGCCCGCGCTGACTTTCTCGCCTTTGCTGGCGCTAGGCGACCGGCGGCCGCGTTCCGGGTCACTGCAAGCCATGATGGAGCGGCGTTACGAGGCCTACAAGACGCATGTCGTCAAACCGTTCTTCCGCGAGCACATCACGCGCCTCGACCGTCAAATCGTCCTGATCGACGCCATGCAGGCACTGAATGCCGGCCCCGGAGCCATGGCCGACCTGGAACGCGCCGTCACCGAGATCCTCTCCTGCTTCAGGCCCGGCAGGGGCAATTTCCTCACCGACTTGTTCTCGCGGCGTATCGACCGCATCCTGGTTGCCGCGACCAAGGCGGACCATCTGCATCACGAAAGCCACGACCGGCTGCAGGCGATCGTGCGCCGGCTGGCCGACCGGGCGGTAACACGGGCGAATTTCACCGGCGCCGATGTCGACGTGGTTGCCATGGGGGCCGTGCGCGCGACCCGCGAAGGCACGGTCAAGCAGGGCCGCGAAACTCTGCCCGTCATCATCGGCACACCACTCAAGGGCGAAAGGATCAATGGCGACACATTCGACGGGAAAGCCGAAACTGCCATATTTCCCGGTGACTTACCCGAGAAAGCTGATGCGGTGTTCGATGTTTCCGGATCGCAGCAACCTGATGCTAACGGGCCGGCGATCCGTTTCGTGCGCTTTCGTCCGCCAAAGCTCGAACGCACGGCAGAAGGTGTTACGCTCTCGCTGCCGCATATCAGGCTCGACCGCGCCTTGCAGTTCCTGATCGGAGATCACCTGGCATGACAGCGCCCCGCAAACCCGCGGCATTCCGCATAGAGGCTGAGCCCGAACCAAAGCAGGAGGCGCGGGAAACGCGCCGTGCCCATGCCGAGCCGCCGCAGACGCGCAAGCCGCGCGCCGCAGGGGTTGGCGTCGCTGTCGTCGTGCCGGCCGAGATCGATGTTTTCGACGAACCTGACATCGTCGCCGCCGAACCGCCGCCTGCCACCGCGCCGCGCAAGCGTTCGCTGCTCGGCAGGCTGTTCTTCGGCGCGCTGGGTGTCCTGGTTTCGCTGGCCGTCGGCCTGTGGACCGACCAGCTCATTCGCGACCTGTTCGAGCGCGCCGAATGGCTGGGCTGGCTGGCCGCTGGAATGGCCGCGATCGCTCTGCTGGCGCTGATGGTCATCCTCGCGCGCGAATTCCTGGCGATCGCCCGCCTCGCCGAGGTCGAAAAACTGCAGAAGCGGTCGCTGGATGCCGTGGCGCGCGACGATCCGAAGGCCGCAAGGGCCGTCGTCGACGAGCTTTCGGCCTTTGTCGCGGCAAAACCCGAAACCGCGGCCGGCAGGCGCTCGCTGGCCGAGCTGCGCGGTGAAATCATCGACGGCGGCAATCTGGTGCGGCTGGCCGAGACCGAGATCCTCGGGCCGCTGGATGCGCGCGCCAAGGTGATGATCCTCGAAGCGGCCAAGCGGGTGTCGCTGGTGACGGCGGTCAGCCCGCGGGCCGTCGTCGATGTCGCCTATGTCGTGTTCGAGGCTGGGCGGCTCATTCGCCGCCTGTCGGAACTTTACGGTGGCCGGCCGGGCACGCTGGGCTTCTTCCGGCTGGCGCGCAGCGTTCTTGCCCATCTCGCGGTCACCGGTTCGATCGCCGTCGGCGACAGTTTTGTCCAGCAGATCATCGGCCATGGCCTCGCCGCACGCCTTTCGGCGAAGCTTGGCGAAGGTGTCGTCAACGGCATGATGACGGCACGGATCGGCATCGCAGCAATGGAGACGGCGCGGCCCCTGCCCTTCATCGCCGCTAAGCGGCTGGGACTGGGCGATTTCCTGTCCGCGCTGACATCCTTTGCAACCAAGAAAGAAAGTGAAACATCGACCTCCGGCAAGTGAAGAGACGCCCCGCAGTCACCAAGCATTAACCAATCTTGTTCATGGTCGGAAGTGTTCCAAGAACAGCTTCCTTGTTGCCGGGTGTGGTCGATGAAAAGCGTAATTCTATCCAGCGTCCTGCCTGTCGCGGTCGCGGTTGCAGCCCCTTTCGGCCTCGTTGAAAAGGCGTTTGGCGCGGAACCCGACAAGCAATTCTTTCAATCGGTGGAAGGCAAGTGGGTCGGCCCGGGCGAAATCGTCGCCGGCAAGTACAAGGGCACGAAATTCACCTGCAGTTTCAACGGCTCGACGCCTGACGGCAAGACCGGCATGACGCTCGACGGCGGATGTCGGGTCGGCATGTTCACCCAGAAAATGTCGGCGTCAGTCGAGCGCAAGGGCCGGGACGGCTACAAGGGCAACTTCATGGGCGGCGCCGCGGGGTCAGGCCTCGACATTATCGGCGGCAATGTCGTCGACGCTCACAAGGTCGTCTTCACCATCAACCGCAAACAGCTGCGCGGTGTCATGCAGGCCCGCATTCCCGACGACAACTCGATGACGGTGACCGTCGCGGTGCGCGTCGACGAGCAGCTGGTGCCGGTCATCGGCATGAGCCTGAAGCGGGTCGATGAGGTCGAAGTCGGCTCCATCGCGCCGAACTGAGGCCCGGTAGCGGGCAAGAAAGAGGCGGCGGCCCACACGGGCCACCGCCTTCTTCAATTCCCGAACGATCAATCAGCCCTTGATGGTGGCCGTCAGCTCGTCATAGGCCTTGCAGGCCTCATCCAGCGTCGTGGCGCCCTGATACTTGGTCGTCACCGCCTGCACCTTGGCCGTCAGATCGGCTGCCTTGGACGGATCCTTGGTGATCGCCTCCTGCAGCGCGGTCGTCATGTCCTGCGCCTTCTTGGTCGCCATTTCGGCGGTGCACTCAGGTGCCTTCGAGCAGGCCGAACCGGCAAGCGCCGCAACACCCACGGCAACGAGCAAAAACTTCTTCATGTCAGTCATCTCCTCAAAAAGGGCAGCGACTTGATCGTCGCTCCCCTCCAATGGCCGAAGCCGAGCGTCCCTTAACCGCTGATTGTGGCGACACGCAACGCGAATACCGCGTAAACTTGTGTAACGCGGCTGCAACAAGTGCCGAGGCCGCAGCGCCGATTCGCTCTGTTCGATCCCGGCCGAAGTCCCTATCCTTGGTCTCGATTCCGCAGCATATGCGAGGAACCTCCAGGAGACGGACGAGCAGGCATGGCGGCGGAAGCATCGGGCAGCGAACTCATTCAGGTGGTGGCGCTGCTTGCCGCTGGCGTGGTGGCCGTTCCGATCTTCAAACGCATGGGGCTGGGCTCGATTCTCGGCTATCTCGCGGCCGGGGTAGTGATCGGGCCGTTCGGACTTCGCATCTTTTCCGAATCGGAAGCCATTCTTCATGTCGCCGAACTCGGCGTCGTCATGTTCCTGTTCATCATCGGGCTGGAGATGCAGCCGTCACGGTTGTGGGGCCTGCGCCGCGAGATATTCGGCCTCGGCGCCCTGCAGGTCGGCGTCTGCGCCTTGTTGCTGACCAGCGTCGGCCTTGCCGGCGGCTTTCCGATCGCGCAATCCTTCGTTGCCGGCGCGGGCTTCGTGCTGACCTCGACGGCGATCGTCATGCAATTGCTGGAAGAGCGCGGCGAAATGGCCACCCCCAAGGGCCAGCGCATCGTTTCCATCCTGCTGCTGGAAGATCTGGCGATCGTGCCGCTGCTGGCGTTGATCGCCTTCCTGGTGCCGGGCGGCGCCGATATGAGCCTGTCGCAACGGCTGACGGAAGTCGGCATCGGCCTTGCCGCTATAATCGGGCTGGTCGTGGCGGGTCGTTACCTGCTCAATCCGTTCTTCCGCATCCTGGCGGATGCCCGGGCTCGCGAAGTGATGACGGCGGCCGCGCTGCTGGTCGTGCTGGGGTCGGCTCTGGCCATGCAGCTCTCCGGCCTGTCGATGGCGATGGGCGCGTTCCTCGCCGGTGTGCTGCTGTCCGAATCGACCTTCCGCCACCAGCTGGAGGCCGACATCGAGCCGTTCCGTGGCATTCTGCTCGGCCTGTTCTTCCTCGCCGTCGGCATGTCGCTCGACCTGCACGTCGTGGCCGCGAACTGGCGAATCGTCGCCATCTACGTCGTCGCCTACATGGTGATGAAGGCGCTCGGCATCTACCTGGTCGCCCGCATGCTCAAGAGCGGCCACCGCGAAGCGCTCGAACGCGCCGTGTTCATGGCGCAGGGCGGCGAATTCGCCTTCGTGCTCTATTCCGCCGCCGCGACGGTCGGCATCATCGACAGCCGTGCCAATGCGACGCTGACCGCGATCGTCATCATCTCCATGGTGCTGACGCCTTTGGCCATTATCGCGCTGCGCTATCTCACGCCGCGCGACGAGCAGTCGCTCGATGGGGTCGACGTCGCCGCGGACCTTTCGGGCAGCGTGCTGGTCATCGGCTTCGGCCGCTTCGGCCAGATCGCCAGCCAGCCGCTGCTGCTGCGCGGCATCGACGTGTCGATCATCGACAATGAGGTCGAGATGATCCAGGCGGCGGCCGATTTCGGCTTCAAGGTCTATTACGGCGACGGCACGCGGCTGGACATATTGCATGCGGCGGGCGCTGGCCGGGCACGCGCGGTGCTGATCTGCGTCGACAAACCCGAGGCAGCCGTGCGCATCGCGCAATTGATCAAGGCCGAGTTTCCGCTCCTGACGGTGCTGGCGCGCGCCTTCGATCGCGGCACCGCGCTGCAGCTCATTCGTGCCGGCGTCGACTTCCAGCTGCGTGAAACCTTCGAATCGGCGCTTGTCTTCGGCGGCTCCGCCTTGGAAGCGCTGGGGATCGATCCGGACGACGTCGCCGAGGTGATCGAGGATGTCCGCCGCCGTGATACCGCCCGCTTCGAAACGCAATTGGCCGAAGGCGTTCGCGCCGGGGCACGCTTCCTCAAAGGCAATATCGGCACACCAATTCCGGCGCCGCTGACGCCGCCGCGGCGTGCCGGCCAGGCACTCAACGAGGAGACCGCCGGCGTGCTGCACAAATCCGAGCCTGCCGAGGAGTAAGCAATGACCGAACTGGACAAGCGGGCGCTCTCCGTCGCCAAATTCTGGCGCGATGCCGGCGAAGATGCGTGGTTCGAGAAGAACGACGCCTTCGATACCGACTTCCGCGCCCGGTTTCTCGACCTGCACTACGCCGCCGCGCGGCGCGAATGCGATGCCTGGTCGGAACATGCCGAGGGATCGCTGGCGCTGATGATCCTGCTCGACCAGTTTCCGCGCAATTGCTTTCGCGGCACCGGCCATATGTATGCGACCGACGAGTTGGCCAGGCATTTCGCCAGCAAGGCCATCGCCGCTGGCCACGACCTGTTGCTCGAGGAAAACCTGCGGGTCTTCCTCTATCTGCCCTATGAGCATTCGGAGCTTCTCGCCGACCAGGACAAAGCGGTGGAGCTCACCACCGCCAGGGCACCGGACGATCTAAAATATGCGATCGAGCACCGCGACATCATTCGGCGCTTCGGCCGCTTTCCGCACCGCAACAAGATGCTTGGCCGCGAGACAACGCAGGAGGAACAGGCGTTCCTCGATGGCGGCGGGTTTTCCGGCTGATCTCGGGCGACGTCAGGCCAGCCACCAGTCCTGGCCCGACGGCAATTTCTCTATGCCTGCCGTATCGACGCTGCTCAGCCGCTCCGACACGCTCTTGCCGCCAACGGCAAGGTCCGGCGCGATCTCGGCCAGTGGCGCCAGCACGAAGGCGCGCTCCAGCATGCGTGGATGCGGCACTTCCAGGCCCGTCTCGTGGATGATCCGGTCGCCGAACACCAGGATGTCGATGTCGATCAGGCGCGGCCCCCAGCGCTCCTCGCGTACCCGCTTCAGCCGGCGTTCGGCATCGAGGCAAAGCTCGAGCAATGCCCGCGGCGCGAGCGTCGTGGCGATCGTGGCGGCGGCATTGAGAAAATCCGGCTGGTCGAGCTTGCCCCAGGGCGGCGTGCGGTAGAGCGAGGAGACCGCAACGACACGTGTCTTGTCGTCGCCGTCCAGAATGCGCAGCGCGGCCGCCATCGACTTCGCCGGATCGCCGAGATTGCCGCCCAGGCTGAGATAGACGGTGTTATTCTGGCCAGACAACGGTCACCTCGACATGATCGAGTACGCCGGGCACCGGCGCGTTGGGCTTGCGCACCGTGATCTCGGCCTTCTTGATCTGCGGAAACCGCGCCGTCAGCGCCCGCGCCACCTCCAGCGCCAGCGCCTCGATCAGAAAGCGCCGCTGCCCGGTGATGATCTTTTCGATGACCGCGAAGGCGACGCCGTAATTGACTGTATCGTCGATGGAATCGTCGACCAGCGCGCGGCCGGGCTCAACGGTCAAAGCCGCATCGACATAAAAGCGCTGGCCAAGCGTCTCCTCCTCGTCCAGCACGCCATGGCGGGCAAAGAAGGCGCAGTTCTTCATGCGGATGACGTACATGGCTCAGCTTCCCGGAATTTCGCGCGCCAGCATAGCATCGGCGACGGCCAGAGCGTCCACGTTGATTGCGACATCGTGGACGCGAAATAAGTGCGCGCCTTTGAGCCTCAAAATAACGCTGGTGGCCGCCGTGCCCGCGGCCCTGTCCATCGCGTCGCGACCGGTAACGTTGCCGATGAAACGCTTTCGCGACGTACCGGCCATCAGCGGATAGCCTAGTGCCGCCAGCTCGGAAAACCGCGCCATCAGATCGAGGTTTTCCTCCGCCGTTTCCTTGGCGAAGCCGAAGCCGGCGTCGAGCACGATCTGGGCGTCGGCAACGCCGCTGGCATGCGCGATCTCCAGCGATTTCCTGAGAAAGAAGAACTGGTCCTCGATCACGTCCGGCAGTTTTTGCCTGTCGCGCCCGGTGTGCATGATGACCAGCCCGGCCCCCGTTTCGGCAGCAACGCGGGCGATGCCCGGTTCGCGCTGCAGGCCCCAGACATCGTTGACGATGTGCGCGCCGGCGGCGACAGCCAGCCGGGCGGTGTCCTCGCGATAGGTATCGACCGAAATCAATGCCTCGCCCAGCCCGGCGAGCGCCTCGATGACCGGCAGCACGCGGGCCTGCTCTTCCTCCATCGTCACGGGAGAGGCGCCTGGCCGCGTCGATTCTCCACCGACATCGATGACTTCAGCCCCCTCCTCGACCATGCGGCGCGCCTGGGCCACTGCCTGCTCGCGGGAGGCGAACAGGCCGCCATCGGAAAAACTGTCCGGCGTGACGTTGAGGATGCCGACGACCACGGCCTTGCCGCCAAGATCGAGATGACGTCCGTGCGCCAGCTGCCACCGCTTTGTCGTCATCGCCCATCAACCATCTTTGATCCGCCGGAAATCAAATCCGTTGCGCCGGGCACGGCCGTAACGCAAGGTGGCTAAAGAGGCAACCTGATGAAACAACACCTCCTCTGCGCCCTGATGCTCGCCTTGACCGCCTTGCCGGCGGGTGCGGCCAATTTGGTCAAGACCTACAGCTACTTCGCCATTGGCGGCCGCACGCTCGACGATATCGAAAAGCAGCTTTCGAAAAACGGACCGCAGGTGAAGAGCACCGGGTCTAGGCATCCCGGCGCCACGCAAATGGCGTTCACCACCCGCGTCAGCTATGCGGAAAAGCCGGGCTCCTGCCGCATCGCCGACGCCATAGTGACCGTCAAGGTCAAGGTGATCCTTCCGGAATGGCGCCGTTCGCGCAAGGCAGGCCCGGATGTGCGGCTGTTCTGGGACACGTTGTCGGCCGACATCAAGCGCCACGAGGAGCGCCATGTCGAGATTGCCAAGAACCATGGCAAGCAACTCGAGGATGCGCTGAAGGCGAGCTATCCGCAAAAGACCTGCGCGGCGGCAAAGGCGAAGGCGGCCGCGATTACGGCGGCTGAACTCGCCGCGCATGACCAGGACCAGCTGCGGTTCGATCGCGTCGAGAGCGTCAATTTCGAAAGCCGCATCCTGCGGCTCTTGCGCTACCGGATCGAGGGCATCGAGAAAGGCCGGTTGCCGCCGGCCTGATTTTCGCCCGGTGATGAGCGTAAACGACGCAAGCCAATTTCGCCGAAGCATAGTGCCAGGCCGGAAAAACTTTCGAGCCCCTGTCGAAATCGGCCTATACGGAACGACATATGTCAGGTTCGCAGCGCGGAACCCTCGAAGCACGAGATAACCAATCGACGCGGCAGACGCACCGGACCGGCCAGGCCGGCCGCCCACGGCAGCGCGCCGCACACCCATGAAAGACCAGGACAATGGACCAGGCTGTCGACAGACTGACGATGGGAGCGGCATTGCCGCTGACGGAAACCGAGAAGAGCGCCATCATCGGCGGCGTTCTCCTGTCGATGCTGCTGGCGGCTCTTGACCAGACCATCGTCGCGCCGGCCCTGCCGACCATTGCGCACGCGCTCGGCCATGCCGAATATCTGCCATGGATCGTCACGGCCTACCTCCTGACCGCGACCGCCATGGCGCCGCTCTACGGCAAGATCTCCGACGTCTACGGGCGTCGCCCGACCATCTATGCCGCGATCCTCATCTTCCTCATCGGATCGCTGGTCAGCGCCATGGCTCCGAATATGCTGGTGCTGGTGGTCGGCCGGGCGATCCAGGGTGCCGGCGGCGGCGGCCTGTTCGCCCTGACGCAAACGGTCATCGGCGACCTCGTGCCGCCGCGCGAGCGGGCGCGCTATGCCGCCTGGATCTCCGGGACATGGGCGGTCGCCAGCATCGCCGGGCCGCTGCTCGGCGGCACCTTCGCCGAGCACCTGCACTGGTCCTTGATCTTCTGGATCAACATCCCGCTTGGCCTGCTGGCGATGGCGATCATCAACAGGCCGCTGAAGAAGCTGCCGATTGCCGCCAAACGCCATCGCATCGATGCGCTCGGCGCGCTGCTGCTTGTGGTCGCCACGGCATTGCTGCTGCTGGCGCTGAACTGGGGCGGCAGCGCCTACCCTTGGCTATCGCGCGAAATCTTCGGGCTTGTCGCTTGCTCGGCGGCTTTCTGGGGCGCTTTCGCGCTGCGCCTGCTGCGGGCGGCCGAACCGCTGATCTCGCTCGAAGTGCTCGCCAATCCGATCGTTCGGGCCGGCACGCTGTCCATGTTCCTGTTGCAGGCCGCCAATATCGGCCTGGCCGTCTACCTGCCAGTCTACCTGCAATCGATCGTCGGCCTCTCGGTCAGCCAGTCGGGTACCGCCATGCTCGGGCTGCTGCTCGGCACCGTCGCAGGCGCAACGTTCAGCGGGCGCATGATCCCGCGCTTTGTCCACTACAAGCGAATCGCCATGGTCGGCGTGACCTTCGCCATCCTGTGTCTGGGATTGCTCAGCTTCGTCGCCGGACATGCGTCCCTGCTGGTGGTCGAGCTGCTGACGATGGCAATCGGGCTTGGCACGGGCACGACATTTCCTGTCGCCACGGTCTCGGTGCAGAACGCAGTCGACCGCATGCATCTCGGCGTCGCCACCGGTGTGCTGACCTTCCTGCGTTCGCTGGGCAGCGCGCTCGGCGTCGCCATGCTTGGCGCCGTCGCTCTCGGATACGGCTTGCCGCTTGCCGAGGAAGGCACGCTGACCGCTGGCCAGGTCACCTCGGTGATGCCGTTCGTGATGATCTTCCTGGTCGCGGCCGTCACGCTGGTGCTGGCGTTGGCCGCACTCGCGCTGATGCCGGAAAAGCCGCTACGCGGCCGCGACGAAGCCGCGGCGCCAGTGCTGGCGGAATAAGGCCTCAGCAACCCTCAGTCGTGAACACCGAGCTTCTTCTGCAGGCTGGTCGACGAAGTGGTGTACTGGAACACGATGCGCTCGCCTGGGCTGACGATGCGCTTGGCAGCCTGCGCCATCAGCGCCACCTCGTGAAAACCCGACAGGATCAGCTTCAGCTTGCCGGGGTACCAATTGATGTCGCCGATGGCGAAGATGCCAGGTACCGAGGTCTGGAATTTTTCGGTGTCGACCGGGATCAGGTTCTCATGCAGGTTGAGCCCCCATTCGGCGATCGGTCCGAGCTTCATGGTCAGGCCGAAGAAGGGCAGCATGCGCGTGCATGGCACCTCGACGTCACCGTCGGGTCCCTTGATGATCGCGGATGAAAGCTGGCCGTCGGCGCCCGTCAGGCCGGTGACCTGGCCGACCTGGAAGTCGAGTTCCTTCATCTCCTGCATGGCATACATCTTGTTGACGCTGTCCGGTGCAGCCCGGAATTCCGGGCGCCGGTGGACAAGCGTCACGCTCTTTGCCACCGGCTGCAGGTTCAGCGTCCAGTCGAGTGCGGAATCGCCGCCGCCGACGATGACGAGATCATGGCCGCGGAAATCCTCCATGCGGCGCACCGAATAGAAGACGCTTTTGCCCTCATAGGGTTCTATGCCCGGAATGGGCGGTCGCTTGGGTTGGAACGAGCCGCCGCCGGCGGCGATCACCACCACCTTGGCCTCGAACACCTCGTTCTCGTCGGTGGTGACGCGGAAGCTGCCGTCCTCGAGCTTTTCGAGGCTGGAGACCATGCGGTTGTAGGTGAAGTCCGGCTTGAACGGGTGGATCTGCTCGAGCAGCTTGTCGACGAGGCCCTGCGCCGTGATCAGCGGCCAGCCGGGAATGTCGTAGATCGGCTTTTCCGGATAGAGCTCGGCGCATTGGCCGCCGGGGCGGTCGAGAATGTCGATCAGATGGCACTTCATGTCGAAGAGGCCGAGCTCGAACACGGCGAACAGGCCGACCGGCCCTGCCCCGACAATGAGTACGTCCGTCTTGATCGTCTCGGTCATGCCATGTGCCTTGTTTCGGAAACCGCGCGACACTGCATGAGCATGGGCTCGCTGCCAAGCGGCCAAGGCAAAAATCGATTGGAGCGGGAAAATCAGCCCTGGCGGGCGGGAACGCGCACGACCAAACCGTCGAGTGCATCGCGGACTTTGATCTGGCAGGACAGTCGCGAGTTGGGCTGTACCTCATAGGCGAAGTCCAGCATGTCCTCCTCCATCGCCTCCGGCTCGCCGACCTCAGCCGTCCAGGCCTCGTCGACATAGACATGGCAGGTCGCGCAGGCACAGGCGCCGCCGCATTCGGCCTCGATGCCGGGCACGGCATTGCGGATCGCATTTTCCATGACGGTCGAGCCGTTTTCGGCGTCCACGTCGAATTGTGTGCCGTCATGGGCAATGAAGGTCAGCTTGGTCATTTGTCACCTGAAGGGAGTTCCAGCCGAGATAATCACTTGGCCGGACAAGTCAACTGCGGCGCGAAAGCGCCGCTTCGTGACGTTTTTTTGGAGAGCTGCGCTTATCGGCTAATGGCGGCGATGAAATCGCGTACTTCCTCGATCAGCACGCCAAGCCGCCCGAGGGTTTTGACGTCCTCCGGCTGCCCCTCGATGGCTGCGGCGCAATCGGCAATGGCGAAGGCCCCCACCCCGCGCGCCGAGCCTTTCAGCCCGTGCGCCAGAAGCAGCCTTTCCTTGACGTCGGCTTCGAGGATCTTGTCGCGTACGGAAAGTGCCTGCTGCACGAACAGCGCCAGCACCTCCTGTTCAAGACCGCGATCGCCCATCGTCTGGCGCGCGAGATGAGCAAGATCCACAGGCCGCGACCGGGCCGTTCCCGACACATCACCGCCGGGCATGGAAAAGGCAATGCCGCTTTCGCCGCGCATGGGAATTGCAGCTCCTTGATGTTTGACTGGCCGGGAAATCTAGGCCATTCGCGTAGCTAACGGGTTAATGATTGGCCCGGAAAAATGTTGCGATGGAGGCGGCGAAATCACGTCTGCGTTAACCCTATATTTAAAGTTTTACGTATCGCGAGGAATGCAGGTTTTCTTTACCCCTGTGTGTCATTACGATACGAGGGTCCATTTTCAGCCTCCTGCACGGGATAAGAGAAGCCAGAATCAGGCCAAAATCAGAAGTCCCTCGGCAGCTAGTACAGGGTAGCGAAGGCATGGCGAAGAAACCAACGACGACACGTAATCTCGACAGCGACGTAGCCAGGGAACTTGAAAAAGCGCTCGACCTCGATTTGAGCGGAGATGGCGACGGCGGCCTCGATATGGCGGCGTCGATGGAAGATCTGGAAGCGCAGATTTCGCAGGCGGCGGACGAACTGGCGCGCGAAGGGCGCGGCCAGAAAGCCGAGCCGGTGGTCAATCAAAGCCAGACCGCCAATCTGAACCAGACCGCAAATCTGAGCCAGAACGGGAATCTGAGCCAGAACGGAACGCCTTCGGCCACGACCAAGCCGGCCGAGCTGCGCCCGGTGGAAAACCGCAACGGCACGCAACCGGCGGGCTTCACACCCGCCAATGACGACCGCCAGAAGGACTACCGGACGCTTCTGCACGGCCTCAACCGGCGCGCATCGAGCACGATCTATTGGGTGGTGGCGTTCATTTCGCTGGCCTGGATCGCCGGTGCCGGCGGCCTGGCGAACCTTTTGTTCGGCTCGAGTATCTGGAAGATCCGCACTTTCGACCAGTTCTTCGCTCGCCCCGAGCTGATCGGCCTGGCGGTCGCCGCGATCGTTCCGATCATCCTGTTCTGGGCCTTCGCGGCCATGGTGCGCCGCGCCCAGGAAATGCGCATTGCCGCGCAATCCATGACGGAAGTGGCGTTCCGCCTCGCCGAGCCGGAAAACCTTGCCCAGGATCGCGTCATGATGATCGGCCAGGCCGTTCGCCGCGAAGTGGCGGCGATGGGCGAAGGCATCGAGCGCACGCTTGCGCGCGCCGTCGAGCTCGAGACGCTGGTCCACAGCGAAGTGAACCAGATCGAGCGCTCCTATTCCGAGAATGAAGCGCGTATCCGCTCGCTGGTCGACGGGCTCGGCAGCGAGCGCGAGGCGGTCGTTACCCACGCCGAGCGCGTGCGCGCCTCGATTGCCGGCGCCCATGAGACGCTCCGGGACGAAATCGGCTCGGCCAGCGACATCATTCGTGACAGCATCCTCAATGCCTCGACCAAGCTGTCGATGACGATCACCAATTCCGGCGACACGCTGATCGACAGGATCAACGAAAGCTCGATGTCGATCTTCGATTCGGTCGAAGGCCGTCTCGATACGATCACCGACAAGCTGTCGACCTCGGGCGAGGCCTTCGCTTCGCTGCTCGATACCCGCATCGCCAAGCTGACGGACACGACCGACGGCCTTACCCGCTCGCTGACCGACCTGCTCGACGACCGCACCACCGGCATGGTGTCGCTGCTCGGCGGTGCCGCGCGCACGCTGAGCTCCGAATTCGAGGCCAGCCTCGACGGCATCGAACGTACCCTTGCCGAACGCGGCCAGGCGCTGATCAGCGAATTCCAGACCCGCGCCGAGGCGCTGGACACCGGTACGCAGAAGCTCAATGCCGCGCTCGAGGCCCGCGCCCGCCAGATCAACGAGACGCTGGTCGAGCGCGCGCGCGAAATCGCCCATACCTTCGCCGAGAGCAAGGACGCGCTGTCGTCAATGATCGATCAGGGCAAGACCCAGATCGGCGCCGACATGGCCGACATCATCTCGTCAACCTCGTCGATGCTCGAAGCCCGCGCCAGCGATTTCGCCGGCCGCATGGAAGCGGCCCGGCACGTGGTTTCGCGCTCCTTCGACAGCGATATCCAGCGGCTTGCGGACGCCCGCGTCGGCATCGAGGAAGCCGTCGAGAACCACAGCCGCAAGCTTGCCGAGAGCCGCGACCGTATGGCCGAGGCCATGCAGGCGGACCTCGCCAGGTTCGCGGAAGACCGCGCCGGCATCGACGACGCCGTGACCAACCAGGTGCAGAAGCTGGCGGAAGGCCGCAGTCTCATTTCGCGCGCGCTGGAAGAGGATCTGCGCAAGGTCAACGAATCGCGCGCCGCCATCGACGCCTCGCTGGGCAGCCATCTCGAACAGCTCGAGGAAGGCCGCAACCGGCTTACCCAGGCTTTGAATGATGACTCCAACAAACTCGTGCAAGCTCGTACGATCATTGATGAAATGGTTGCCGGGCACGTCGGGAAACTCGCCGAAGGCCGCAGCATTCTTTCGCGTGCCCTGGAAGCTGACCTCGGCAAGCTGGCCGACAGCCGCGCCAGCATCGACGGTCTGGTCGCCGGCCAGGTCGAGAAGATCGCCGAGGGCCGCTCGGTCCTCGCAAAGGCTTTGGAGACCGACATTATCGGCATCAAGGGCTTGATCGAGACCCATTCCGCGAAACTCGCCGAGGACAGGAGCGAACTCAGCCGTTCGCTGGAAGGCGATCTGTCGGGCATCAGGAACCTGATCGAGGGTCATTCCGTCAGGCTCGCCGACGACCGCAGCCTACTATCGCAGACGCTCGAGGCCGACCTTGCCAAGCTGGCGGAAGGCCGCTCGTCAATCGACGGGCTGGTCGCCGGCCAGGTCGAGAAGCTGGCCGAAGGCCGCGATATCCTCAAGCGCGCCCTGGAAGCCGATATCAATACGATCAAGGGCGCCATCGCGGGTCATTCAGAGCAGGTGGCGGAAGAGCGCAGCCAGCTTTCGAAGGCCCTGGAAGCCGATCTGCAGAATGTGAACAGCCTGATCGCCGATCATACGAACCGGCTTGTCCAGGATCGCTCGACGCTGTCGAAGGTCGTCGAGGACGATCTGCGGAATGTGAGCGGCATCATGGACGACCACACGAACAGGCTGTTCCAGGATCGCTCGACTCTGTCAAAAGCGCTTGAGGACGATCTCGCCAAGCTGGCGGAAAGCCGCGCCTCGATCGACGGGCTGGTTGCCGGCCAGGTCGAGAAGCTGGCCGAAGGCCGCGATATCCTCAAGCGCGCGCTGGAGGCCGATCTCAACACGATCAGGAACGCCATCACCGACCAGTCGCAGAAGCTGACCGAAAACCGTTCGGAGTTCGCACGGGTGCTGGAAGCCGATCTGGAGAATGTCAACGGCCTCCTCCAGAGCCACTCCGACAGGCTGGCGCAGGACCGCTCGACGCTGTCCAAGGCCCTGGAAGACGATCTCGCCAAACTGGCGGAAAGCCGCTCCTCGATCGACGGGCTGGTCGCCGGCCAGGTCGAGAAGCTGGCCGAAGGCCGCGATATCCTCAGGCGAGCGCTCGAGGCGGACCTGCAGAAGATCGCGACCAGCCGCGGCGAGGTCGACGACATCATCGCCGGGCATGTCGGCAAGCTGGCCGAAGGCCGCGACATGCTGGCTCGCGCGCTGGAAGACGATCTCGCAAAGCTCGCCGACACGCGCAAGGACGTCGACCGCTCCCTGTCCGGCCACATCGACCAGATCGCCGCCAGAAGCACGGACATCTCCGCGGCAAT
Organism: Mesorhizobium sp. CNPSo 4689; assembly: GCF_057784325.1. Classification (NCBI taxonomy): domain Bacteria; kingdom Pseudomonadati; phylum Pseudomonadota; class Alphaproteobacteria; order Hyphomicrobiales; family Phyllobacteriaceae; genus Mesorhizobium; species Mesorhizobium sp. CNPSo 4689. Next base: position 76,181 of record NZ_JBWLUZ010000007.1, read on the forward strand.
CGCCTCCGACGTCGAAAGGATCGAGCAGGCGTTCAGCCGCCAGACCGGCATCATCGAGGAGCGTGCCGGAACCATGGAGCGCGCGCTGTCGACCGGCGTCGACAGTGTTCGCAGCGTGCTGGAAAAGAGCGCCGTCTTCGTCGCCGGCCAGTTGCGCGAGAAGGTCATGGAAGTCACCAGCGCCCTGCACGAGCAGGCCGGCCTCGCCTTCAGCGACGCCGACCGCAAAATCGCCGAGCGCGCCGAGCAGACCTCTGCCGCCCTGCTCGCCAGGGCCGAGGACATCGCTCACGCCTTCGAGGAGGCGGATCGCCGCCTGCATGCGCGTGCGGAAGATACCACCAGTGCGCTGCTTGCGCGTACCGAGGACACGACCAGCGCGCTGCTTGCCCGGCACGACGAAACTTCGAACTCGCTGCTGGCTCGCGCCGAGGCGACGGCCGAACAGCTGGCCGCTCGTGCCGGCGAGATCGCCGGCACTTTCGACGCGGCGGACCAGAAGCTGGTTGCCCGCGCTGTCGAAACGGCGCAGTCGCTGGCGGCTCGCGCCGGTGATATCCTGCGCAACTTCGAAGGCGCCGACCAGCGGCTGAGCATGCGTATCGGCGAATCGGCCGAAGCGCTGGCAGCACGCGCCACGGACCTTGGCCGCATCTTCGATGCCGCCGACCAGCATCTGCTCTCGCGCATCGCCGAAGGGTCGGAAGCGCTGTCGTCGCGTGCATCCGAGATCGCCCGCATCTTCGACGATGCGGACCAGCGCCTGGTGTCGCGCATCGCCGACAGCAGCACTGCGATCGGCGGGCACGCCGAGACCATTGTCGGCGCCTTTGCCAGCACCGAGCAGCGCGTTGCCGACCGTGCACGCCAGACCGGTCAGGACCTGGCCGTCCATGCCCGCGAGATCGAGCAGGCGCTGGCCGGCGCCGACGAGCGCCTGGCTTCGAGCGCGGCGGCGGCAGCCGCCCGTGTCGAGGAACAGGTCGCCGGCGTCGAGAACCGCCTCGCCCACACGGCTGAAACGATGGGCCAGAAGCTCAATGAGCAGATTTCGGGTGCCGAGGCGCAGCTCATCTCGCGCGCCAACGTGATCGCCGAAACCTTCACCGCGGTCGGTCAGCATATCGGCCAGAGCACCAACGACGCGGCCAAGACCATCGGCGCCAACACCCGCGAGCTCAATACCATGCTCGCGGCGCGGTCGGCCGAAATGTCGAGGATCCTCGACGAGACGGCCCGGCCGCTGGTCGAACGCTTCGCCCAGGGCGGCTCGGAACTGCAAAAGAGCATGGAAGAGGTCACCGAGCGGGCGACCGAGAAGCTGCGCAGCGAAAACGCGGCCCTCGTCAACGCGCTCGCCAGCCGCACGGCCGAGACCTTGTCGGCGGTCGAAGGCGCGCGTTCGACGCTCGCCGAAAGCGTCGCCGATCTGATCGGCCGCATGAGCACCTCCAGCGCGCAGCTCGGTCAGCTGATCGACCAGGCAGCGCTCAATCTCGGCCAGGTCGACGAACGCCTTACCGGCAGCACGCAGAGCTTCGCGGCAACGACGGAAAAGGCCGCACAGACCTTCGCCAGCTCGGCACGCCTGGTCGATTCGAACACGACGCGGCTCACTGAACTGTCGTCCGCCACCTTGCGCGAGGTCGCCTCGATCGCCACCAAGTTCGACGAGCACAGCAGGCTGCTGTCTTCCGCTTCGGACCTGCTGAGCTCGGCCCAGAGCAACCTGGAGCACACGCTGGAACGGCAGTCTTCGCTGGAGGATCTCGCCGTCGGCCTGGTCAAGAAGTCGGAAGACCTCGAGAAGGTGATGCGGTCGTTCGAGAACCTGGTCGGCCAGACGATGCAGAATGCCGAGGGGCGGACGATGGAATCGGCGGAGAAGATCCGCACCGCCATTGCCGATGTCGTCGATTCAGCAACCAAGCGCTTCGCCGACGCCACCGAGGAGATGCGGCGTACGGCCGGCTCGATCAAGAGCGAGCTCGACCTGACCCGTGCCGAACTCAAGAAGGGCGTCATCGAGATGCCGGAAGAGGCCAAGGAATCGACCTCGGCCATCCGCCGCGCCGTATCCGAGCAGATCAACGCGCTCAAGGAACTGTCGGACATCGTTGCGAAATCGGGCCGCGGTAGCAGCGACAGCTCGGAGCAGCGCAACCTGCGCCCCGCGCCTCAGACGCCCGTTGCGCGTGCGCCTGAGCCACAGCGCCGTCCGCCGGCGCCGCAGCAGCCGGAGCGTCCGGCGCCTCAGGTGCCGCTGGGCGGTGCAACGCTGCGCGGCACGCTCGATCTCGAGCGCCCCGCCGAGGCGGGCCCGCGTCGCGACCCCAATGGCCGCACGCCACAGGGCGGCTGGGTGCGCGACCTGCTCACCGGCGCATCGCGTGAGGAGGATGCGAGGCCTGCCGTGCCCGCGGAACGTTCCGCTCCGGCCCAGCGCTCGCCGCTTCACGTCATGGAGTCGCTGAACTCGCTGTCCGTCGACATTGCGCGGGCGATCGACCACGACGCGTCGATCGAGCTGTGGAACCGCTACAGGCGTGGCGAGCGTGACGTGTTCACGCGGCGCCTCTATACGCTGAAGGGCCAGCAGACCTTCGACGAGATCCGCCGCAAGTATCAGACGGAGGCAGAGTTCCGCGCCGCTGTCGACCGCTACTGCGACGATTTCGAGAAGCTGCTCAAGGACGTGTCGCGCAACGACCGCGACAACATCATGGCGCAGACCTATCTGACGTCGGACACCGGCAAGGTCTACACCATGCTGGCGCACGCCAGCGGCCGCCTGCACTGAGCGGCGGATAGAACAAAGGAAGCGAAAAAGGCGGGAGATCTCCCGCCTTTTCTTTCGGACGGCAGCGTTCAGAAGCCGCCCTCAGAATCCCAATCACGAATTGAATTGGCTACGGGTAATCCAAGGCTTTGTTGATCGAGCCATGACACTTGGCGTCCGTTGCTTTCGCGAGCGGACAACAGGTCAGCATGCGCCATTTGCATTGCAAGCAGCAGCGCTTGCACCTCATCAATGCCGCAAGCTTTTCGGGAGCGTGGGCCTTCCGCCCACCCTATTTCGTATCGGCATTGGAAGTCTCGCCCCTCCTCGGCTTCTGGCTGGGAGAAACGGCACGTTACCTCCCTGCCATCGACCAAGAATGTTCTTTGAACGAAACCGACAGCAGCCATGCATAACTCCTCAGAACAGCGGTGGCTTGTCTGGGCATCGCGCTCGGCGGTTCAGATCACCGAATCGGTCCAGCGCACGATGTCCCTCGCCGCCTGGCCGAAGGCGCTGTCCAGAGCGTCGACATAGGCGGGGTTGCCGCTGCCGGAGACCGGGGCGGACGCGGTGAAACTCTTGGAGGCACGCACCTCGCCGTTGCGGTCGTTGAGGATGCGCACAAACAGGTCGACCTCGGCGTGCTCGCCACCATCGACCCGGACCTCGAAGGAGCGGACCTCGACGATCACCTGATAGTCGATCGCCAGGCCCTCGCCCGGCTTGCCGACGCCGGCGAAGCTGCCGGAGCGCTGGAATGTCTCGGCGAGCCTCGCCTGCACGATCAGTGGCAGCCGGTCGGCCCATTGCGCGCCCTTGAGATACTGGATCGAGCGGTCCGACGGCTTGATGACGATGTTCTGGCTGTCCAGCGCCTTGAGCGCGGAGGGCTGGGCGATCAGGATCTGGCGGCGGCTGCGGCCATGCGCGTCGATCGACGGCGCCGAAAGCTCGAACGTATCGAGCGGCGCAGGCTTGCCGCCAAGTGCTGCGCAACCGGCAAGCGTCAGCGCAAGCAGTGCCGCAGCCGATGTCAACCCGCCTGTTCTTACCCACACCGACTTCACGCGCGATCCCCGTTGTCCCCGGATCGTAAGATCAACCCGCAATTGCGGTCTATGTTCTTGCGGTGGACGGACGCCGAAGTCAACGCCGCACCCTGCCGTCATATTGCCGGACCTCGCCCTCGCCGCCCGACAGGATCCGCTGCGGATTGCGGCTGAGATCGGTCACGGCCTCCTCGATGCGGTTGATCGAGCGGCGGCTGTCCTGGACCAACGCCTCAACATCCTGCAGACCCTGGCCCGAGAAACGCGCCAGATTGTCGGTGATAGTGCCGAGGCGGGCATTGAGCGTATCGGCGACCTGCTTGAACGACTTCAATGTATTTCTGGCATCGGCCATCACGCCGTCGGCCTGGCCCGAGCCGAGCAACGTGTCGACCCTGGCCAAGATGCCGTCAACGCGCACCGAGGCATCGTTGAGGCGCTGTGCCAGTTGCTTGGCGTCCTTGATGGTCTGGTCGATATCGTCGCTTCTGTCGGCGATCCTGTCGGTCACCTTGGCGATGTCGGCGGCGGCCTTGTCGGCACTTTCGCTGGCTTTCTGGATATTGGCGAGCGCCGTGCGCACCTCTGCCGGATCGATGCCGTCGAGAACGCCATTGACCTTGTCCAGCGTACCTTGCGTCTTCTGGGCGAAGTTGTTGATCGACCCGACCGCCGTGTCGACGTTCTTGAGCACACCGTCGAACTGCTTCGAGGTTTCCTTCAGATTGCCGGTGACCGTATCGACATTGGCGACGATGCTCTTGATCTGGTCCTTGTCGACCGCGTTGAGCAGACCTTCCGCGGCCTTCAGCGTGCCGTCGAGCTTGCCCGACACGCCCTGCAGCTCATCCGACAGCGAACTGACGCTGGCGAGGAACTTGTCGATGCCATCGGAATTCTTGGCCAGCGCATCGGAGAATGTCTGCGCGTTCTTGACGGTCTGGGTCAGCGGACCGCGAACGTCTTGGGTGAAACCTTCCAGATTCGAAAGCACCTTGTCGGCGCGGGTGAAGATGTCCTGCGCGGTCTGCAGCAGGTTGGTCACGGCGGATGGGTTGGCGACGATCTCGGCGACCCGGCCTTCCTTTTCGGCCTGGTCGAGCAGCTTGACCTCCTTGGGGTCGGCGCCCTTGAGCTCGATATTGGCCTGGCCGGTCAGGCCGGCAAGCCCGATATCGGCCTGCGTCGACTTGGTGATCGGCGTCACGCGGTCGATTTCGGTGTCGGCGATGGCGACGGTCGGGTTGTCGACATCGATATAGACGCGCTTGACGTCACCCACCTTGACGCCGTTGAACAGCACGAAGCTGCCGCGCCCGAGGCCCGAGGCCGAGCCCGGAATGCGCACGCGCAGCACCGCCGTCTCGCCCCTGTCACCGATCGCAGCGGTCCAATAGACGAAGGCGAAGGCCGCGAGGATCGCTGCCAGCGTGAAGATGCCGACAATGACGTAGTTGGCTCTGGTTTCCATTGCCCCACTTATGGCTATGCGCGCGCCGCAAGATCAAGTTGGCGCGCGCGTTTTCCGCGGAAATAGGATTTCACCCACGGCTCCTCGCTCTTCAGCATGTCGTCGATCGTGCCTTGGACCAGCACCTTCTTCTTGCCGAGCACGGCAACGCGGTCGCAGGCGGTAAACAGCGTGTCGAGGTCGTGCGTGACCATGTAGACCGTCAGATCCATTGTGTCGCGCAGCTTGACCACCAGTTCGTCGAATTCGGCCGCGCTGATCGGGTCAAGGCCGGAGGTCGGCTCGTCGAGGAAGACGATGTCCGGGTCGAGCGCCAGCGCGCGCGCAAGGGCTGCGCGCTTGATCATGCCGCCGGAAAGCTCGGAGGGGAATTTCTGCGCCGCGTCCGGCGGCAAGCCGACCAGTTCGATCTTCAGCAAAGCCAGCTCGTCCATCAGCTTTTTCGGCAGGTCGAGATATTCGCGCATCGGCACCTGCACATTCTCCTGCACCGTCAGCGCCGAAAACAGCGCGCCGTGCTGGAAAAGCACGCCAAGGCGCATGTCGATGCGCAAGCGCTCGATGTCGCTCGCCTTCTGGACATCGACCCCGAACAGCTTGATCGTGCCCGACTGTTTGGGAGTCAGGCCGAGGATGGTGCGCAGGAGGACCGACTTGCCCGCACCCGAGGCGCCGACGAAGCCGAGGATCTCGCCACGCCGGATGTCGAGCGAGAGCTTGTCGAGGATGAGCTTGTCGCCGAAGGAGACGGTGATGTCGTGCGCCGACAGCACGATATCGCCCTCGTCCCTATTCTCCCCGACCTTGGCCTCAGTCCGCGTCGCCATGTCAGAACTCGATCGCCGCGTAGAACATGGCGAAAAGCCCGTCGAGGATGATGACGACGAAGATCGACTTCACCACCGAGGCGGTCACATGCTGTCCCAGCGATTCGGCGCTGCCACCCACCTTCATGCCTTCAACGGAGGCGATGGTGCCGATGATCATGGCCATGAACGGCGCCTTGATCAGGCCGGCAAAGATGGTGCTGAGATCGATGGCGACGCGCAGACGGTCGATAAAGGCGGCCGGGGGAATGTCGGAATAGAGCCAGGCAGCGGCGATGCCGCCGCCGAGCGCCGCGAAATTGGCGATGATGGTCAGGCAAGGCAGGGCGATCACCAGGGCGACCAGGCGCGGGAAGACCAGCACGCCGATCGGGTTCAGTCCAATGACCTTCAGCGCATCGACTTCCTCGCGCATCTTCATGGAGCCGATCTCGGCGGTGATCGCGCTGCCGGAGCGGCCGGCGATCATGATCGCGGTCATCAACACGCCGAGCTCGCGCAGGATCAGCACGCCGACGAGGTCGACGACGAAGATGTCGGCGCCGAAATAGCTGAGCTGGTAGGCGCCCTGCTGGGCGACGATGGCGCCGACGATGGCCGACATGAGCACCACAACCGGGATGGCGCCGACGCCCATGCGATCGATCTGGTTGAAGATCGCGGCCGGATTGACGGCATGGCCGCGGCCGAGCTTCATCTGCGCGCCGCGGATGGTGGCGCCGAGGATGTTCATCGACGACAGGAAATCGTCGCGCATTTCATAAACGCGGCGGCCGACCGCCTCGAGCGCGCGGATAATGATGTTGGGCGGCCCGGCCGCTCCCGATTCGGGCTCTCGCCGGACGGCGTCGCCGACGGCGCCGAGCAGGATCGAAGCGATCTCGCTCTGCCCTTCCAATTTGACTTCGACGCCCTTCTTCTCGAAAGCGCTGACCAGGCGATCGATCAGCCAGGCGCCGGCCGTGTCCATCTTTTCGATGTGCGAAAGATCTAGCGCCAAAGTCTTGAAACCGCTGCGCTTCTCGATCCGGCGCATCTCCGCGTCGACCAGCGCCACGGTGCGCGTCGTCCAGGTTCCGGAAAAGGCGCAGCCGAGAACGCCGGCCTCCTCGCCTACGGCGATGCGCGGCTGGCCATTTGGCTCCTTGGCGGCGGTGCCGCTTGCGTCGCGTTTGCCGATGGTCAACATGGCGTCCTGTTTAGCCTGCCGGAACCAGCCTGTCATTTGCCGGCATGCCGTTGTCGCATAGCCTGAGAAGAAAAATATGGCGCGTGTCATTTCGGTCGAATCCGAGCGTTTTCCCATCGCCGTCACCTTCACCATTTCACGCGGGTCCAAGACGGAAGCCGAAGTCATCACCGTGACGATCGGCGAGAACGGCCATATCGGGCGCGGCGAATGCGTTCCCTACAGACGCTATGGCGAGACCATGGAGGGCGTGCGCGAGGCGATCGAGGCTATGCGCGAGAGGATCGCCGACGGAATCAGTCGCGCTGCTTTGCTTGATGTGATGCCGGCAGGAGCTGCCCGCAACGCCATAGATTGCGCGCTCTGGGATCTGGAAGCAAAGGCAAGCGGCAAGCCTGTGGCAGCCAGCATTTGCAAGGCTCCGTTGCAAGCACTCGAGACGGCTTACACGTTGTCTCTCGGTGAGCCGGAGGCGATGGCGGCGCAGGCGCGCGCCAATGCCGCAAGACCGCTGCTCAAGGTCAAGATCGGCGGCGACAATGATATCGCCCGCATTCGTGCCGTGACGGAAGCGGCGCCGGACAGCCGCATTATCCTCGATGCCAATGAGGGCTGGACCGATGAGAATATCGTCGAAAACCTCGCATTCGCCGCCGCGCAGCGCATCGCGCTGATCGAACAGCCGCTTCCCGCCGGCCGTGATGGTATTTTGCGGCACATCGCGCATCCGGTACCGATCTGCGCCGACGAGAGCGTGCACGAGGCCAAGGACCTCGAAGCGTTGGTTGGTCTCTACGACGCCGTCAACATCAAGCTCGACAAGTCGGGCGGCCTGACGGAGGCGCTGGTGCTGCGCGACCGGGCCCGCAAGCTCGGCTTCGGCGTCATGGTCGGCTGCATGGTCGGCACGTCGCTGGCGATGGCGCCGGCCGTCTTGCTGGCCCAAGGCGCCGATTTCGTCGATCTCGACGGCGCGCTGCTGCTGGCCCGCGACCGCGAGCCCGGCCTCGTCTACGAGGGGTCGCTGGTCTCACCCCCTGACAGGGCGCTTTGGGGCTGAGCGCGCGGCGAGCCCGATCAGCACCAGTCCGATGATGGCGATCGGGATCATGGCCAGAAAGCCGTCGACGCCGAGGCGGTCGTAGAGTGGGCCCGACGCCAGCGTGACCACGGCCATGAAGAAGCCGTTGAAGAAATAGGCGATGCCTTGCGCAGCACCCGTGCGCTCTTCGGAGACGGTTTCGCCGATCATCTTCTGCAGGCCGATCAGAACCATCGCCACCGACACTGAATGCAGCGTCTGGACGCCGAAGAAGCCGGCGACGCCAAGGCCAAGCGGCCAGATCAGTGGAAAGGCGATCCAGCGCACGATCGAGCCGATGCCGGCGATCACCATGACCTGGACGACGGAAACGGAGGCGAAAATGCGGTTGAAAAACAAAAACATGCAGACCTCGGCGACCACGCCCCAGGCCCACAGCAGCCCGACGACCGAATCGCTGATGCCAATCGATTTCCAGTAGATCGACACGAAGCCGTAGAGAAAGGCATGGCTGGCGGTGATGATGCCGACGCCGAAGGTGAAATAGAGAAAATAGGCATTGAGCAGCTTTGGCGCCGAATGCTGGATGTCGGTGGCCGAAAGCGGCGAAGCGCGGCGCGGACGGCCAAGGCGCGGCGCCAGCAATCCGGCCAGAAGCGCCGCGGCAAGGGCAACGAAGATGATCGCCGGCACGGCCTTGGGGCCGGTCCAGGCCAGGATGAAGCCGCCGGCGATATTGGCGCAGAGATAGGAGATCGAGCCCCATTTGCGCATGGCAGTGTAGTTGGAGCCGAACCGGCGCACGCCCGAAAGCGCCAGCGAATCGGCGATCGGCGAATGCGGCGTCCAGACGATGGTCAGCGCCAGCGATACCGCGAGCACCATGGCGTAGGTGGGGTTAAGGAAATAGCCGGCGGAAATGACCATGGTGGCGGCGACGAGCACGACATAGACATTGGCGCGGTCCTTCGCCCGGTCGGCCAGGGCGGTGAGCAGCGGCGTCGTCAGCACGCGCAGGAACATCGGCGCGGCCAAAATGACCGCGATCTGTTCGGCATGGAAACCCTCGGCCTGCAACCACAGCGGGAAATAAGGCAGATGGGTGCCGAGTGAAACGAACAGCGTGAAGAAGATCAGGGTCATGCGCAATTCGAAATGGCGCGGCTTGACGAGCTGTTCGGGTGAAAGCGGCGGCAGTGACATGAATCGATCCAATTACGCCGCGTTCTACCAGACGGCCAGCAGCGCAATCGACCATTAACATGGAGAAAAACCGGGCGAAACCGGTTGGACTAATCGATTAATCCCAGAGCCGGAAACCGCCTAGCCTAGGCCGCTTCGACCACCCGGTCCTCGATGAGCATCGGAATGAACGGTTCGTCCGGGGCCTCGGGCAGGACTTTGGCCCAGTGCAGGATTTCCATCCGGCCGTCGAAATGCTCGACCACCGCCGTGCAGCTTTCCACCCAGTCACCGGTGTTGATGTACTGCACGTCCTCGTAGTTCTCGATCGCGGCATGGTGGATGTGGCCGCAGATGACGCCGTCGACATGCGAGCGGCGCGCTTCCTCCGTCAGCATGGTCTGGAACGAGCCGATAAAGTTCACCGCCTTCTTGACGTTGACCTTGGCCCAGGACGAAAACGACCAGTAAGGCAGGCCAAGCAACTGGCGAAGCCGCGTCACCACCCTGTTGACGAGCATGGCTGCGTCATACGCGTAGTCGCCGAGATAGGCCAGCCAGCGCGCATTGTGGACGACGGTGTCGAACTGGTCGCCATGGATGACCAGCAGGCGCCTGCCGTCGGCGGTCTCGTGGATGGCACGGTCGGCGACGACGATGCCGCCGAAATGCACGCCCTGGAACTGGCGGGCGAACTCGTCGTGATTGCCGGCAATGTAGGTGATGTTGGCGCCCTTGCGCGCCTTGCGCAGCAATTTCTGCACAACGTCATTGTGGCTCTGCGGCCAGTGCCAGCTGCGCCTCAGGCGCCAGCCATCGACAATGTCACCGACGAGATAGATGATATCGGCGTCGTGATGACGCAGGAAATCGATCAGGAAGTCGGCCTTGGCCGCCTTCGAGCCGAGATGGACGTCGGAGATGAACATGCTGCGGAAAGTGCGGGGCTCTGGGCCAGACATCAGATCGTCACCGTTGCTTTCGCGCAGCCTATGCCCCGATTCATGCAACAACCGTATGACGGTTGCGATTGGTCCAGCTGAAGAGCTAGCGTGCCGCGCTTGATCAGAGGAGAAAATCACCATGGATCTCGGCATTCGCGGCAAGAAGGCGATCGTCTGCGCATCAAGCAAAGGACTTGGGCGCGGCTGCGCCATGGCGCTGGCCGAGGCCGGCTGCGATCTGGTGGTCAACGGCCGCAATGGCGAGCTGCTGGCCAGGACCGCCCAGGACATCCGTGATCGCTACGGCGTCAAGGTGACCGAGATCCTCGGTGACGTCTCGAAGCCCGAAGTGCAGAAGGCGATGCTTGCCGCCTGCCCCGATCCCGACATCCTCGTCAACAACAATGGCGGCCCGCCGCTGCGCGACTTCCGCACGCTCGACCGCGAGAAGATCCTCGAAGGCGTCACCCAGAACATGGTGACCCCCATCGAGCTGATCCAGGCGGTCATCGACGGCATGGCGGCGCGCGGCTTCGGCCGCATCGTCAACATCACCTCGCTGTCGGTCTATGTGCCGATCCCCGGCCTCGATCTGTCGTCCGGCGCGCGCGCCGGCTTGACCTCGTTCCTGGCCGGCGTGGCCCGCACCGTGATCGACCGCAACGTGACTATCAATAGCATGCTGCCCGGCAAGCTCGACACCGACCGGCTGCGCGGCCCGCATGAAGCCGGGACGCCGGAAGACCCGGCGGCGGCGGCCGCGCGCAAAGCCCGCATCAGCGCCGACGTGCCGGCCAAGCGGCTCGGCACGCCGGAGGAGTTCGGCCAGATCTGCGCCTTCCTGTGCTCGGTTCATACCGGCTACCTGACCGGGCAGAACATTCCGGTCGATGGCGGCCTCTACGTCAGTGCATTCTGACGCAAGGTCCGGCTTTCTCGCAGGATCTCAACACAAAAGATTGCAATAGCTCAGTCTTTTCGACCTTGACCCTTTCCTTCGCGCTTGCGTCATTTGGCGTCGCGAAAAACCGATGCCGCATGCTAAAAGGCAGCGAAGCAACATCGCAGGGAGGGCCGGTATGGACAGCGAGAACAAGAAGACGGCCCGGTCGGACCTCGACGAGGCCGCACTCTACTTCCACAAGCACCCGACCCCCGGAAAGCTCGAAATCCAGGCGACGAAGCCGCTCGGCAACCAGCGCGACCTGGCGCTTGCCTATTCGCCCGGCGTCGCCGCCCCTTGCCTCGAAATCCGCGACAATCCGGCAACCGCCGCCGACTACACGGCGCGCGCCAACCTGGTCGGCGTCGTCTCCAACGGCTCGGCGGTGCTTGGCCTCGGCAATATCGGCCCGCTCGCCTCCAAGCCTGTCATGGAAGGCAAGGCGGTGCTGTTCAAGAAATTCGCCGGCATCGACGTGTTCGACATCGAGATCGACGCGCCCGGCATAGAGCGCATGGTCGAGACGATCTCGGCGCTGGAGCCGACCTTCGGCGGCATCAACCTCGAGGACATCAAGGCGCCCGAGTGCTTCGAGGTCGAGGAACAGCTCAAGGCCCGCATGGGCATACCGGTGTTCCACGACGACCAGCACGGCACGGCGATCATCGTCGCCGCCGCGGTGCTCAACGGGCTGGAATTCGCCGGCAAGACCATCTCCGACATCAAGATCGTCACCTCGGGCGCTGGTGCCGCCGCTCTGGCCTGCCTCAATCTGCTGGTCTCGCTCGGCGCCAAGGTCGAGAACATCTGGGTCACCGACCGCTTCGGCGTCGCCTATAGGGGACGCACGGACGAGATGGACCGCTGGAAGGATCCTTATGTGAAGGATACTGCAGCGCGAACGCTGGCCGATGTGATTTCGGGCGCCGATGTCTTCCTCGGCCTGTCGGCCGCCGGCGTGCTGAAACCGGAACTGCTGCAGCATATGGCACCGAAGCCACTGATCCTGGCGCTGGCCAACCCCAATCCGGAGATCATGCCGGAGGCCGCGCGGGCGGCGCGGCCCGACGCGATGATCTGCACTGGCCGTTCCGATTTTCCCAATCAGGTCAACAACGTACTGTGCTTTCCTTACATTTTTCGTGGAGCCCTGGACTGCGGCGCCAGCGCCATCAATGAAGAGATGAAGATGGCGGCGGTGCGGGCGATCGCCGCACTCGCCCGCGAGGAACCGTCCGACGTCGCAGCGCGCGCCTATTCGGGCGAGACGCCGATCTTCGGACCCGATTTCCTGATCCCCTCGCCCTTCGACCCTAGGCTGATCCTGCGTATCGCGCCGGCGGTCGCCAAGGCGGCCTGCGACACCGGTGTGGCGACCAGGCCGATCACCGACTTCGCCGCCTATATCGACAAGCTGAACCGCTTTGTCTTCCGCTCTGGCCTGGTGATGAAGCCGGTGTTCTCGTCGGCCAAGGCGTCGAGCTCCAAGCGCGTCATCTATGCCGAGGGCGAGGACGAGCGCGTGCTGCGCGCCGCCCAGGTGGTGCTGGAGGAAGGCATTGCCGAGCCAATCCTGATCGGCCGTCCGCACGTCATCGAAGTCAGGCTGAAGCGCTATGGATTGCGCATCAAGCCGGGCGTCGATTTCGGCCTGATCAACCCCGAGGACGATCCGCGCTACCGCCACTATGTCGACCTGTTGATCGAGCTTGCCGGCCGGCGCGGCGTGACGACGGAAGCCGCACGCACCATGGTGCGTACCGACAACACGGTGATCGCAGCCCTTGCGCTGAAGCGCGGCGATGCCGATGCCATGGTCTGCGGTCTCGAAGGCCGTTTCGAGCGGCATCTGCGCAACGTCACCCTGATCATCGGGCCACGCGCGGGCATCAAGGACCGGGATCTGTCGACGCTGTCGATGCTGATCTCGCAGCGCGGCATCATCTTCCTCACCGACACGCATGTCTCGGTCGACCCGACGGCGGAAGAGATCGCCGAGATGACGGTGCTCGCGGCGGAGGAGATCCAGCGCTTCGGCATCGAGCCCAAGGCAGCACTTCTGTCGCATTCGGATTTCGGCTCGCGCGATTCACCGAGCGCGCTGAAGATGCGCCAGGCGGCGGCGATCCTGGCGCGCATCGCGCCGGAGCTCCAGTGCGACGGCGAGATGCATGCCGATTCGGCGCTGTCGGAGCATTTGCGCCAGCGCGTCTATCCGCATTCGCGGCTGAAGGGCGAAGCCAATCTGTTGGTGTTTCCGAACCTCGATTCGGCCAACATCACGCTCACCGCACTGCGCGCCATGATGGATGCGCTGCATGTCGGGCCGATCCTGCTCGGCACCGACAAGCCTGCACACATATTGACGCCTTCGGTGACCTCGCGCGGCGTCGTCAACATGACCGCGCTCGCCGTGGTCGAGGCGGCGCACAAGGCACAGGCTGTCGTCAATCTGGGCTAAGGCCGCATTTGGCGGTAGGCTGCCGTCACGTTTGGTTGCAGATTCGATTGCGTTTGGTCGCAGACTAAGGCGCGGTTAACCGCGGTCGCGTTAGTTTCGTGGCGAACAGGCAAGCGGAGTTTTGGGGCACATGGCGGGCGCAGGGTTGAGGCTGACGCACCTTGCCGCGCTGCTTGGCGCGCTCGCGGCATCGGTCGTTGGCGTCACCGAGCCGCAAGCCGCCTCGCGCGCCTGCCGCCAGCTCGAAGCCCAGCTTGCGGCCGCCTCGAATGGTGGCGGTGGCAAGCCGGGCCTGATCCGCAAATATGACGACGCCATCACCCGCCAGCGCCAGCAGCTGGCCAAGGCGCGGGGACAGGCCAGCAGTGCCGGCTGCGGCTTCTCGCTGTTTTCCCGCAGCGTCAGCGAATGCGCCGCACTCAACGCCACCATCGATCGCATGAATGCCAATCTCGACGCCTTGCAGGCAAAGCGCGGGCGGCTTGCCGGCGGCGGAACGCGACGCGACCGCAGCCGTATCCTCGCGGCGCTCGACGCCAATGGCTGCCGTGAGGCTCCGCGGCGCGCGCCGATCCAGGAAGCGGCCCGCGAAGGCGGCAACGGCAACCTGTTCGACCAGCTTTTCGGCGGCAGCGGCCATCTCGAAGCGCTCGAGCAACCCGACTATCCGGACGAAGAGCGAGCAATACGCCGGGTGATCAACCAGCCCGACGGCATGGACCTGCCGCGGCTGAGCGGCGAGTACCGCACCATGTGCGTGCGTACCTGCGACGGCTATTTCTTCCCGATGTCGAACGCCGCCTCGCTCGGCGACTTCGAGCGCGACCAGAAGAACTGCGAATCGAGCTGCCCCGGCACCGAGATGCAGGTTTTCTACACCCGCGGCATGGATGAGGATTCGGCGAACATGACATCGTCGGTTACCGGCAGGCCCTATAGCGAAATGCCAACGGCCTATCTCTACAAGCAGACCAATATGCCCAGGCCGCCGGCCTGCGGCTGCAATGCTCAGGCTGGGAATTTCGAGATCATCGCCGGCAATCCGCCAAGCCCGGAACAATCCGTCCCCGATGCGACGACCACGCCGTTCACTCCGGTGCCGGCCAACAAGCCGGATCCGGGCGCCGATCCCGAGACGCTCGCCAATGCAGAGGGCGGGCTCGACCGCGACACGATCAAGCGTATGGCCGAAAAGCCCGCCACCTCGCCGGTCTCGGCGTTGCCGCCAGACCAGCGCAAGGTCAGGGTCGTCGGGCCAGCGTTCCTTCCCGACCCAGCAGGGGCAATAGATCTGCAAGCTCCGGCCCGGAAGGCTGTCCAGTAAGGGCGAGCCTTAGCGGCATGAACAGCGCCTTGCCCTTGCGGCCCGTCACCTCCCGGATCTTGCCGGTCCAGTCCTTCCAGACGGTGCCGTTCCACGGCTCTTCCGGCAACAGGTCGAACGCCTCACGCAGGAAGTCGCGGTCTTCGCCGGAAAGCTCCGGCGGCTCCTCCGGCCCCTCGCCGAGGATGCGCCACCATTGAACCGCATCGGCCAGCCTGTCGAGATTGCCGCGCACCGCCAGCCAGAACGGCTCGGCCTTGTCGCCGGAGACGCCGAGCACGATCAGCCGGTCGCGCGCCTCGGAGTACGGCATGTTGTGAATCAGTGCCCGATTGAGCACGAAGAGTTCGTCCGGATCGAATTTCGCCGCTGATTTCGAGGTCGCGGCCGGATCGAAATGCCCCGCAAGCTCGGCCAGGTCAGGCATGGTGGCGACATTTTCGGAGGTGCCGACCAGCACGGCCAGCGAGGCGACGGCCATCGGCTCGATGCCGTCCTCGCGCAGGCTTTCGATCGACAGCGCGCCGGTGCGCTTCGACAGCCCCTCGCCCGACGCCGTTGTCAGGAGATTGTGGTGGCCGAAAACCGGCGGCGCGGCCTCCAGCGCCTGGAACAGGGCGATCTGCACACCGGTGTTGGTGACATGGTCGTCGCCGCGGATGACGTGGGTGACGCCCATCTCGATGTCGTCGACGACGGAAGGCAGCGTATAGAGATAGGTGCCGTCCTCGCGCAGCAGCACCGGATCGGACAGCGAGGCGAGGTCGACGGTCTCCTCGCCGCGCACCAGATCGTTCCAGTGGATTTCGGTGCGTTCGGGCTGCAGCGGATCGCTGGTGAAGTTCGGCAGGAGGAAGCGCCAGTGCGGCTTGCGGCCGTCAGACTGGTATTCGGCCACCTGCTCCGGCGTCAGCGTCAGCGCCTCGCGGCCATAGACCGGCGGCAGGCCGCGCGTGCGGCGCACCTTGCGGCGAAGATCGAGCTCTTCCGGCGTTTCGTAGCAGGCATAAAGCACGCGCGCCGCCTTCAGCCGCTCGACCGCCGCATCGTAGATCTCGACGCGCCGCGACTGGTACTCGGTGACATCGGGGAAAATCCCCAGCCAGTGCAGGTCGTAAAGGATGGAGTCAGCGAACTCCTGCGTCGAGCGGGAGATATCGGTGTCGTCGAAGCGCTGGATGAAGCGGCCCTTGTTGTTCAAGGCGAACAGCCAGTTGAACAGCGCGGTGCGCGCGTTGCCGATATGGATGCGGCCGGTCGGCGATGGGGCGAAACGGACGGTAACTGTCATGAGCGGGGCGTAGCGGATGCTTTTCTAGTTGACAAGACGCGCCCCCGCGCGACGGGCAGACATAGAACATAGAGGGCTAAATGAAAAGGCGGTGGGATCATAGCCGTTGCACGTAGCGGCCAAAGCGAGGCATGGCGGTCGCAAAGGCCGGGCTACCGGGGTTTCAGGGGCGCCATTCTGTCCCCGTTATCCACATGTGTGACACACAAGATATTGGGGTCACAAAAGCTACGCAAACGAATCCTTGACGGCGCAAAACGAGTCGCCTTTTATAGGCCATGCGCTCCTGTTGAGAGCGCGACCGGAATGTTCTGAGCCCGGTCTTTTTTCCCGGAATTTGTGCGTTTTGCCCGCATTTCCGCCCGTTACGAGGCCGGCGGAAGCGTTGGGGTTGTTGGGGCCAGGGGTGGCGAAAAGGGACAATTGTCGGACTGGAAAAAATACTCTGTTAACACTATATTTAGTGTTTGCAGGCAGGTTCGGCGCTAGATAATGTGAAATTCCTCGATCGGGGGAATCGAGCAAAAAGTTTCAGATTTGAGGGACCCGCAGGGGTCGCCAGTGGGTTGGACAGGCGCTTCGCAAGGAGTCTGGCCAGCAGGACGGGCGGAAGCTGCGAAAGGAGATGCCGGCGTTGTCAAGACGTCGGCCAACGGCGGACTGCGCGTTTCGCTTTGGGGCAGAAATCCCGGGGAAAAGCGCTATATATAGACAAAAGGGATCGGACCAATGCGCATCGAGCGTCGCTTTACCAAGCCAGGACAATCTGCCTATGCGGAGATCGAATTCCGCAAGGCGCTTTCCGAGATCAAGAATCCGGATGGCTCGGTGGTGTTCCGCTTGGACAATATCGATGTGCCGGCGCAGTTCTCCCAGGTCGCGGCTGACATCCTGGCGCAGAAATATTTCCGCAAGGCCGGCGTTCCGGCGCGTCTGAAGAAGGTCGAGGAGAACGACGTTCCCTCCTTCCTGTGGCGCTCCGTCGCCGACGAGGCGGAACTGGCCAAGCTCCCCGAGGCCGAGCGTTATGGCTCCGAGATCGATGCGCGTCAGGTCTTCGACCGCCTTGCCGGCACCTGGACCTATTGGGGCTGGAAGGGCGGTTACTTCAAGTCCGAGGACGACGCCCGCACCTTCCGCGACGAGCTTGCCTACATGCTGGCCACTCAGCGGGTGGCGCCGAACTCGCCGCAGTGGTTCAACACCGGCCTGCACTGGGCCTATGGCATCGACGGTCCGAGCCAGGGCCACTTCTATGTCGACCCGTTCACCGGCAAGCTGACCAAGTCGAAGTCCTCCTACGAGCATCCGCAGCCGCATGCCTGCTTCATCCAGGGCGTGCAGGACGACCTCGTCAACGAAGGCGGCATCATGGACCTTTGGGTGCGTGAAGCGCGCCTGTTCAAATACGGCTCGGGCACCGGCTCCAACTTCTCGTTCCTGCGCGGCGAAGGCGAAAAGCTGTCCGGCGGCGGCCGCTCGTCCGGCCTGATGAGCTTCCTCAAGATTGGCGACCGCGCGGCGGGCGCCATCAAGTCGGGCGGCACGACGCGCCGCGCCGCCAAGATGGTCATCGTCGACGCCGACCACCCCGATATCGAAGAGTTCATCGACTGGAAGGTCAATGAGGAGCAGAAGGTCGCCTCGCTGGTCACCGGCTCCAAGATCGTCAAGAAGCATCTCGAAGCGATCATGAAGGCCTGCGTCAACTGCGAAGGCCATGACGACGACTGCTTCGATCCGGCGATCAACACCGCGCTGAAGCGTGAGATCAAGCTGGCCAAGAAGGACGCGGTGCCGGAGAACTACATCTACCGCGTCATCCAGTTCGCCAAGCAGGGCTACACGTCGATGTCGTTCAAGACTTACGACACCGACTGGGATTCCGACGCCTACCTCACCGTTTCCGGCCAGAACTCCAACAACTCGGTGTCGCTGAAGGACAATTTCCTGCGCGCCGTCGAGCAGGATGGCGACTGGCAGCTGACCGCCCGCAAGGACGGCAAGGTGCTGAAGACGCTGAAGGCCAGGGATCTCTGGGAAAAGATCGGCTATGCCGCCTGGGCGTCGGCCGACCCCGGCCTGCATTTCAACACGACGATGAACGACTGGCACACCTGCGCGTCGGCCGGTGCGATCCGGGCCTCCAACCCGTGCTCGGAATACATGTTCCTCGACGACACGGCCTGCAACCTCGCCTCGATCAATCTGCTGCCCTACCGCAACGCCGACGGAACGATCGACATCGCCGCCTACGAGCACACAGTGCGGCTGTGGACCATCGTGCTCGAAATCTCGGTGATGATGGCGCAGTTCCCGTCGAAGGAGATCGCCAAGCTCTCCTACGAATACCGCACGCTGGGCCTCGGCTACGCCAACATCGGCGGCCTGCTGATGACCTCGGGCATTCCCTATGACTCCGACGAGGGCCGCGCCATCTGCGCCGCGCTCACCGCGATCATGACGGGTACTGCCTACGCCACTTCGGCCGAGATGGCGTCCGAGCTCGGCGCCTTCCCGGACTATGACCGCAACGCCCAGAACATGCTGCGCGTCATGCGCAACCACCGCCGCGCCGCCTATGGCGACAAGGACGGTTACGAGAAGCTGGCCGTCAACCCGGTGCCGCTGGTCGCGTCGGACCTCAAGCAGCAGGCGCTTGCCGAGCACGCCAAGGCCGCCTGGGACCGCGCCATCGAGCTTGGCGAGGAGCATGGCTACCGCAATGCGCAGGCGACCGTTATCGCGCCGACCGGCACGATCGGCCTGGTCATGGATTGCGACACCACCGGCATCGAGCCCGACTTCGCGCTGGTGAAGTTCAAGAAGCTCGCCGGCGGCGGCTACTTCAAGATCATCAACCGCGCCGTGCCGGAAGCGTTGCGCACGCTCGGCTACTCCGAGAGCCAGATCGCCGAGATCGAGGCCTATGCGGTCGGCCACGGCAATCTCAACCAGGCGCCCGGCATCAACCCCGGCTCGCTCAAAGCCAAGGGTTTTTCGGATGACAAGATCGCGGCGCTGAATGCGGCGCTGAAGTCGGCCTTCGACATCAAGTTCGTCTTCAACCAGTGGACGCTGGGCGCCGACTGGGTGAAGGAGACCTTTGGTTTCACCGACGAACAGCTCAACGATTTCTCGTTCGAGATCCTGCCGGCGCTGGGCTTCTCGAAGAAGGACATCGAGGCCGCAAACATCCATGTCTGCGGAGCGATGACGCTGGAAGGCGCGCCGTTCCTGAAGGCCGAGCACCTGGCGGTGTTCGACTGCGCCAGCCCGTGCGGCAAGATCGGCAAGCGCTCGCTGTCGATCAACAGCCACATCCTGATGATGGCGGCGGCGCAGCCCTTCATCTCCGGCGCTATCTCCAAGACCATCAACATGCCGAACGAAGCGACGGTGGAAGACGCCAAGGGCGCCTACATGCTGTCGTGGAAGCTGGCGCTGAAGGCCAACGCGCTCTACCGCGACGGCTCAAAGCTGTCGCAGCCGCTCAACTCCTCGCTGCTCGCCGATGGCGACGAGGATGAGGACGATATGGTCGAGCAGCTGATCCAGGCTCCGGCCGCGCAGCGCGCCGTGCAGGTGACGGAGAAGATCGTCGAGCGCGTGGTGGAACGTCTCTATCGCGACCGTGAAAAGCTGCCGAACCGCCGCAAGGGCTACACCCAAAAGGCGGTCGTCGGTGGTCACAAGGTCTATCTCAGGACCGGCGAATTCGACGATGGCCGTATCGGCGAGATCTTCATCGACATGCACAAGGAAGGTGCCGCCTTCCGGGCGATGATGAACAATTTCGCCATCGCCATCTCGCTCGGCCTGCAATATGGCGTGCCGCTCGAAGAATTTGTCGAGGCCTTCACCTTCACCAAGTTCGAGCCGGCCGGCATGGTGCAGGGCAACGACGCGATCAAGAACGCCACGTCGATCCTCGACTACGTGTTCCGCGAGCTTGCCGTGTCCTATCTCGGCCGCCACGACCTCGCCCATGTCGACCAGTCGGATTTCGACAAGACGGCACTCGGCCGCGGCATCACCGAAGGCAAGGCAACGCCCTTCTCGAAGGGCCTGACCCGCGGCGTTTCTCCGGTTAAGCTGGTGTCGGGCGCCAGCGCAGAGCCCAAGGGCTTTGGCGGCACGGCGCCGACCACCGCCCCTGCCCGCGCCGTGCCGACTGCCTTTTCGGGTTCCAACGTGCTGGCGCTGAAGCCGGCCAGCGACGAAGCCATCGCTTACAAGCGCGACTATGAGGAGCGGGCCAGGGAACTGGTCGAGGACATCGTCTACGAAGAAACGGCCGACGAGGCATCGGGGGCTTCGGCGCTGTTCACCGACGCAGCGGCAAACGAAGCTGCTGAGGCGAAGGCACTTGCCGAGACCCGGCGTCAGCAATCGCTGATGCAGGGCTATACCGGCAACGAATGCTCGGAATGCCACAACTTCACCATGGTGCGAAACGGCACCTGCGAGAAGTGCGACACGTGTGGTTCGACGAGCGGGTGCAGCTGAGAACTAGATGCCACCTCGGCTTACAGTCCGCGAAGTCATTCGCTTGCTGGAGACCGATGGCTGGTATCTGGTTGCAACCAAGGGCAGCCATCGCCAATAGCACGAAATCAAAGCCGGCCGCGTTACCGTGGCCGGCAAGCCGTCTGAAGAGATTGCTCCGGGAACACTAAACAGCATCCTCAAGCAGTCCGGTTTAAAGGAGCGATGATATGCGCTACGCGGTGGTGATTGAGAAAGCTGGCAACAACTTTTCCGCCTATGTGCCGGACTTGCCCGGCTGCATCGCGACCGGCGCGACGGTGCCTGAGGTGGAAACCGAAATTCGCGACGCCATACGATTTCATATCGAAGGCCTGCGCGCCGACGGGCTGGATGTGCCTAAAGGTGTCAGCCTGGCGGAATATGTAGAGACGTAGGGCAAGTGGACTCCCCTTCTCCCCTGTGTAAGACGGTGACTGAGCGAAGCTCGGTCGGATGAGGGGTGTTCCAACTTGGCGGAAACCTTCGTCCAATCGGGCACACAGGCGCTAAACAACTGACATCTCATTCCGTCCAGCACCCCTCAACCGTCTCGGCGCTGCGCGCCGATCCACCTTCTCCCACAAGGGGAGAAGGGAAAGAGGCGCCGCACCCGCCTCAATCCTTGAACGTGATCCCGTACTTTTCAGCCTGTTCCTTCGGCGCGAACGCCTGACACGTGGTGTAGCCGCCGCAGATTCCTGATCATCCAGCCCGCGGCCGCGTCATGATGGCCTCACAGCCAGGAACGTGTTCCACTCTTCGCGATCGCGGCCCACATTGAAATCGTCCCTGATAAGCACCAGCCCGGCGGCTTCGATACGGGCCGCGAAATCGTCCCTGCGCCAGTAGACCGTGTGATACTCGCCGCCCGTCTCGCCATCGCCATTGCGCATCGACACGAGGAAGGCGCCGCCTGGCCGCAGCGACTGGGCAATCTTGGCAAGGACCTGGTCAGTCTGATCGCGTGGCACATGGATCAGGACGGCGAGCGCCAGGACGGCATCGTAGGGGCCGCCGAGATCATCGGTGAGGAGATCGAGAAGCTCACCCTGCTTGCCGCGCGCGGCCTGCAACTCGAGAAACCGCTTTGTCGCGTCGGTGCGGCGAACCTTGACGCCCAGGCCCTCCAGAAAGTCCGCGTCGTATCCCGCTCCCGACCCGACTTCCAGAATCCGACCGGCTGTGCCGGCGATCGCCACAAGACGCTTCAGCGATGCCTGCTCTCTGTCGTTGGGGACATGCCTCACGATTGCATCGTAGCGTTCGGCATAGTCCTCATAGGCACTGATCGTTTGCCGGCTCTTCGCCAGAGCCTCGGATGACACATCCATCTTTCCCTCCCTTGCATCCATGGTCAAAGAGCTGCCTCAGCGAATGGTTCCGGGAGGAACATGTCCATCGAGCATGCCGATATCGCGCAGGAAATGGTCCGACAGCGAACGGTGGTCGAGCAGGCCGCGTTTGCGGGGCCTGAACGGTGCGACGAAGAGGTCGAGCATCGGACGACGAAGCGTGCTGTACAGGGTGGTCATTGCCGTGTCCTTTCGGGTTCGATCTGATGGACAAAGCATGCCGTTTTCCGGCCTTGGTTTCCAATCGAACGTCGCGTACCATGCATCAGGAGGATTGATGCGTCATGAGTTGGGAGCTGCCGCCGTTAGGGGCCATTCGCGTCTTTGAAGCCGCGGCGCGGCTGGGCAGCTTCACCAAGGCGGCCGAAGAACTCGGCATGACCCAGTCCGCGGCCAGCTATCAGATCAAGGTGCTGGAAGAACGTGCCGGAACGCCACTTTTCATAAGGAAAACAAGGCAGATCGCCCTGGCGAGGCCGGACAGCAGTTGGCACCGCACGCAACAGGGGCCTTCTCGGCCTTGGCGGATGCATGGGTTGCCACGAAGGGTGGAGCGACCGGCGTGCTGTCCGTGACGACCATGGAAACATTTGCCTCGAACCGGCTGGCCGTATGGCTCGGAACATTCCAGTTGATGCATCCCGACCTTGCCGTGAAGGTCAACACATCGTCCCGGCTGGTCGATTTCACACGCGAGGACATGGATATCGGGATTCGCACCGGCACCGGAAAATGGCCCGGCCTGACTGCTCACTATCTGTTCAAGGCAGACTATACGCCAATGCTCAGCCCGAAACTGGCCGAGAGCGTGGGCGGCATCCATCGCCCCGAGGATCTTTACAAGGTGGCGCTATGCTGTGCCGACGATCCCTGGTGGAAAAACTGGTTCGAGGCAGCCGGCGTACCCTTCGAGCCCGATCGCGTCATCGCGGGCCCGACGCTCGGTTCGCAGGCTTACGATGCAATGGCGGCACTGACCGATCGGGGCGCTGCGATCCTCACCCGCAACATCTACAGCGCCTTGCTGGCAAAGGGCCAGTTGATACAGCCATTCGAGGTCCTTGGATCTGATGGCGATGGCTATTGGCTGGTGCACCTGGAAAGCCGCCGCAATACACCCAAGATCAAAGTGTTCCGGGACTGGGTGCTGGCGCAGACGGCGGAGATACGCGAGCGCGAAAGGCGCGAGGCCTGATAGGCTTTCAGGCGGCGCTGCCCTCAATCCTTGAACGTGATGCCGTACTTTGCGGCCTGTTCCTTGGGCATGTCGGCGAACGCCTGGCGTACGGTGTAGCCACCATAGACTTCGCCGCCGTTTTTGATCATCCAGTCCTCGACGTCGGCTTCGGCCACCTTCATCCTGTCGCCGATCTTGTATTTGTTGCCGTTGACCGGTTCGTCGGCGAGCAGGCCGATGAAGGTCCCGTCGCTGTAGCCGAGCAGTTGCAGCCAGATATGCTCGGTGGCGCCGTTCTGCGTCAGCGGGAACTTCACCGTGTAGGTGCCGGGCGTGCCGGCGGCGATCAGTTTGTGGAACCGCGGCAGGGTCGAGCGGCCAGTCTTCTTGGCGGCCTGCATCGCCTCGTCGCCCGTGTAGTAGGCGACGACGTTTTCCTGGACCGGGCGCGGCGCCGTCGGCGAGGCGCCAGGTGCTGCGTCGGGGATGGCGACCGGCTTGTCGCTCGGCATATGACCGAGCGTGTTGAAAAATCCGTAGCCGAGAGCGGCCACAAAAGCGACTGCCAGAACCGGATTGCGCATCGACCCCTCACGCCATTGTTTTGAAGCATGTCGCTGTTCAAAACCGCTGCGCACCCTCAGGTCAGGCCTAAGGGCATGCCTTTGGGGCGACATGCACGATCACGTGGATGTTACCAATCGGGCGTTGCGGGACCGCTAAGGAACAGGGTGAGCGGATCGTTAGAAAAACGCTGAAATTTGCCGCCAAAACCTTGGAACGCGGACGGTGTCCTAATCCGCGTCGGCCATCATCTGGCGGCTGCCGCCGGCCCAGGCACGCCATTGCCGCTCATCGCCATGGAAGACGTTGAGGTCGATGCGGCCCCTCACCCCGTGCGACAGGCCGGAGCCGGAATATTGCCAGAACAGCCATTTGCGGCCGGGATAGACTTTTGATGGATGCCGCGCCACCGCGCGCAGCCAGAACGGATAGTCCAGGAAGGCGCCGCGCAGATTGTCGCGATAGAAATCGGGGCTGGTGTAGATGATGGGCCGCTGGCCGTAATGTCGCTCCAGCTTGTCCATGAACACCTGCATCTTTTCCTGCACCGTCGCGCGCGACGGTCGCCGCTTGCAGGAGGAGTCGCCGTTCCACTCGACATCGATCACCGGCGGCAACGCGCCTTCTACCCGCGGCACGTTGCGGATGAACCAGTCGGCTTGCTCGCCGGCGGTGCGGCACCAGTAGAAGAAATGATAGGCGCCGCGCTTCAGCCCGGCGGCATCGGCATTGCGCCAGTTGGTCCTGAACATCGGATCGAGATGGTCGCCGCCGTCGGTGGCCTTGATGTAGGCGAAGTTGGCGCCCTGGGCGCGCAGCTTGCCCCAGTTCACATTGCCCTGCCAGCGCGAGACGTCGACGCCGTGCACGGCAAGGTGCCGGGGCGAGGCCCCCCGGCCGAAATTGATCGGCTTGGCGTCGCGGAAACCGTAGCGCGTCACCGGCCCGGCCAGCATCGGGGGTGCTGCGCGCGTCAGCCGCTTCGGCTGCGACACCAGCGCAACCGGCTCGACCGGTGGCTCGATGGCCTCCTCCGGCAACGGCGTGTCCGTGGCGATCGTCTCTTCTTCCTCGGCCAGGGAAAAGGGCGGCGCATTGTCGGCCACTGGTGCGGCCTCGTCCGACATAGGCGGAAGAACGGGTGTGTCAGGGGCCGCCGCGACGGGCACGCTTGGCCGTACGACGGAGCTGGTCGTCTCGTTCGACGGCATTTGCAGGGCATCGACGCCCGCTGTCGAAGAACAGCCGGCAAGCCACAGGGACGCGAGCGAGAAAATGACGACGCCTGGTAACCGCATCTGGACCTGTACGCAAAACACAACAGACCGAAGGCAACCAACCGCCGCCGGACAACTGGCAATTCCCTAACGAGAAATTACCAACAAAGTTTGAATCAATTATTAGCGAAATGGTGAGCGAGCGCGGCTCTGCTCTGCCCTTGTCTGCGGGAGAAACTGAAGCCGGGTTGGCGGCAGGGCTATTTGACCGAGCTGACCAGGGTCTCGTCGCCGCTGAGGATGGAGACCCAGTGCCCGGTGTTGTCGCTCGCCTGCCGTTTCAGGTAGCGATAGCCGGTTTCGCTCCACAGGCGAACCTTGTCGTTGAGGTTGTCGAGGATGAAGTCGCCCTTGTCCGTGCGCACGGTGAGCACCGCATGGCCTTCGCCGTCCGGCTTGCGGACGACGGTCATCAGCAGGTTGGATACGGCAACGCCGCTGCTGATGAGTTCGCGCCGCTTTTCCAGCACATAGTCCTCGCAATCACCGAAGCCATTGTCCGGATAGGCCCACAATTCCTCCTTGCCGTAATTGTCCATGTCGCTCATCGGCTTGACGCGCGTGTTGACCGAGGCATCGACGGCAGTGATCTCGCGCAACAGCCTGCCGGTCATATGCTCCGGCGTGTTGTTGGGCGAGCGGATGGAACATTCGGCGGGATGGATCTTGCAGAAATCATAGTGGCCGACTGGCTGGGACGTCGGACCGCCGACCATCATGGACGGGCCGGCCGCGCTGGCCAAACCCGGCACAGAGGCGAAAGCCGTCAGAGCTATTGCAAGCCGCGCCGCGCAATGCCAACCCATAGAGGATGCCATTGCGGCCCCACGTCCGTTGTTTGTTAACAAAAAGCTAAGGGAGAATTCACGAGCGAGTCAATGCGTGCGCAGGGCGATCACAGACGGTTTACCGTTTGCATCGCAGGCGTGGTAGCCGCGCAACACAGATTTCCAGGTGACGGCCGTCGGTTCGATAAAGTGTGTTGAGATTCAGGTCAGGCCGCGTCGAAAATGGTGGGTTCCGAGAACCGGAGCGGAGATACTGTTGGGTATGTGAGCGCCGGAAGCGCAGGAAACCGCCATTTGCAGGCCGGCATCACCTGAATATCAGCGCACTTTAGGCAAGCCACCCCATCGCCACCGCGACCAGCAGCACGACGCCGAGCACGCCGCGATAGACGACGAAGGGCCAGGCGGAGAACCGCTCGAGAATGCTCATCAGGCCCCATATGGCAAAGAAGGCGGAAATCGAGGCGACGACGAGCCCGACGGCGAGAACCGACCAGCCATGGGCATCGAGGTGGACCTTGTGGAGCTCCCACAATTCCTTGAGGCCGGCGAGCGCGATTGCCGGCAGCCCGAGCAGGAAGGAGAAGCGTGCCGCCTCGGCCCGCTTGAAGCCAAGCCCGAGCGCGGCCGTCAGGGTCGAACCGGAGCGCGACACGCCAGGTATCAAGGCGCCGATCTGGGCGACGCCGACAAGCAGCGCGTCGGCCATGGATGCTTCGCCGATGGTTCGCCGGTGGCGGGCAAAAATCTCGACCAGCGCGAGCAGGATCGCCATGCCGATGCAGGCCCAGCCGATGACGCTCAGGCTGCGCAGCGGCGAATTGCAGGCGTTGAGCAGGCCCGACAGCGCGACGCCGGCAATGACGATCGGAATGGTTGCCAACACGATCCACAGCGCCAGGCGGAAATGCCGGTCGGCGAAATCGCGGCGCGTCAGGGCGTCGAGCGAACCAAACAGGATATCCCTGACATCGCTCCAGAAATAGCTGACCACAGCCGCCAGGGCCGCAAGCTGCATGGCGGCGGAGAACGCGGAGCCCGGATCCTGCCAGCCAAGCACGGCCGGCACGATGCGCATATGCGCCGTGGACGAGATCGGCAGCAATTCGGTGATGCCTTGCACCACGCCGAGAAACGCTACCTTGGCGTAGCCCAGGCCGACGAAGCCGGTGTCCAGGCCCTGAGTACAGATGTCAGCCATGTCGATCCTTCCCAGGCGAAAATTGCATGGGAAGCGCCGCTTTCGGCCGATCCCGGCTGTGGGATAGCGTCGCGAGACGGGGAATCCAATTCACGGTTTTGTAGGGTGCGCCCGATCCAGCTTGACAAGTTTCGTGGTAATATTACCATTCGCTAATCTTACAACGTAAGGTGTGAGTTGGGAGGAACCGATGTCGACCGCTGCACTGTCCGAATTGCAACCCGTTGTCCTGCCCGAACCGCACCATCCCGCGATTGCAATGGAGGATGTCTCCCGCGACTTCAGCCGCGCCATCGAACGCGCGGAGGTCAATGCCTGGCACGACCTCTACGCCGCCGCGCCTACCGATTTCGCCGCGCGCCAAGGCCTGTCGATCGCCGAGGAAGCCGATCTCGTCTGGACCACCTGCACGACGATCCCGTTCATCCATTTCAACAGCGTGAAGAATCTTGGCGTCGAGCGCCCGGCCACCGAAAGCCAGCTCGACACGCTCCTGGCGCACTACCGTGCCGCCGGCATTGCGAGACCGTGGTTCTATGCCAATCCGCACGCGGAGCCGTCGTCACTCAGATGCTGGCTCGAGGCGCGCGGCCTGCAGCGCCAGAGCGGCTGGGAACGGATCTTTCGCGACGCGACACCGCTGGCGCCCAAGCCGCTGTTCCCGACCGATGGGCATTCGGTCGAACGGGTGACGCCGGCAACGGCAGAGGAATGGGCTGGTTTCGTCGACAGCCGTTACCGGCTGCCGACCTCGCCCTGGCTGCTGGCGCTGGTCGGCCGGCTGGGCTGGCATCACTACATGCTGAAGCGGGACGGCGCGGTCGTTGCGGTGCGCTCGCTGTTCATCGGCGCCGACGGCATGGCCTGGAGCGGCATCGACGCGCCGGTGCCGGGCATCATGGCACCGAGCTTCGATCTCGACGCGCTGCTTGGCGAAGCGATGGTTCGCGACGGCATTGCCGCCGGCGCGAAGCTGTTCGTCGCCGACATCGAGGCGCCGCACCCCGACCGCGACGGACCGGCCTATCGCAACTATGCGCGTCTCGGCTTCAGGCTCGCCTATTTCCGCAGCCACTACAGCTATTTGCCGGCGAATTCCGGCTGACGGCAGAAGAGGGGCGGTTCAGCGATTGATACTCTTGTTTTGACGCAATTCCGGACGGAAAACCGCTGCACACTTTTCCTGGAATTGCTCTTATCCGAGCAACCATTGCTGCAGGCAGGTCCTGGCCACGACATGCGCCGGCGGCACGACCGGCTGATCGGCGGACGCGTCTTCGGCGGTGCGCCCGCGGGCCCTTTCGAGCAACATGCGAAGCTCCGCCGGCTGCACGCGGTCACGCTCCATCACGAGCCGGACCATCGGGTCGTTCAAAAGCTCGTCCAGGGTGTTGATGCTGTCGCTCATCCGTCGCCTCCTCGAATACCGGCCCGCAAGCCGATAGATAAGCAGGCAATGATGGCTCGCCAATGACGCTTTGCCGGCTATCTCGTGGTTTCGGATTAAATTCTGTTAACGCCGGCGCCCACCCTTGTCCCACAGTGGGAGGAGGGAAAATCCTAGTTCGGAGGCGGCGCGCCTTCATAGTGCGGCAGGCCGTCGTCGAGTTGCACCCAGGGCTGCTTCGAGGCCGTCCAGATATGCATCTGCGGCTTGAACACCGAAGGATCGTCAAGCGAGCCTGTCGTGATGCCGATGATGCCGGCGGAATCCCGCCGCGAAAACATCGTCGTGCCGCAGGCCGCGCAGAAGCCGCGCTTGAGGTCCGGCGAGGTGTTGACCATCGCCACCGGCCCTTCGACGGTCACGTCGTCGATGCGGAACAGCACGCGCGCGTTGAAGGCTGCGCCGATCACCTTCTGGCAGAGCCGGCAGTGGCAGACGCGCTCGTTGATCGGCGTAGCCTCCGCGCTATAGCGAACCGCGCCGCACAGGCACCCGCCACCATACCTTGCCATCGCCGCACTCCATGCCTTCATGGGATATTGGCTAACGCTAGCGGCGAAGATTGCAGCGTCAATTCAAAAGCTTTGATGGGACATCATCTGTTGCAGTGATGTTGTGTGGCCGTGGCGTTGCGGTGCCGCCATTGGCCCAATGACGGGTGCCGGTATGGGATTGACAGAACGGCAGACCCCGCGCCTGCTTGCGGCCAGCCGCTCGGGAGGCAGCCATATGGCGCAGGACATCGAAACCATCGGAATCGCAGATCTGTTCGGACCACCCTCGCCCGAGCGCGAGCGCGCCGATGCCACGATCATGGCCGCTGCTTCGGGCATCGGCTTCATGGCGGTCCGCGACTTCCCCGGCGATGCCTGGCTGACGCCTCAGAAACGGGCGCGCCTGCTCGAGATCTTCGCCCTGCCCGAGGCCGAAAAGCAGAAACTGCTGCGCTGGAATTTCGACCGGACCAGGAAGAATGTCTATCGCGGCTGGTTCCCGCTGCAGCCGACAGCCGTCTCCTACAAGGAAGGCATCGACATGGGGCCGGACCTTGCGCATGCGCGGACGACCCGTTCCGACGATCCGCTTTGCGAGCCGACGCCCTTGCCCGCCGAGCAGGCGCTGCCGGGCTGGCGCGCGGCCGCCGCAAGCTACTATCTGGCGATGGAAGCGGTGGGCAACGCGCTGATGCGCTCGGTCGCGCGCGGGCTCGGCCTGCCGGAGACGATCTTCGACGCAGATTTCGACGGTGGCATCTCGACGCTGCGGCTGATCCGCTACCCTTTGCGTGACCCGAACAGCGGCGTCGACACGAGTGGCCCGGAGTTTTCGGTCGTCCACAAGGGCGAGACCCGCACCGTCATCGGGCGCGAACATGCCGATTCAGGTTTCGTCACGCTGCGCCCAGGACGGCGTCGAGGGCCTGCAGGCGAAGAACCTCGCCGGCGAATGGATCGACGTGCCGCCCGCCGACGGCACGCTGGCTGTCAATTTCGGCCAATTGCTTGAGCGCTGGACCGGCGGGCGCGTCAGGGCGACGCGGCACCGGGTGATCGCGCCGAAAACGGCGCGGTTCTCAATCCCGTTTTTCTACGAGCCGCGCGTCGACGCCGAGATCGCGCCGCTGCCGCTTGCCGGCGCAACCCCCTTCGAGCCGTTCCTCTATGGCGACTATCTCTGGGAAGCGGCGACGAACTTCGTCGAGATGAGCGGCATCAAGCATCTGAGAGAGCCGCGCCGCGCCAAGGCTTCATAGAAGGCTTGCGGCCGTCTCCGGGAGAGACGGCCGCAGTCAGGCAATTGCCGGACAGATGACTATTTCGTTTCGCTGACGACCTCGTCCCAGCTCTTCACCTTGGTCTCGCCATTGAGGAAGGGCAGCGTCGTGGCCGTCAGTTCCGGGGCGAAGAAGACGTCGTAGTGGGTGCGGTTGGGCAGGATGGCCAGACGGTTCTGCGACAGGTTCTCGCGCATCCAGCCAGCATCCTTCAACCCGCCGCCGAGCATCTGGTAGAACTTGATCTCGTGCTCGGGCCGATACATGTCGCTGTCGCCATAGACCAGCATCACCGGTATCTTGAGCTTGGCCACATCGGCGGAATAGTCATAATCCTTGCGCATAAAGGTGCCGAGCGTGTCGAGCAGCTTTGGGAAATCCTGCGGATGCGGCGCCACCGCGACATAGGATTTGTACATTGGCGTGTCCTTCATGAATTCGGCCGCCGCCGCGCTGACCTGCGCCTGCTGGCCGCGCATCTCGGCATAGAAGCCGTCGGCGGCATAGCCGGCCGAGACCAGGACGAGCCGGCGCACCGTTTCGGGGTGCTGGACGGCCATGCGGAAGGCGACGCCGCCGCCGAGCGAATAACCCAGGACATCGACCTTGTCGTAACCCAGCGCCTTGACGATCGCGGCCATGTCGTTGCCCATCGCCTCCAGGCCAAAGGGCCGGTCGCCAAGCGCGGTGCGGCCATGGCCCTGCAGGTCGACGGCGATGACGGTGCGGTTTTCGGCAAACCTGGGCAGGATCGGCGCGAACATATCCGTGGTGCCGAGACCGCCATGCAGCAGAAGCAGCGGCTCGCCCTTGCCATAGATGGAGTAATAATAGTTCAGGCCGTCGATCGGCAGCAGGCCGGACTTTTCCGGCTTCGGCAGTGCTTTGGTCTCGGTGGTCATGGCGGGCTTGGTCTCCTCTGCGTTGGCTTGGCACGGCGCGGCAAACAGGGCTGCGGCTGAAGCAAGAATGGCGAAAAATATCGATCTGGACATGCTGGTCTCCTCCGGTCTTGCCGCTGTCAAAGTGTCTTGGCGAGTTCTTCGAGTTGTTCGGTGCACTGGCCCCAGCCCTCGTGAAAACCCATCTTCTCGTGCTGCTCGCGGTCGGCGACGCTCCAGTGCTTGGCGCGCGCGATGTAGCGGGTCTTGCCGTTGCCTTCGTCCTCGAAGGTGAGCACGCCGGTCATGAACGGTTTTTCGGATGGCTCCCAGGCACTGGTATAGGCATCGGTGAAAATGATCTTCTCGCCCGGAACGACCTCGAGGAAGACGCCTGGGTTCGGAAATTCATTGCCGTCGGGACCGGCCATGACGACCAGGCTGTTACCGCCGGTGCGCACGTCCATTTCGGCGCGCGGCGTCGTCCACGGCTTTGGCGCGAACCACTGCGTCACCAGCTTGTTGTCGGTCCAACAGCGATAGACGTTCTCGCGCGGCGCATCGATGATGCAGGCGAGAACCAGTTCGCGGTCATTGGCGGGGGCGATGTCGAGCTTGGTGGTCATGGGGTCTCCTCGGCGTGTTTGAATTGCGGTTCCGCTTCAAAGACGGGTGAGCGCAGCGCGGGCCGACACGGTCCGCGAAAAAATTCACAGGAGGGTGACAGGAACGGCCGGCGTCGGCCGACGGCTCAGGAGTTCGCCTAGTGGCGCTTGGCCTGGACCAGATAGGCGTCGATCTCGGTCTCGCCGAGCCACTTGGCCGCTTCCAGCCGGTGCAGGCCCTCGACGAGGATATGGCGCTTGCCGTCGTGGCGCACCTGGATCGGCATCTTCATGCCGTTTTCCAGAATGTCCTCCGCCAGATGGCGGACAGTCTCGGGATGCAGCGTCTTCTTGCGCGCGGCCGGCACGTAAATGTCGTCGACCTTGACCTTCTGGACTCTCAGCATGTCGGCTCCCAGGTGCGGAAAACACCGCCTTGTTTGAGATAGTCGGTTTGGGGAGAGCGGCCAAGGGTGGCCCTGGCGATTGCTGGCCCGATCGTTTCCATTTGACGCTTGGCCGGCAGATCGCCGAAATGGCGGCGTTCGAGCCCTTTGCGGTGTCAATGACCAATCTGCCGACCGAATTCCCCGATTTCGGACTGACGCCGGAGCAGCGCCGGCAGGCAGTGCGCACGCATTACTACGAACGGCCGGGGATGGACGGCGAGCGTGGCGAGATCTGGTGTTACAGCGACCGGTTTTCCTACCGCCCGGGCGAAACGGTGGCGCTGCATGTCAGCGCGACGGCCGCCACTTTTGGCATCACGATCGTCCGCGACGGCGGCTCCGAGACAAAGGCGTTCGAGAAGACTGGCATAGCGGCGCGCTGGCAGGACACGCCGGACCAGTGCTCGGTCGAGGGCTGCGGCTGGGAGGCGTTGTTCGAGTTTCGCATCGGCGACGACTGGCCGTCCGGCGCCTATCGCATCACGCTTGAAGCGGATAGCCGTGACGGCAAGCCGATCCGCTGCCACCATCTCTTCATCGTCGCACCGAAGCTTGGTAAGAAACCCGGCCGCGTGTTGCAGATGGCGGCGACGGGCACCTGGCTCGCCTACAACACCTGGGGCGGCTCCAATCACTATGAAGGCATCACCGGCGCGAACCGCGACCAGTATGCGCGCATGGTGTCGACACAGCGGCCCTGGTGCCGCGGCTTCGTCGTGCTGCCGAAAGATGCGCCACGCGTGCCGCTGGAGGTCGCGGTGCCGCCTAAGACGGTGCCGCGCTATCCGCATATGGAATGGGCTTTTGCCACGAGGCATTCGAAAAAGTACGCTTCGTCCGGCTGGGCGAGTTATGACAGCCATTTCTTCCGCTTTGCCGAGCGCGCCGGCTATGCGGTCGATCTCGCCAGCCAGCACGAATTGCATTTCTCGCCAGAAATTCTCGACGGCTACGACTGCGTCGTCTTCGTCGGCCATGACGAATACTGGACCTGGGAAATGCGCGACGCGGTCGACGCGTATGTGACACGTGGCGGCCGCGCGGCCCGCTTCGCCGGCAATTTCATGTGGCAGACACGGCTGGAGGACGAGGGCCGCCGGCAGGTCTGCTACAAGTACAAGGCGCGCGCCGAAGACCCCGCCTATAGCGGCGGCGATGTCACCCGCGCCACCAACTCCTGGGAGGCGCCGGAGATCGGCCGGCCGGGTTCGGCGACCTTCGGCCTCAACGCAACGCGAGGCGTCTATGCCGGCTGGGGCGGCTGCGCACCGCGCGGCGTGCGCGGCTTTCCGGTCTACCGTCCCGAGCACTGGGCGTTCGCCGGCACCGGCATCTACTATGGCGATCTGCTGGGCGCCGACAGCCATATCTATGGCTACGAGGTCGACGGGCTCGATTTCGAGATCCGCGGCGGCCTGCCCTATCCCACCGCCACCAGCGGCGCGCCTGATGGCCTCGAGGTGCTTGCGGTCGGCATGGCCAGCCAGGTCGAGGAGAGCGCCGACATTCCGCTCAAGGACCAGTTCCTCGGCGACGAGGACGGCCGGTTTACTGCACAAACGCTGTTCGGTGAGGCGAGCGACGCTAATCTCGACAAGGTCAAGCGCGGCAACGGCATGATCGTCAATTTCCCGCGCGGCAAGGGCGAGGTGTTTCATGCCGGAAGCTGCGAATGGGTTGCCGGCCTGCTAAGGCAGGACCCGATGGTCGAGCGCGTGACCAAGAATGTAATCGACCGCTATCTCGGAAAGTCCTGACATGCTGAAGTCCAAGAGCCCTGCCCCCGAAGCCGAGACGCGGCCGCCGTCGCATCTGTTCTATCTCTCCAGCCTGCGCCGGCCGCTGGTCGATCGCGCCGAGGGCATCTATTTCTGGACCAAGGACGGCCGCCGCTTTATCGACGGATCGAGCGGGCCGATGGTCGCCAATATCGGCCATTCCAACCGCAATGTGCTCGACGCCATGAAGCGGCAAATGGACAAGACCACCTTCGCCTACCGGCTGCATTTCGAGAACGAGCCGGCCGAGGAACTTGCGAGGGAACTTGCCGGCAGATTGCCCGCGGGAATGGACCGCATCTTCTTCGTCTCCGGCGGCTCGGAAGCGACGGAATCCTGCATCAAGCTCGCCCGGCAATGGGCGGTGGCCGCCGGCCAGCCCGAGCGCTGGAAGGTGATCACCCGCTTTCCGTCCTATCATGGCGGAACGCTCGGCTCGCTTTCCGTCACAGGCGACGACGCGCTGGCCGAGACGTTCACGCCATTGATGCAGGTGATGCCGACAGTGCCGGCGCCGGCCGCCTGGCGCGACCGCGACAATCTTTCGATGGAACAGCGCGGCATCCAATATGCCGACATGCTGGAGGAGAAGATCCTCGCTGAAGGCCCGGACAGCGTGCTCGCCTTCATCATGGAGCCGGTCGGCGGTGCTGCCACCGCGGCGCTGGTGGCGCCGGACAGCTACTATCCGCGCATCCGCGAGATCTGCGACCGCTATGGCATCCTGCTCATCCATGACGAAGTGATGAGCGGCGCCGGCCGCACCGGCAAATTCCTCGGCGGCGACCATTGGAACTGCAAGCCGGACATCGTCGCGCTGTCGAAGGGGCTGGGCTCGGGCTATGCGCCGCTCGGCGCGCTGGCGGCGCCCATGCGGCTGGTCGAGCCGCTGCTTGCCTCCGGCGGCTTCCAGCATGGCCACACCTATGCCGGTAATCCGCTCGCCTGCGCAGCAGGCCTCGCCGTGCTCGGCGAGATGGACCGGCTCGACCTGATCGCCAATGCGGCTGCCATGGGCGATGTGCTGATCGGCGAATTGAAGGGGCTGGCCAGGCGCTTCCCGTTCATCGCCGATGTGCGCGGCAAAGGTCTTTTGCTGGGCGCCGAGATGGTTGCCGATCCCGAGACGCTGGAACCGATCGCGCCGGCCAAGAAAGCCACACAGCGGCTGCTCGACCTCGCCTATGCGCGTGGGTTGATCATCTATGGCCGCAAGGTCAAGGGCGGTGTCGACGGCGACAATTTCATGGTCGCGCCGCCGATGATCGTCACGGCTGAACAGATCGGTGAGATCATAGCCATCATCGGCGACTCGCTCGAGGTGCTCGCCGCCGAGCTCGACCTGCCGGTCGGGGGCTGAGGGACAAAATATGGCGCCGAGGAAAGTCATCATCACCTGCGCCGTCACCGGTTCGGTGCACACGCCGTCCATGTCGCCCTACCTGCCGGTGACGCCGGACCAGATCGCGACGGACGCCATCGCGGCCGCTGAAGCCGGCGCCTCGATCCTGCATCTGCATGCCCGCGATCCCCGAGACGGGCGGCCGACCGCCGATCCGGACGTGTTCATGCAGTTCCTGCCGCGTATCAAGCAGGCGACCGATGCGGTGATCAACATCACTACTGGCGGCTCGTCGCTGATGACGCTCGACCAGCGGCTGGCGGCACCCTTGCGGGCCGAACCCGAAATGTGCTCGCTCAACATGGGCTCGATGAACTTCGCGCTGTTCCCGATGCTCGACAAGCCGAGGGACTGGCAGCACGAGTGGGAGCCGAAGCTGCTGGAAGCCACCCGCGACACGATCTTCAAGAACACCTTCGCCGACATGGAGGGCGTGCTCGAAAAGCTCGGCAAGGGCTGCGGCACCCGCTTCGAGTTCGAATGCTACGATGTCGGCCACCTCTATTCGCTGGCGCATTTCCGCGATCGTGGGCTGGTGTCGGGGCCACTGTTCATCCAGTTCGTGCTCGGCATTTTGGGCGGCATCGGCGCCGACCCCGAAAACCTCGTCCACATGAAGCGCATTGCCGACAAATTGTTCGGCGACAGCTACCAGTTCTCAGTGCTCGCCGCCGGCCGGCACCAGATGCCGCTGATTTCGATCGCGGCGGCAATGGGCGGCAATGTCCGGGTCGGGCTGGAGGACAGTCTCTACGACGGAAGGCAACTGGCGAAGTCGAATGCCGATCAGGTGCTGCGCATCCGTGGCATTCTCGACGGGCTGTCGCTGGAGGTCGCTACACCGGCGGAGGCGCGCGAAATGCTGGCACTGAAGGGCGGCGACCGGGTGGCGTTTTGAGAGCGCACTGGAGGTCGCGCGTGGCAAAGGGAGGAGCTGACATGGAAAGGGTTCTCGTCTCGGCCTGCCTGCTCGGCGGCAAGGTTCGCTATAACGGCTCCTACCGGCTCAACGACCATCCCATACTGGCGCGGTGGCAGGCGGACGGCCGGATCGTGCAAGTCTGCCCGGAAGTCGCCGCAGGTTTTTCCACGCCGCGTCCCCCGGCAGAAATTCGCAGCGCAGGTGACGGCCGCACCGTGCTCCGAGGCCAAGGGCAAGTGGTCGAGCTAACCGGCAACGATGTGACCGACCTTTACCGCGAAGCCGGGCAGATCGCGCTCGATCTCGCCCGCGAAACAGGATGTCGCTATGCAGTTCTAACCGACGGCAGCCCGTCCTGTGGCAGCAGCTTCATCTATGATGGGAGTTTTTCGAGCAACCGGGTGGCCGGTGTTGGCACGACCACCGCATTGCTCGAAGCGAACGGTATTCGCGTCTTTTCAGAAGACCGCATTGGCGAGCTTGATGACCTTTTGACAGGGCCAGGCCCGGCCGGAACCTCGGCCTGATACATGCGAGGGGAGTCCCAAGCCAAGGTCACCGACACCGTCATCCGCCCCGGCCGGGTCGACGACGTCGAAACCATCCATGCCGCGCTGCTGCGCCTCGGCACCCATATCGGCGCGCATCAGGAGATCACCTCGACGCCCGACGACCTGCGTCGCTACGGTTTTGGCGACAAACCCGCCTTCTCCATCCTGATCGCCGAAGTCGGTGGCGAATTCGCGGGGCTGTGCCTGCATTTCCCGATCTTCTCGACCTGGATGGGCCGCCCCGGCGTCTATGTGCAGGACCTCTACGTCGAGGACCGCTTTCGCGGCCGCAGGATCGGCGAGCGCCTCCTGCGTCGTGTCGCGCGAGACTGCCGGAAGGACGGCGGCGTCTATCTCAGGCTGTCCGTCGACACCGACAATGAAACCGCCAAGACCTTTTACGAAAGGCTGGGAATTGCCTGGTCGGACTACGAACAGGTGCAGAAGATCGTTGGCGAGGCTTTCTTCGCTTTTGCCGATGCGCCGGAGGACGAACGATGAAGGCTTTCTACGCCGAGGAGCAAAAACGCCACGACCCCAAGGCGTTCCTCTCCAGCGGGGCTCAGCAACCCAACCCGGAAAAGCCGGAGCGGGTCGAGCGCTTGTTAGCCGGCGCAAAAGCTGCCGGCTTGACGATCGAGCGGCCACGGAATCATGGGCTTGGACCGATTGCCGCGGTGCATACACCCGAATATCTCGACTTTCTCGAGCATATCTTCGGCCGCTGGCAGCGTATCGAGGGCGCCTCGGCGGAAGTGATCCCCAACATCCATCCGATCACGCGAACCGGCTCTTATCCGGCCTCGGCGGTCGGCCAGGCCGGCTACCATATGGCCGACACCGCCTGCCCGATCTCAGGCGAGACCTGGCAGAGCGCTCTGTGGAGCGCCTGGAGCGCGGTCGAGGCCTCCGAAGCGGTCATGGCGGGTGCGCCATCAGCCTATGCGCTCTGCCGCCCGCCCGGCCACCATGCCTTTGCCGATGTTGCCGGCGGCTTCTGCTTCATCAATAATTCGGCAGTCGCCGCGCAGACATTGCGCAGAAGCGCCGCGCGGGTGGCGATCCTCGACGTCGACTTGCATCACGGCAACGGCACCCAAGGCATCTTCTATGCGCGGCCGGACGTGCTTACTGTCTCGCTGCATGCCGATCCGGTGCGCTTTTATCCGTTCTTCTGGGGCCATGCCGACGAGCGCGGCGAAGGGCCCGGCCTCGGCTATAATCTGAACCTGCCGCTGCCCAGGAAATCCGGGGATTCGGTATTCCTCGAAGCTTTGGCCATCGCCTTCCAGCGCATCCGCGCCTTTTCGCCCGACGTGCTGGTGGTGGCGCTCGGGCTCGACGCCTTCGAAGGCGATCCTTTCGGCGGACTGTCGGTGACGACGCCTGGATTCTCGCTCATCGGTGAGGCCATTGCCGGGTTCGGTCTGCCGACGGTCATCGTGCAGGAAGGCGGCTATCTCTGCGAGGAACTCGGCGACAATCTCACCGCCTTCCTGACCGGATTTGGCGGCGGCAAGAAGCGATAGCTCTAGCCTATAGGCGCTTCAGGACCGCTCTTGCCGCAGCATGGCAACAACCCGATGCACGCTCTCCAGCGTCTCGTCGATTTCGGCCGCCGTATTGTAGTGGGCGATGCCGATGCGCACCACGCCCTCCTCAGCCGGAATGCCCAGTTGGTGGACGATCTCCCAGGCATAATTGTGCCCGGACCAGAGGAAGATGTTTCCGGCATTCATCTGCCGCACGATCGTCTCCGGCACCATGCCCGCGACGGTGAAGGAGACCGTCGGCACCCGCTCGCCGACCCGCGCCGGGTCGGTGATGCCGTGGATGCTCAGGCCCTCGATATCCGACAGCCCATCGATCAGCTTTTGCGCCAGCACGTTCTCATAGGCGATCGACAGGTCGAACGCCTTGGCGATCCTGGCACGCCGTGACCCGCTTTCGCCTTCCGCAGCACCTAGCTCGGCAAAATAGTCGACGGCGGCCGTGAGGCCGGCCATCAACTCGATCTGCGGCGTGCCGAGCTCGAATCGCTCCGGCAGGCCGTCGGACGAACAGCGGCATTTGTACGGTTTCAGCGCATCGATGACGTCGCGCCGGCCCCAAAGAATGCCCATATGCGGGCCGAAGAATTTGTAGGCCGAGCAGGCCAGGAAATCGCAGCCGAGACTTTGCACGTCGACCAGCCCGTGCGGTGCGAACTGCACGGCGTCGACATAGACCAGCGCGCCGGCCTGTTTGGCGATCGCGGTCAGCGCCTTCACCCGGTTGATCGAGCCGGTGAGATTGGAGGCGTAGTTCAGCGCGACGAGCCGCGTCTTGTCGCTGAGCAGAGCGCTCAGCGCCGCTTCCTCGACCTGCCAGCTTCGCTCATCGAAAGCCAGCCAGCGCACGACCAGCCCAAGATCCTCGGCCAGCTGCAACCAGGGCGAGACGTTGCCCTCGTGATCCATGCGGGTCAGGATGATCTCGTCGCCTGGCTTCATGGTACGGCCCAGCGTGCGTGACATGTGGTAGGTCAGCGTCGTCATGTTGGCGCCGATGATGATCTCTTGCGGGCTCGCGGCCCCTAGGAAATCGGCCATCGCCGCATGCGCGTCGTCGACGACCTGTTGCGCCGCGACAGTCGTTTCGAAGAAGCCGCCGAGATTGGCATTGGTAGTCAAAAGGCAGCGCGACACCGCATCGGCG
Organism: Mesorhizobium sp. CNPSo 4689; assembly: GCF_057784325.1. Taxonomy (NCBI): domain Bacteria; kingdom Pseudomonadati; phylum Pseudomonadota; class Alphaproteobacteria; order Hyphomicrobiales; family Phyllobacteriaceae; genus Mesorhizobium; species Mesorhizobium sp. CNPSo 4689. The sequence goes on from NZ_JBWLUZ010000007.1 coordinate 116,081, forward strand.
ACCGCTTGCGGCACCTGCGTGCCGGCCGGGTTGTCGAGATAGACGCGCCGGCGGCCTCCGTCCGTCAGGGACAGTGCTGGAAATCTTTTCCGTACGGCCTCGATCGGAAAATTCATCACCGTCCCCTTCCCTTTGTTATTGTTTGACAATTCCTGAAAGCGGCTTGCCTACGGGCACGGGTTGCCGACGCGCTGGTGGATGGCGTCGACTGCCTTCTGCATCTCCTCGGTCCAGGTCACGTCGACCGAAGACAGCGCCATTTCGAGCTGCCAGATGGCGGTGGCGCCGATGATGTTGGAGGTGACGAAGGGCCGGCTCGAAACATAGGCATTGGCGAACAGCGCCGGCTCCAGACCGAACGAGCGCGCCAGCTTGTTGTACTCGAGCTGAGCCTCCGCGGCATTCGGCGTCTCGTAGCGCTGGCCGCGATTGAAAAGCTGCGAGCGCGAGCCCTGCGGTCGCGCGCCGTGATCGTATTTGCCGGTCAGATAACCTTGCGCCAGCGGCGAATACGGCAGCAGCGAAACCTGCTCGCGCTCGCAGACTTCGGCTAGATTCACCTCGAATGTGCGGTTCACGAGATTGTAGGCGTTCTGCACCGAGGCGACGCGCGGACCGATCCCCTTGTCGGCCTCGGCGATGAAGCGCATGACGCCCCAGGAGCTTTCGTTCGACAGGCCGAAATGGCGGATTTTTCCTGCCTTCACCAATTCATCGAAGACGGCGAGCGTCTCGGCGATCGGCGTTTCCCCTGTCGGCGCACCGAAGGAATCGGCACGCGGCGCCACCGCCCCGATGCGGTTCGGATTGGCGCCCCACGGCACATCGCGCTCCGGCCAATGGATCTGGTAGAGATCGAGGTAGTCGGTGCCGAGCTTGGTCAGCGATTTTTCAACCGCATCGAAAATATCGGCGCGCACCAGCTTCGACGGCCGGTCGCCGCGAAACCATGTGTTGGCGGTTCGGCCGACCACTTTCGAGGCAAGGATGACCTTGTCGCGATTGCCGTTGGCCTTCATCCAGCTGCCGATGATCTTCTCGGTACGGCCTTGCGTCTCCGCCTTGGGCGGGATCGGGTAGAGCTCGGCGGTGTCGATGAAATTGACGCCTCGCGAAAAGGCGAGGTCCATCTGGGCATGGCCATCGGCCTCCGTGTTCTGCTGGCCCCAGGTCATCGACCCCAGGCAGATTTGCGACACAAGAAGATCGGTCCGACCGAGACGGCGTTTGTGCATGGACTATTTTCTCCGACGGGAAAGCTTTGCGCGCGGTGGCGCGGGGGAGGACGCCCCAGCATAGAGCAAAGCAGCGCCGTTCTCCAAGCTCTGGCGGTCAGGCAAGGCCGAACTTTTGCGGAAACTGAAGCGTATCAGCGCCTTGCGCCGGCCAGGGCGCGCCGCTTGGCCTCGTCGATCAGCATGTTGGCCACCTGCATGCGGATCATGGCGCGCGGGCGCAGATGCGGCGCGACACGATCGGGATGGTTGGCGAAGGCAAAGCTGCGGCGCATGCGGCCGAAATCGGCACCCTTTGCGGGCTGATCGAGGCCAAGTTCGGCGGCAATCGCTTCGGGATCGATCGGCGGCAACTTTTCCTCAGGCTTTGCTGCTTCGCCGGCGAGCGCGAGCTTTGCCTGGTCGAGCAAGGCGGCGAATTCGGCGGCGAGATCAGCGCCTGCTTCGCGATACTCGGCCGCGAACGTGTCGCCGGAAACCTTGATGCGGCCGGAATGAAGCTCGTCCGCCACCGACAGATAGTCGAACGGGATGGACGGCCGTGCACCGGCCTCCTCGCTTGCCTCGTCCTTGTCGGAGGCGACGAAGAGGTCGTCGAGCAAGGAGGCGAAATCCCGCTTGGCGCCGATGTCAGCCTCCCTCTGTGTTGAGCATGCGCATGCGATTGAGACGGTCGCACCTTAAAACCGGCTCGTTAAAAATGAATGCCATCGATCTTAACGAGTTTAGGCGTTCGCCAGGCTGACCACGCGAACATGTTTCCCTTCAGACGGCCCGAAATGAAAAGCCGGACTGCATTTTCATGCAGCCCGGAAGTTCGCCAGGAGTGGCGAGGAAAAGCCGGCCATGTACCGGCGACGAAGCGTACGGTCGTAAAGACCGAGAAGTTTCACGAAAATATCGATTATCACGAAAAAAATCGAAGCGACATGGCTGCCATGCAAATGCTGCACTGCACAATCTTCATAATTCTCCTATATTAGCGGTTGTGGAGGATCAACAAGGGGCTGATTCATGGGGTTCTTCACTGAAATGTTCGCTCGTCCGCGGCCGCAGGACCATCCGCGTTATCGCGCGGCACTGGCATTGCTGAACGCGATGAGCAATGCAGACCGCGCCGATATCGGCATCAAGCCGGCCGACTTCCCGCGCATCGCGCGCGAAATGTCCATGCGCTGAACAGGTCGGAGCATGAAGGTTTCCCGGTCGCTCCGGGAAACCTCAAGAGCCTGACCGCTCAACGATTCCGAGGAACATCGCCTTGCTCAGTGGCACGCCATTGTGGCGCAGGATGTCGTAGGCGGTGGTGACGTGGAAATAGAAATTGGGCATGGCGGCGTGCAGAAGGTACTGCAGGCCGGGCATCGAAATCTCGCGTCCCCCAAGCCTCAGTTCGATCACCCTTTCATCCGAACCCTCCAGATCGGCGGCCGAGAACGTCGCCAGATGGTCTGTTGTCTTGGCGATTCGCGCCTGGAGGTCGGCGAAGCTCGCCTCATTGTCTTCGTATTTCGGCACCTCGCGGCCGGCGAGCCGCGACGGCGCACCCTTGGCATGGTCGGTGGCGATCTGCACCTGTCTCGTCAGCGCGAACATGTCCGGCGCCAGCCTTGATGTCAGAAACACCTGCGGGTCGATCTTGCGATCCACTGCATTCTGCTCGGCCGTCGACAATATATTGGACAGCGCCTTCAGCCGGGCCGAGAACACCGCCACGGATGCTTCGTACATCGATATTGTCACTTGGATCTCCTATGCGGCATGAACACCGACGGCGGCAGGTAGCGCCTTCGGGCATGACATTTCAAGCGTCACCGCGTCGCCGCAATCGGCATGGTAGAATTTCCCCATCGACTGGAGATTCCCGATGAGAAGCGTCCTTTTCGCCGCGACCGCTTTTTTCTCCCTTGCCGCCATCAGCCAGACGGCATTCGCCGAAGATGTACCCTATGTCGACGACCGGTCGGACGCCGCTGCGGTCATCCGTTCGCTCTACAGCGCCATCAACCGGCATGAATTTGCCCGCGCCTGGGACTATTATGGCGATACCAAGCCGGCAAAGGATTTTGATACATTCGTCAAAGGCTATGACGGCACCGACAAGGTCGATGTCAAAACCGGCGCCGCCTCCAGTGACGGCGCTGCCGGCAGCATTTTCTACAATGTGCCGGTTGCCATCCAGGCCACCGACAAGAACGGCGAAGCAAAGGTCTTCGCAGGCTGCTACACGCTGCGCCAAGTCAACGCCGAGGTCCAGGAGCCGCCGTTCCGGCCGATCCTCATCGACAAGGGTGCGCTGAAACCCTCCACGGCCAATTTCCAGGACGCCGTGCCGGCAAGCTGCGGCGATGGCCCGCCGCCGCCGAAGCAGGACACGGTGCTGGAACAGGCCAAAAGGGCCTTCGTCGCCACCTATGGCGACCAGTGCGACAAGCAAACCCCGGACGGCAAGCCGACAACCGAGCCGGATGCATACAGCCTGCACTACAAGGATGCGAATGCCGGCGCCGACGCACCCGAACGCGAGACGCGGCTGTTCCGCTTCTTCTGCTCGATGGCTGCCTACAATGAAAGCGCGGTCTATTACATCGCTGATGACGTCATGGGCGTCAGGCAGTTGCAGTTCGCCTCGCCGGAACTCGACATCCGCTATGAAAACAACAACAGCGAAGGCAAGGTCGAGGCAGTCCACATCATCGGCTTCCAGACCGACGACCAGCTGGTCAATTCCGATTATGACGACAACACCAGGACGATCACGTCGATGAACAAATGGCGTGGCGTCGGCGACGCTTCGTCGACCGGCACCTATCTGTTCCGCAACGGCAATTTCTCGCTGGTGCAATATGATGTCGACGCATCGTATGACGGCGAAATCAACCCGCAGACCATTCTGGATTACAACACAGCGCCTTGAACGAGATCCGCGATGGCGCAGATCAACGCGCCTTGGTGAGCATCCAGTTGAGCGTGCCGCGCCAGTCGGTCATACGGATCGGCGTACCGTGGGTGCCGGTCTCGAAGCGGACGAAGCGGGTCGGATAGGGATAGGCCTTCGACCTGGCGATAATGGAGCGGAAGAAGGCTTCCTGCTTCTCCACGGGAAATACCGGATCCTTGCTGCCCTGACCGAAGAAGACCGGAACGTGACGCCTGAAGGCGGGGCTCGACAAGAAACTCTCATCCCATAGCGAGCCGAGCAGCAGCAGCCCGTCGATGCGCCGGCCGGTGTCGTTGCGGGCGGCAAGTTTCCAGCACAGCGAGCCGCCCATCGAGCCGCAGGCGACGAAGATTTTCGCTACCGGCGATTTCTCTGCATAGTGGTCGATGAGCGCCGCCACCTGTGCCGCGCCGGTGTCGCCGAAATCGGTGAAATCCGGGCTGAGATAAAGGCCGCCATTGCCGGCCATCAGGTTCTTGAGGCGATTGAAATTGCCGCCGAAGGTGAAGTCGTCGGCGCCTTGCTTACGGCTGCCGCCCTGCCCGTGCAGGTAGAGCACGATGATGCCCGCGCCCTCGGTCTTGCCGACGGCGATGTGCCTGACATCGCCGGCGTCGGTCTTCAGCATCAGGTCCTGCTGCACCTTGCGTACGCCGGTGTCGGTGTACTCCGCATGCACCCGCCGCTCCGGCACCTCGTCACGGGCATTGATGTCACGCATCTCGCGGTAGTCGATGACCGTATAGGCGCCGTTGTCGGCGGAGGAGAGCGTCGCCGGATAGGCGAAGAGATCGTCCTTGAAGGGTTTTAGTTCGAGCGCGTCGGCATGGGCGGCGGAAAACAGGAAAAATATCGAGACCAGAAGGGCATGGAGCGCGACCGCCCCCCTCTGACCTGCCGGCCATCTCCCCCTCAAGGGGGGAGATTGAATCCCACTCCGGCTTTCGCCAATCTCCAAGGCTGCATGATGGGCGCCGCCATTGAAGCTGCCAATCTCCCCCCTTGAGGGGGAGATGGCCGGCAGGCCAGAGGGGGGTGCGACGGTACGAATAGCCATGCCCAAGGCATGCGTTTTTCGGCTTCGGTTTGTCAATCCTGCAGCACGCCGCCGGCGCCTTCCAGCGCCTCGCGGGTGTCGACGTCGACAGCCGCCCCTTCGCCGATCTCGACATCGACGACATCAAGCCCTTCAGCCTCGACCAGATGGCGAGCGCCAGTGTCGCCTTCGAGATGCGCTATGGCCGGAAACAGTGACCGCGGCAGCAGCACCGGATTGCCGCGCCTGCCATCGTGGGCGGCGCGCACCACCGAGCGGCCACCGGATTTGCGGAATGCGTCGATCAGCCTGTCGAGATCGGCCGATGAGACGCCCGGCATGTCGCCGAGAACGATCATGGCGCCGGCAGCGTCGCCCGCAACCCATGCGATGCCGGCCTTCAACGAAGACGACAGGCCATCGGCGAAATCCGGATTGTCGGCCAGCGTGACATCGAGGCCGGACAAGGCGGCGCGTACCCGCTCGTGCTGGTGGCCAGTAACGACGATGGTGTTCGCGGCCAGCGAGCCGAGCGCACGCTCGGCGGCGCGGCGCACCAGCGGCTTGCCATCGAACAACGCCAGGAGCTTGTTCGGCCCGCCCATGCGGCTGGAGCGGCCGGCGGCCAGAAGCACGATATCGACCCTCAACTCGGCTCTTGCCGGCAGCGGCTCGCGCGGCTGCGGCCTGGTCGGGATTTCCATCAGCAGCCCGCCGACACCCATGCCGGCGATGTCGCCGGCCGTCACGTCGAGGCCGGCGATCAACCGGTCGAGAACCCAGTCGAAGCCGTTCTCCTTGGGGCTGCGGGCGCAGCCGGGCGCGCCGATGACGCGCTTGCCGTCAAGCGTGCCGAGCACCAGCAGATTGCCGGGATCGACGGGCATGCCCGCGCGGACGACAGTACCTCCGGCGTGTTCGATCGCTGCCGGAACGACATCGGCGAAGTCGCTCATCGCCGAAGCGCCGAAGATCACCACCATATCGTTGTCGCGCGCCAGCGAGGCCATGGCCTCCGCGACCGGCGCGATTTCGTGCGGCGTGCGGCGTTCCGCCGTCAGACGACCGCCCGAGCGTGCCAGCCGCGCCTCGGTGACGCGGAGCGTCTTGTCGAGCACGCTCGGCTTGACGCCGGGCAGCACGGTCTGGATGACGCCGACGCGCACCGGCCGGTAGGCGTTGACGGCGAAGATCTCGCCGCTGGTGCAGATGCCTGCCACCTTGTCGACCAGGGCGGCGGCAACGGCGAAGGGGATGATCTTCACCGTCGCCACCATCTGGCCCTTCTCGACCGGCGCGTGCTGCGCCAGCGTGGCGATGGTGATGGTCGGGTCGACGGCGTTGATGGCATCGATCATCGCCGCGTCGACGGTGAAGACACCGGCCGTCTCGGCATGGAGGTTGACCCGGCCGGTCGCGGCGGGCTTCGCTTCGATGTTGCGATGGCTCATGCTGGCGGCGATCATTTCAGCCGCCGCATCCTCGCCGAGATCATCGGCGGCCAACACCGCTGCGACGACCTCGTTTATCCCGGCGGCCTTCAGCGCCGACACATCGTCGACGCTCAGCCTGTGCGCCTTGCGAAAACGCCGCTCGCCGGCCGTGGTGGCGTGCGCCAGCACCGCACCTTCCGCCTGATCGATCGGAACCGGACCGAATTTCACGCCACCGCGCCTTTGCTCTCCAGGCCGCGCGAGCGAAAGGCGTGAATCGCTTGCGCCAGCACGGCGACGGCGATCTCGGCCGGGCTCGCAGCACCGATGTCGAGGCCGATCGGCGCGTGAATGCGGGCGATCTGGTCGGCGGTCACGCCCAATGCCAGCAGGCGCTCGACACGCTTGGCGTGCGTCTTGCGGCTGCCAAGCGCGCCAACATAGAAGCAATTGGCGTCGAGTGCTGCCTTCAGAGCGAAATCGTCGATCTTGGGGTCATGGGTGACGGCGGCGAGCGCCGTGTAACTGTCCAACGGCTGGCGCGCGAGCACATCCTCCGGCCATTCGGCATGCAGCGCGACATCTGGAAAGCGGTCCGACGTGGCGAAGGCGGTGCGCGGATCGATGATCTCGACCGGATAGCCGGCGATCTTCGCCATCGGCGCCAAGGCCTGGCTGATATGCACGGCGCCGATCACCACCAGGCGCGGCTGCGGCAGATGGGCGTTGAGAAAGAAGGTTCGCCCCTCGGCCTCGACCGAACCGGAATTGCCGGTGCGAAACGCCCTGGCGATCGCCGCTCCCAAATCACCTGCGACTTGGTCGCCTTCGCGCACGATGCGATCGCGCCCGTCACCAAGGTCGGTGACCAGGATCGCCGCACGGCGGGCGCGGCGTTCGGCATTCAATGTCTTGAGCGCGTACGGATCCATAAGGCTCAGCCCAGGCGTTCCACATAGACCTTGATGCGGCCGCCGCAGGACAGGCCGACCTGCCAGGCGGTTTCGTCGGCGACGCCGAACTCGAGCATCTTCGCCTTGCCAGAGCCGATGACGTCGATCGCCTCGGTCACCACCGCGCCCTCGACGCAGCCGCCCGAGACCGAGCCATGGAAATTGCCGTCCGCGTCGATGACCAGATGGCTGCCGACAGGACGCGGCGCCGAACCCCAGGTTTCTACCACGGTAGCGATGGCGACATCCTTGCCGTCCTTCATCCAGCCCTCCGCGATGATCAGGGGATCGCGGGCCTCATCGAGATAGATGCTGTTTTCCATGATCGTTTCTCTTGAAGTCTGTTTTTCTCTGAAAGTCTGTTTCTAGATAGGCAACATATGGCTATGCGGCGCGCCTGGCGCCAGCGTCCAGCCAGCGGCGCGGATCGACCGAGCCGGCCGACTTCTTGTCCAGCGAGGCGCAGAGATCGGCCAGCGCATCGAGGTTGTGCGCCGAGCGGAATTCGTCGACATGCGGCAGCATCGCCTTGACGCCGCGGGCGCGCGCCTCGAAGCCGTCGAAGCGCAGCAGCGGGTTCAGCCAGATCAGCCGCCGGCAGGATTTGTGCAGGCGCTCCATCTCCTCCGACAGGCCGGCTACATCGTCGCGCTCAAGCCCGTCGGTGATCAGAAGCACCACCGCGCCCTGTCCCAATACACGGCGTGACCACAGGCGGTTGAACTCGGCCAGCGTGTCGCCGATGCGGGTGCCGCCCGACCAGTCCTTCACCGCCGCCGAACAATCGGCAAGTGCCTGGTCGGGATCGCGATGGCGCATCTGCCGCGTCAGATTGGTCAGCCTGGTGCCGAACACGAAGGCGTGTACGCGCCGGCGCTTTTCCGTCAGCGCATGCAGAAAGTGCAAAAAAATGCGCGTGTACTGGCTCATCGATCCGGAAATATCGGCCAGCACCACCAGCGGCGGATGGACCTCGCGGGCGGAGCGGAATTTCGGCAGGATCAGCTCGCCACCGGTGCGCGCGGCCGAGCGCATCGTGGCGCGCGGATCGACACGGCGGCCATGCGCATCGGCCTTGAAGCGCCGTGTTCTGACCATGTCGAAGGGCAGCCGCAACTGAGCGATCGCCTTCTTGGCATCGGCCATCTCGACGGCGTCCATCTGGGCAAAGTCCTTGCCGCGCAGCACCTCGTTGCCGGAGAAGGTGAAACGGGCGTCGACCTCGATCTCCGGGATTTCCTGCACCGGCTGGTTCTTCTGATGACCCTCGAACATCGCCTGGCTGACGCGGTTTTCGGCGGCGCGTGGCTTCTGCTTCTTTTTGACGTCCGGGGCAACGGGTGAAAACATCGCCAGCATCTTTTCGATCAGCTCGCGCGATTTCCAGAACAGCCGGAAGGCTTCGTCGAAGGTCGGATGATCCTCGTGCCTGGAAACCAGCACGGCATGCAGTGTCCAGTAGAAATCGTCGCGCGACCCGATGCCGGCGGCGAGCATCGCCTCGATCGCGTCCTTGACCGAGGCCGGTCCGACCCGCATGCCGGCCTTGCGCAAGGTGCGGGCGAAATAGACGATGTTGTCGGCGATCCGCCCGTCCACTGTCGCCTCTCCGGGGTCGGGACGCGGCGCCTTCATTGCTCTACTCCGCCGCCGCGAGCTCGGCCTTGACCTCGTCGAGGATACGCCGGCCCTCGCCCGCGCCGATGCGGGCAATGTCGTCCTGGTATTTCAACAGCACGCCGATCGTGTCGGACACGGTTTCGGGATCGAGCGCTACCTTGTCGAGCTCGGTCAGCGCGCCGGCCCAGTCGATGGTCTCGGCAACGCCCGGCGCCTTGAACAGTTCGACCTGGCGCAGCTTCTGGATGAACGACACCACTTCGGCCGAAAGCCGGCTGTTGGCCTGCGGCACCTTCCTGTGCACGATCTCGAGCTCGCGCTCGGCATTGGGATAGTCGACCCAGTGGTAGAGGCAGCGCCGCTTCAGCGCGTCGTGGATCTCGCGGGTGCGATTGGTGGTGATGATGACGATCGGCGGCTCTTCCGCCCTGATCGTGCCGAGTTCCGGCACCGTCACCTGGAAATCGGAAAGGATCTCGAGCAGGAACGCCTCGAAGGCCTCGTCGGTGCGGTCGAGCTCATCGATCAGGAACACCGGCGCCGCACCCGCCTTGCCCGTCAGCGCATCGAGCACCGGGCGGCGGATCAGGTATTTTTCGGAGAATACATTGCGCTCCATGTCGGAGCGTACGACCTTGCCGGCCGCCTCCTCCATGCGGATCTCGATCATCTGCGCGGCATAGTTCCACTCATAGACGGCGGAAGAGACGTCGAGCCCTTCATAGCATTGCAGGCGGATCAGCCGGCGGCCGAGCGCCTGCGCCAGCACCTTGGCGATCTCAGTCTTGCCGACGCCGGCCTCGCCTTCGAGGAACAGCGGCCGCTGCATGCGCAGCGATAAAAACAGCACGGTTGCTAGCGACCGATCCGCCACATAGTCCGCGCCGGTCAGGAGATCGAGCGTCTCGTCGATCGTCCGCGGCGCCGGGCGCGGTTTCAGCTCGGTCATCCTGTCTCCGTGGCTGCGGCCCATTCAGAGCCTCTAGAGCGCGTGATAGGCGCGGTCGTGATAGATCAGCGGCCGCAAATTATCGCCGATGCGCAGGCCTGTCACCTTGCCAAAAAGCACACGGTGGGTGGCCAGATCCTTGGTGTCGAACAGCTCGCAGTCGAACACGGCGAGTGCACCCTTCAAGGTCGGCGCGCCGGTCGAGATGACATCCCACTCGCCGAGCGCGAAACGCTCCTCGACCGGCAGTCCGGTCATGCCGGAAAACCCGATCGACAGCGGTTCCTGGTGCGAAGCCAGCGTATTCAATGCGAATCTGCCGTTTTTCACGAAAGGCTCGTTCTTGGGATTCTCGCGGTTGAGGCAGACAAGGACCGTTGGCGGCGTGTCCGACACCGAACAGGCCGCGATGACCGTCGCACCACGCCTGCCGGCGGGGCCGTCGGTGGTCACCACATGGACGTGGCCGGCAAAATGCGCCATCGCGTCGCGATAGGCCTGCGGCCCGATGTCGTTCTTCTTCAGCACTGATGATTTTCCACAAGTCGAAACCCGATCGTTATATATGGCGGCATACGGCATGCCACAAGCGAAGTGCTTGACCCACATCCCGAAATTCGCGTGTTGCACCCGGGACGAGCAGCCTTTAGGTCTTGGCGGGAAGAGGCGCCGGGAGCATGCATCCGGCACGGAGGAATTCTTCGTCAGAATGCGACCCTGGACAGCGACGATAGCGGCACTGCTCTGGCTGCTCCCTGCAGGTGTCAGCGCCCAGACACTGCTTGTCGGCGTCGCCGCACCTCTGTCTGGCCCGTCTGAGATCCTCGGCAAGCAGATCGAGGCCGGGGCCAGCCTTGCGGCCGAGGCTGATGGTGCCGAAATCAAGACGGTCGACGATGCCTGCACGGCCGACGGCGGCGCTGCCGCCGCACGCGACTTCGCCGCCGCGAAAGTCAGCGTGGTCGTCGGCTTTCTCTGCACCGAAGCGATCGAGGCGGCGCTGCCGATCCTCAAGGACGCCGGCATACCGATCATCACCGTCGGCGTGCGCACCGAAAGCCTGACCGACCGGCGCGCCAAGACCGGCTGGCCGGTCTATCGGCTCGGCCCGCGCGGCGACGACGAGCGCAATGCCGTCGCCACCATCCTTACCAAGCTCTGGCAGAAGGAGCTTTTCGCCATCGTCGACGACGGCACCATCTACGGCCGCGAGATCGCCGAGACGCTAAGGGCAGCAGCCGAGCAGGCGAGGCTGAAACCGGTGTTCGTCGACACGTTCCGGCCGCAGCTCGACAACCAGATCGGGCTGATCGGCCGGCTGAAGAAGTCAGGCGCGACGCATGTCTTCGCCGGCGGCGACGGCGACGACATAGCCATCATGGGCCGCGATGCCGGCCAGCTCGATGCCGGCATGACCTTTGCCGGCGGCGAGAATATGCGCACGCCGCCGGGCGACGGACCCTATGCGGCGGGTACGCTGATGATCGCCCCGCCCGAATGGGCCGATGTCGCCGACCCCAAGGTGCTCGAGGCATTCACTGCAAAGAGTATCATTCCAGAAGGTTACGCGCTGCCCGCCTATGCGGCGGTCGAGATCGCCAGGGCGGCCGTGGCGGCGGCCGAAACCTCCGGCAAACCGCTGGCGGAGCTGCTCACCGCGCATGACTTCACCACTGCGATCGGGCCGGTCCGTTTCGACGAAAAGGGCGATCTCAGCCAGAACCCCTACCGCGCCTTCCGTTTCGACGGGACGCGTTTCGTGCCTTTCGAGACGCAGTGATGTTCCGCACCGGCCCGCGCAACCTGATCACCGATGTCGCCGGCCTGCGCGTCGGCAATGCCGCCGACGCCAGGCTGAAGTCGGGCGTGACCGCCCTGCTTTGCGACGAACCGGCGGTGGCCGGCGTGCAGGTGCTGGGCGGCGCACCCGGCACGCGCGAGACCGACCTGCTCGAGCCGCAGAATTCCATCGAGGCGATCCATGCCGTTGTGCTCTCGGGCGGCTCGGCCTTTGGGCTCGATGCCGCATCCGGCGTGCAGGCGGCCTTGCGCGAGAGGAACATCGGCGTCGAGGTCGGCGGCTTTCGCGTGCCGATCGTGCCGGCGGCGATCCTGTTCGACCTGCGCAATGGCGGGGACAAGGACTGGGGCCGCTATCCGCCCTACCGCGAGCTCGGCTACGAAGCCGCCCAGGCCGCCGCGGCCGACTTTGCCCTCGGCACGGCTGGCGCCGGCACCGGCGCGCAGACGTCAGGGCTGAAGGGCGGACTCGGTTCGGCTTCACTGCTGCTGGAAAGCGGCGTCACCATCGGCGCGCTCGCCGCCGTCAACCCGACCGGCTCGGTGACCGTCGGGCCAAGCCGGCACTTCTGGGCGGCACCTTTCGAGATCGGCGACGAGTTCGGCGGGCTTGGCTATCCCTCGCCGATGCCGGAAGACGCAAGACGGATCCTGTTGAAGTTCCGCGACCGGAAGTTCATCGGAAAGGATAGCGAGAGGCAGGTGGAGACCGGCGGCAACACCACCATCGCCGTGATCGCCACGGACGCCGTCCTCACCAAGGCCGCCGCCAAGCGTCTGGCGATATCGGCGCATGACGGCTTCGTGCGCGCCATCTGGCCGACGCACACGCCGGCCGATGGCGATCTGGTGTTCGCTCTGGCGACCGGCAGGAGCGGCATTCAGCTTTCAGCCAACGACGCCATCGACCTCTATGCGGCGGCCGGCGCCACCATGGCGCGTGCCATCAGCCGCGGTGTGCATGCCGCCACGCCAGCCGACGGCGATCTGTTTCCGGTCTGGTCGTCGCGCTAAGACAATTCCAGGAAAGTGCGCAGCGGTTTTCCGTCCGGAATTGCGTAAAACAAATGCGCGCCGGCGCATTCAGACTGGGTCGGACTTTTCTTCCTCGAAGGTCACCGCGACATCCGAATTGGCCGACAGCCATACTTTCTTGCCGTCGACTTCGGCGACAAGGCTCAAGGGAATATAGTGATGATGTCCCTTGTGGGTGCCCTCGCCGCTATCGGCTTTTGTCAGCTTGATCCGCTTTCCCTCGACCTTGTCGACGGTGCCGACATAGACGCCATCGGCGCCGACCACTTCCATATGCTCGCGAATTTTGCTGGCGTCGGTCATGATGCTTCTCCATTAGGCTGCCGACAATAACAATCGACCGCCCGATTGGATGCATCGCCATCGCCCCGGCACGTCCTGTTCACCATGACGTGATAGGGGTGTCCAATCCTTTCAGCTGGAGCGAAAGCCAATGCGAATTCCTGTTCTGATCGGCGCCTGGCTGGTCGCGCAGCTCGCAGTCACCATCCCCGCCAGTGCCGGCGATGTCGCCGAGCTTGAAATCCTCGGCTTCACCAAGGATGGCGGCGTCTTCGCCTTCGAGGAGTATGGCGTCCAGGACGGATCGGGATTCCCCTATGCCAATCGCTACTACATCGACATCAATGACGACACATTCCTGAAGGGCACTCCGATCAAGGTTCGGCTCGACGACGAGAACGCCACGCTCGAGGCGGCGCGCCTGCAGGCCCGCCAGAAAGGCGAAGCGATCGTCAGCCAAGCGGAGCTCACCGCCAATCGCGGCATCACCGCCGGCTTCAACCCGGTGACCGAACTCTCGGCCGATCCGTTCCGCATGGTGGTCAATCCAAGGCCGATCTTCTCGCCGGTCGATCCCCCGCTCGAATTCCGGCTCGACGAGATCGGTATGAACGACACCGAGCGCTGCCAGAGCCTGGGTGAGATCAACGGCTTCGCCTGCTGCGCATCGAGGCGAAGGATGGCGACCAAACGCATCTGTTGCATGAGGACAAATCGATTCCCCAAAGCCGAGGCTGCCCGAACGGCTACCAGATCGGTGCGGTGCAGACATTCTCGCTCGACAGTCTCAGCGCCTATGCCGTGCTGATCGCTGTCCGGCAATACGGCTTCGAAGGGCCGGATTTTCGCTGGATCGCGGTGACCGGCCGCCTGTGACACCGCTTCCTCAACCCACCATGCGCATTCGCACCCGAGGCCGTCTGCGGAGCGCCTTGCCATCGCTGCGCACTGCACTTCTCGGCGCCGTGTTGTGGGGCGTGACGATGGGCGCCAGCGCGTTGATCAATCTCCTGCTGGACGATTGGGAAACGCCGGCCAAGATCCGCTTTGTGTCGCTGCTCTATGCCGCTGGTGGCGTTCTGGCATTCCCGGTCGGCCTGTTTCTGGCGCGGCTTGTTTCGCGAGGCCGGCACTGGGAGGTTGCGCTTGCCGCTGCCTTCGTCTGTCTGCTCGCCGCGACGCTCGCCTTCACCGGCGCGCTGTTTGCCCTGCAGTACCGTTCCTACTATGCCGAATGGCATGCGCCGGCATTCACCATCACCTGGGCATTCGAGCTGGTGTTCACGGGATTGACCGCGCTGTACCAGTTCGTCGTTCTCGGCATCCGGCTCTATTTTCCGCTCGGTTTCGCGGCACTCGCTGTCGCCAGCGTCTGGTTTGCGCGCCAGCGGCGTTGAGCATTTGGCCAGCCTCTGTTAGGACGCGGGCGAAACCCTCGTATGTCAGGACTGACCGATGATCCCTCGCTATTCCCGACCGGAAATGGTCGCCATCTGGTCGCCCGAAACCCGCTTCCGCATCTGGTTCGAGATCGAGGCCTATGCCTGCGACGCGCTGGCCGAGCTTGGCGTCATTCCCAAGGAAGCCGCGAAAATCATCTGGGAAAAGGGCGGTGCGGCGAAATTCGACGTCGAGGCGATCGACGAGATCGAACGCGTCACCAAGCATGACGTCATCGCCTTCCTGACCCATCTCGGCGAATTCGTCGGACCGGATGCCCGCTTCATCCACCAGGGCATGACTTCGTCGGACGTGCTCGACACCTGCTTTGCCGTGCAGCTCACCCGCGCCAGCGACATCCTGCTCGCCGACATCGACGGCTTGCTCGCCGCGCTCAAGCGCCGAGCCTTCGAGCACAAGGACACCGTCACCATCGGCCGCAGCCACGGCATCCATGCCGAGCCGACGACCTTCGGCGTCAAGCTGGCGCAAGCCTATGCCGAATTCGCGCGCTGCCGCGAGCGGCTGGTGCATGCGCGCGAAGACATCGCTACCTGCGCCATCTCGGGCGCGGTCGGCACTTTCGCCAACATCGATCCCTATGTCGAAGAGCATGTGGCGAAAAAGCTTGGGCTGAAGCCGGAGCCGGTGTCGACGCAGGTGATCCCGCGCGATCGCCACGCCATGTTCTTTGCCACGCTCGGTGTCATCGCCTCGTCGATCGAGCGGCTGGCGATCGAAATCCGCCATCTCCAGCGCACCGAGGTGCTGGAGGCGGAGGAGTATTTCTCGCCGGGACAAAAAGGCTCGTCGGCGATGCCGCACAAGCGCAACCCGGTGCTGACCGAAAACCTCACCGGCCTGGCCCGCATGGTGCGCGCCTTCGCGCTGCCGGCGATGGAGAATGTGGCGCTCTGGCACGAGCGCGACATTTCGCATTCCTCGGTCGAGCGCATGATCGGGCCGGACGCCACGGTGACGCTCGATTTCGCGCTGTCGCGGCTGACCAGCGTCGTCGACAAGCTGTTGGTCTATCCCGACAACATGCTGAAGAACATGAACAAGTTCCGCGGCCTGGTGCATTCGCAGCGCGTGCTCCTGGCGCTGACCCAGGCCGGCGTCAGCCGCGAGGACGCCTACCGGCTGGTGCAGCGCAACGCCATGAAGGTGTGGGAACAAGGCGCTGATTTCCTTGAGGAGCTTTTGGCCGACAAGGAGGTCACGGCTGCCTTGCCCGAAGCCGAGATCCGCGAAAAGTTCGACCTCGGCTACCACACCAAGCATGTCGACACGATCTTCAAGCGGGTGTTTGGAGAGGCCTGAGCGTTCGAGCAGACATTCGCAAAAAAGCCCGCCTGACGTTGTCGGCGGGCTTTTTTGGTTCGGTCGTCGATCAGGCGATGGTCAGGCTTTGCCGGGAACGGTCCGGATCACTGTGCCCCACGGATCCTCGCGGGTCGTTTCACTAGCAATATTGTCCGATCGCATCTCGACCCAGGCCAGGCCCGAGAGGGCGGGATCGCGGCGGCCGGCGCCGGAACTCTGCCAGGCATTGGCGCCGATGTGGTGGTGATAGCCGCCTGACGACAGGAATACCGCCTGGCCGCCATACTTCGCCACAGTGTCGAAGCCGAATTCCTGGTTCCACCAGGCCTCGGCCTCTTCCGGCCGGCCGACGCGCAGATGCACATGGCCGACAATGCTGTTTTCCGGTGCGCCCTGCCATCCCGCGTCGTCGACCGGAACGTCGGCGACAACGGACGGAATGTTCAGCCGCTCGGTCGCCATGGCGATCTTGTCGCCGTTCCACTTCCAGTCCTGCGGCTGGCGGTCGGCATAGATCTCGATGCCGTTGCCCTCGGGGTCGGTCAGGTACAGCGCCTCGCTGACCAGATGGTCCGATGCGCCCTCGATGCCGATCTTGTTGGCGATGGCATGGTTGATCCAGCGGCCAAGGTCTGCCCGGCTGGGCAGCAGGAAGGCCGTGTGGAACAGGCCGGCGCTACGCGGATCGTCGGGCTTCGCCGCCGCATCCGGCTCGATGACGAGCAACGGGCGATTGGCGGCGCCCAGCGTGATCGCGCCGTCGGCGCGGCTCAATTCCTGCAGGCCGACGACCTGACGATAGTAGGCAGCCAGGCTTTCGGCGTCGCGCGCCTTCAACCCGACGCGGGAAACGCTCACCGGGGTGGTGGCGGCAAAAGGCAGTTCGCTCATCATTGACTCCGTTCGGGCGGCGCTCGTCGAAGCTCCGAAAGCCAGAAGCCCGGCGCCACCGATGATTGTACGTCGTGTCAGTGCCAAAATCCCGGTCCTTCACGGCTGCTTGTTGTCCCATGTCAGATCGTCGATCGCGATCGTTCACACAAGATGGCAAGAAGCGAACAAGGTGTTCACTATTGTGATCGCCAACGTCATTCGAGATGGTTGCACCCGGCATCGGCGCTCGCTACATGCGCGCCATGAAGGTCAAGGACGCAGATATTCTCATCGTGCCGGGTTACACCAATTCCGGCCCAGAGCATTGGCAGAGCCGCTGGCAGTCGAAACTGTCGACGGCGCGCCGGGTCGAGCAGGCGGAATGGTCGAAGCCGGTGCGCGAGGACTGGACGGCGAATGTTGCCAAGGCGGTCAACGAGGCCGAACGGCCGGTCGTAATCGTCGCGCATTCGCTGGGCGTCGCGACAGCAGTCCAGGCGATGCCGCAGTTCCAGCGGCCGGTCGCCGGTGCCTTTTTCGTGGCGCCGCCCGACGTTGCAAACCCTGATATCAGGCCGAGGCACCTGATGACCTTCGGCCCCTACCCGCGCGAGCCCCTGACCTTCCCCTCGGTGGTAATCGCCAGCCGCAACGATCCCTTCTGCGCCTTCGACGTCGCAGAGGACATTGCCGGGGCTTGGGGCTCATTGTTCATCGACGCCGGCGATGCCGGCCATCTCAATGCGGATTCCGGCTTCGGCCCGTGGCCGGAGGGCTCGATGACCTTCGCCAAATTCCTGACCGATCTCAAAGAGCCCTGAGGCGCGTCAGACAGCGCTTGGCGCGCCCGCGCCGTCAGTTGCCGATCGAATCCCGCATGCTCTTCAGCAAGGTCTTGGCGCCGAGCGCGATCAGCGCATGATCCGAGCCCATGGCCAGCAGCCGGTAGCCCATCGCCACCACGCGGCCGGCGACGGCCGGCTCGATGACGTAGATCGCCGCATGCTTGCCGGCCTTGCGTGTGCGTTCGGCGATCGAGGCGACCGTCTCCATCATGCTTTCCAGCGTCGAATTGACGGTGGCGCCGTTCGACCAGGCGATCGAGAAATCCGACGGGCCGACGAAGATGCCGTCGATGCCTGGCGTGTCGAGGATGCCGTCGAGCGCCTCGAAGGCGGCGCGCGTTTCGACCATCGCAAACGCCATCGTGCGCTGGTTGGTGTCGCGCAGCCATTCGGCATGGTCGCCCTTGCCGTGGCGCGGGAAGGCGTAGGTCGGCCCCCAGGAGCGCTCACCCATTGGCGGGTATTTCATCGCGGCAGCGAAAAGCCTGGCATCGGCCACCGAATTCACCATCGGCGCGATCACCGCCTCAGCGCCGAAATCGAGCGCCCGGCTCGCCATGTCGAAACGGCCGACCGGGATGCGCACCAGCGCCGGCTTGTTGGCGGCGAGCACCGGCACCAGGCCGCGCAGCACGCTGTCCTCGTGATGGCCGCCATGCTGCATGTCGAGCGTGACGGCATCGAAGCCCTGTTTGGCGACGATCTCCACCGTGAGCGCGTCCGGAACTCCAGACCATGCGGTGAACAGCGTTTCATCCGCCGCAAGGCGTGATTTCAGGGACATCAGCTCTTTCCTTGTTAGCAATCGCAGTTTCAGCCGGAAACGGCGGCAAAGGCAAAGAAAAACCGCCCGGCCGGGCCGGGCGGTCGATTGGTCCAGATAAAGGCTCTATCGAAGCATGATCTTTTCCGAAAACCGGCCTCCACTTTTCGGGATCATGCTCTAGGTGTTCTTGATCTGCTCGATCGCCTGCGCCATCAACTCATCCATGGTGCGGCGGATCTGATGATCGGACTGGGCAACGCCGGCCGCATCGAAATCCGCGCGGATCTTCCGGAAAACGTCATGATCGCCGGCTTCCTCGATGTCGGCCACGACCACTTCCTTGGCATAGGTTTCGGCATCGGCGCCCGACTTGCCGAGCTTCGAGGCTGCCCACAGGCCAAGTGCCTTGTTGCGGCGGGCCGAAGCCTTGAAGCGGAGTTCCTCATCGAAGGCGAATTTGCGCTCGAAGCCCTCTTCGCGGTCTTTCATGCTGCTCATGGCGTCCCTCCGGGTCAAATCCGATTCGTTGGCGGTGAATATGTGTGTTGCCGAAGCACAAACCAAAAGGCCGCGGGCCGGTCAATATGCTACATCATTTGCTGCGCTGCGGCATTTCGGTCCCGAAACCGGTTGATTGAAAGGATTTGCCGATTGAGCAAACAGTGCGATTGGGATAGACACCGGCATTGAACACCGCCGTCTGTACACTAATTTAGGCAGACGGAGAGGAACTGGTCGCTTGCCGCCTGCCCGGAAATCCAGAGAAAAAATCAGATGAAAAATCGCCGCCGCATTTATGAAGGCAAGGCCAAGATCCTCTATGAGGGCCCTGAGCCGGGGACGCTGATCCAGTTTTTCAAGGACGACGCCACCGCCTTCAACAAGAAGAAACACGAGGTCGTGGACGGCAAGGGCGTGCTCAACAACCGCATTTCCGAGCACATCTTCAACCATCTCAACCGGATGGGCATTCCCACCCACTTCATCCGCCGGCTCAATATGCGCGAGCAGCTGATCAAGGAAGTCGAGATCATCCCGCTCGAAGTGGTCGTGCGCAACGTCGCCGCCGGGTCGCTGGCCAAGCGCCTCGGCATCGAGGAAGGCACCGTGCTGCCGCGCTCGATCATCGAATTCTATTACAAGGCCGACGCGCTCGACGATCCGATGGTGTCGGAAGAGCACATCACCGCCTTCGGCTGGGCAAGCCCGCAGGAGATCGACGACGTCATGGCGCTGGCCATCCGCGTCAACGACTTCCTCTCCGGCCTGTTCATGGGCGTCGGCATCCAGCTCGTCGACTTCAAGATCGAGTGCGGCCGCCTGTTCGAGGGTGACATGATGCGCATCGTCGTCGCCGACGAGATCTCGCCCGATTCCTGCCGGCTGTGGGACGTGGCGACGCAGGACAAGCTCGACAAGGACCGCTTCCGCCGCGACATGGGCGGGCTGGTCGAAGCCTATCAGGAAGTTGCCCGCCGCCTCGGCATCATGAACGAGAACGAGCCGCCGCGCCCGACCGGGCCAGTGCTGGTCGCGTCCAGCGAGCCGCCCAAGGGCATGAAGCACTAATTACCAAACCGGGCTTGCCTGTAACGGCGAGCCCGGCGCAGACCGTATTGATTTCTCAGGAGCATCGATGAAAGCCCGTATCACCGTCACCCTCAAGAACGGCGTGCTCGACCCGCAAGGCAAGGCGATCGAACATGCGCTGTCCGGGCTGGGTTTTGACGGCGTCGGCCAGGTGCGCCAGGGCAAGGTGTTCGACGTCGAGCTCGCCGAGACCGACACGGCCAAGGCCGAGGCCGATCTCAAGGCCATGTGCGACAAGCTTCTGGCGAACACCGTGATTGAGAATTACGCTGTGGAGATCGCCTGAGGTGAAATCAGCCGTCGTCCTCCTGCCTGGCCTCAACCGCGACCGCGACATGATCGCGGCGCTGACCAAGATTTCCGGCAAGGCGCCGGCCACCGTCTGGCAGACCGACACCGAAATCCCGGATGTCGACCTGATCGCCATTCCTGGCGGCTTTTCGTTCGGCGACTATCTGCGCTGCGGCGCGATCGCCGCGCGCATGCCGGTCATGCGGGCGGTTGCCGAAAAGGCGGCCAAGGGCGTCATGGTCATCGGCGTCTGCAACGGCTTCCAGATCCTGGTCGAAGCTGGCCTGCTGCCCGGCGCCTTGATGCGCAATTCGTCGCTGAAATTCGTCTGCCGGCAGGTGAAGCTCAAGATCGACAACGCCAACACCATGTTCACCCGCCGCTACCAGCCGGGCCAGATTATCCGCTCGCCGGTGGCGCACCACGACGGCAATTACTTCGCCGATGCCGAGACGCTGGCCCGCATCGAAGGCGAAGGACAGGTGGTGTTCCGCTACGCCGAAGGCACCAATCCCAACGGCTCGATCAACGATATTGCTGGCATCATCAACGACAAGGGCAATGTTCTGGGCCTGATGCCGCATCCCGAGAACCTGATCGAGGCGGCGCATGGCGGCAGCGACGGCCGGGCGTTGTTCGAAGGTGCCCTCGGCATCGCCGCCTGATTTTTTTCACCTGAAGAATCCCTTCTGAACGCGAGACAGGGCGGCCTGACCATGAGACTGACGATTGCTCACCTTGCTCTCTTGGCCGCCGGTCTTGCGCTAACCTCCTGCCAGTCGAGCCCGAAGAGCACACCGGTCCCGTCGGGCAAGAGCGCGTCGCTGCTTGCCATGGAACAGGTGGCGATCGCCGCCCACAAATGCTGGATCGCTAGCAAGGATCCGGCCTTCAAATCCTATCAGATGGCCAACGAGTTGAATTCGTTCAGCGGCACGCCGCGCTTCCTGCTGGTTCCGGCCAAGCACTATGGCGGCAAGCCGTTGCTGGTGGTGCAGGCGCAGGGCAATTCGAGCCGGGTCGACGTGTTCGGTCCGCTGATGGCCGACCCGCTTGGCGCCCGCATCGGCTCGGACATCGCCCGCTGGCAGACGGGCAATTCCTCCTGTGCGGCGGCCGCATAGGGCAATGGGCCGCTTCCTGCAGATCGCCGGGCTGGTCATCGGTCTGGCCGGGCTTGTCCTGCAGTTCTGCATCACCATCCCGGCGTCAATGGAAGCCGGCCGCAGCCTGCTTGGCTCCATCGTCTTCCTGTTCAGCTTCTTCACCATCCTGACCAACATCGGCGCGGTGCTCGTCCACACCTCGCTGCTGTCGTCCAGCGGCTATGCCTGGCTGCCGGCCTTTGCCGGGCCACGGATACGAGCCGGCGTGGCGATCGCCATCACGCTGGTCTTCATCGTCTACGCAACGGTTCTGGCGCAGCTTTGGCAGCCGCAGGGGCTGTTCCTGCTTTGCGACGTCCTGCTGCACTATGTGACGCCGGCGCTGTTCGTGCTGTGGTGGCTTATCGCCGGCGCCGACGGCACGACGCGCTGGAGCGACATTTCCTGGTGGATGGTTTATCCGATCGCCTACCTGATCTATGCGCTGGCGCGGGCGCCGTTCGCCGGCGAAGTGCCCCTACCCGTTCCTCGACGTTGCCAAGAACGGCGCGGCCAGCGTCAATGTTTCGGCGCTGGCCGCGACCGGACTTTTTCTGGTGCTGTGCATCATCGCCGTCCTGGCCGACCACGCTGTGGCGCGCGCCAGGGGATCAAAAGCCCGCTAGACCTGCGCGGAAGGTGCGAGCCCGGCAGAGCTCAATCCCAGAACGGCCTCAGGCCTTCGCGATGGGCATCGCAGCGCGAAACGCCGATGTCCTTGAGCTGCTCGTCGGTCATTTCCAGCAAAGCCAGCCGGCTGCGCCGGCGCTCCAGCAGCCTGGCGACCCACATGGTGAGCGAGCGGACCATACGCATGAGACGGCGGCCGTGGGTCGGCCGTGCCGACGGGCGTTGCGTCTGCCCGATCCATTCAGTTCCCGCGTAGCGAATTGTCTCGATTGTATCCATTGTCATTCTGCCAAGTGTTGCAATTGTACCTATTTCTGTGCATCTTCGATATGGATTGACTCATTGATCGGTGCAATATACAAAATTGTCACCATGACAAATTGGCTTCCCGATCTCACCGCCGGCTCCGGCCCTCTCTACCAGCGTCTTGCTGACAGCATTGAGTCAGATATCGATCGCGGCGTCATCGACGCCGGGGCAAAACTGCCGCCGCAGCGCGACCTCGCCTACGATATCGGCACCACCGTCGGCACCATCGGCCGGGCCTACCAGTTGCTGCGCGAGCGCGGGCTGGTCAGCGGCGAGGTCGGCCGCGGCACCTACGTGCTCGCCCAGCAGTCTGAAACGAAGTCCGATCTCTCGCCGCCCGATGTGCAGGGCACGCGCTTTATCGACGCGCCGAGCGGCAAGCTGCGCTTCGACAGCACGGCCGCGCCCGACATCGGTCAGGGCGCCATCATCGCCGAAGTGCTGTCGCGCATAGCGCAGGAGCATCCGTACGACATTTCGAGCTACACGCGAGATTTCCCGGCGCGCTGGTACCAGGCCGGCGCCCGCTGGCTGTCGCGGAACTCGTTCAAGCCGGCCGCCGATGCCATCGTGCCGACGCTCGGCACCCATGCAGCGGTGATGGCCGCCATCGCCGCGCTGACCACGCCCGGTGACTATGTCGCCTTCGAGCACCTCACCTATTCGCAGATCTCGCGCAGCGCCGGCCTGATCGGCCGCAGGACCGCGTTGGTGGCGTCCGACGAGGGCGGTATCGATCCCGATGATTTCGAGCGCGTCTGCGCGCAAAAGCACCCGAAGATGATGTTTTTGATGCCGACGGCCAAGAATCCGACGCTGGTGACGCTGTCGGCGGATCGCCGGCAGGCGATCGCGCGCGTCGCCCGTGAGTACAATGTCGTGCTGATCGAGGACGATCTTTACGGCGACCTGACCGACGATCCGACGCCGCTGCTCGCGGAATATGCGCCTGAAAGAACCATCGTTGCCGGCGGGCTGTCGAAATCTGTGGCTGCCGGCGTTCGCGGCGGCTGGCTCGCCTGTCCGCCGGCCTACCGCCATCGCATCCGCGTCGCCCACAAGATGATGACCGGCGGCCTCCCCTTCCTGCTGGCCGAGGTCGGCACAAGGCTGGTGCTGTCAGGCCAGGCCAGCGATATCCGCAAGCGCTGCATCGCCGAAATCGGCGCGCGCATCGCCATCGTGCGCGAGACGCTTGCCGGTTTCGACGTCAAGGCCAGGGACAGCGTGCCTTTCGTCTGGCTTACCTTGCCCGATCCCTGGCTGTCCGGCACTTTCAAGAATGCCTGCCTCGAGCATGGCGTGCTCATCGACGACGAGGACGAGTTCAAGGCCGGCCGCTCCGAGCAGGTCTTCCACGGTGTCCGTTTCGGCGTTTCGCAGCCAAGGCAGAGCAAGGATGTCGCCGGCGGCGTCGCGGTCATTCGGCGACTGCTCGACGAAGGCCGCGCCGGCTACGACAGTTTTTCCTGATTTCGCCCCCGCCCTCCGCCAAGCCTGCCAGCGAGCAAGCGCCAGCCTGTGGTTTTCCGGCGTTTTTCGTCATTCGATGGGGTGTATCGCGCGGAAGCTTGCGATAAGAGGGGACTCAAAATCCCCGCTCCCACGGATACAAATCGCCGCCCATGACCATTTCCAATTCCGTGCCGATCACCCCGGAACTCATCGCCTCGCATGGGCTGAGGCCCGACGAATACCAGCGCATCCTCGATCTGGTCGGGCGCGAGCCGAGCTTCACCGAACTTGGCATCTTCTCGGCGATGTGGAACGAGCACTGTTCCTACAAATCCT
Organism: Mesorhizobium sp. CNPSo 4689; assembly: GCF_057784325.1. NCBI lineage: Bacteria > Pseudomonadati > Pseudomonadota > Alphaproteobacteria > Hyphomicrobiales > Phyllobacteriaceae > Mesorhizobium > Mesorhizobium sp. CNPSo 4689. The sequence continues at coordinate 140,371 of NZ_JBWLUZ010000007.1, forward strand.
CGAAGAAGTGGCTGCGCACGCTGCCCACCACCGGACCGCAGGTCATCCAGGGTCCGGGCGAGAATGCCGGTGTGGTCGACATTGGTGACGGCGATTGCGTCGTGTTCAAGATGGAGAGCCACAACCATCCGTCCTACATCGAGCCCTACCAGGGGGCGGCGACCGGCGTCGGCGGCATTTTGCGCGACGTCTTCACCATGGGTGCGCGGCCGGTAGCGGCGATGAACGCGCTACGCTTCGGCGCGCCGGACCATCCCAAGACCCGCCATCTGGTCGCCGGTGTGGTTTCCGGCGTCGGCGGCTACGGCAATTCCTTCGGCGTGCCGACGGTCGGCGGCGAGGTCAATTTCGACGCCCGCTACAATGGCAACATCCTGGTCAATGCCTTTGCCGCCGGCCTGGCCAAGACGGACGCCATCTTCCTGTCCGAGGCCAAGGGCGTCGGCCTGCCGGTCGTCTATCTCGGCGCCAAGACCGGCCGCGACGGCGTCGGCGGCGCCACCATGGCGTCGGCCGAATTCGACGACAAGATCGAGGAGAAGCGCCCGACCGTACAGGTCGGTGATCCCTTCACCGAAAAGTGCCTGCTCGAAGCCTGCCTCGAACTGATGGCGTCCGGTGCGGTCATCGCCATCCAGGACATGGGTGCGGCCGGCCTCACCTGTTCGGCGGTCGAGATGGGTGCCAAGGGCGACCTCGGCATCGAGCTCGACCTCGACAGAGTGCCGGTGCGCGAGGAGCGCATGAGCGCCTATGAGATGATGCTGTCGGAGAGCCAGGAGCGCATGCTGATGGTGCTGCGCCCGGAAAAAGAGAAGGAAGCCGAGGCGATCTTCCACAAATGGGGTCTCGACTTCGCCATCGTCGGCAAGACCACCGACGATTTGCGTTTCCGCGTCATTCACCAGGGCAATGAGGTCGCCAATCTGCCGATCAAGGATCTCGGCGACCAGGCGCCCGAGTACGATCGTCCGTGGGTCGAGCCGAAGAAGCCAGCGCCGCTGGCTGCAGGCGACGCGCCAAAAGCGGATGTCGCCGATGCCTTGCTCAAGATGCTTGGCGGGCCGGACCTGTCGTCGCGCCGCTGGGTGTGGGAGCAGTACGACACGCTGATCCAGGGCAATTCGCTGCAGCTTCCAGGCGGTGACGCCGGCGTTGTCCGTGTCGAGGGCCATCCGACCAAGGCGCTCGCCTTCTCCTCCGACGTGACACCGCGCTATTGCGAGGCCGACCCGTATGAAGGCGGCAAGCAGGCGGTGGCCGAATGCTGGCGCAACCTGACCGCCACCGGCGCGCTGCCGCTGGCCGCCACCGACAATCTCAATTTCGGCAATCCGGAACGGCCCGAGATCATGGGCCAGTTGGTCGGCGCGGTGAAAGGCATCGGCGACGCCTGCCGCGCGCTCGGCTTCCCGATCGTCTCCGGCAACGTCTCGCTCTACAACGAAACCAACGGCCGCGGCATCCTGCCGACACCGACCATCGGCGGCGTCGGGCTGATCGCCGACTGGTCGAAGATGGCGCGGATCGGCTTTGCCGCCGAAGGCCAGATGATCATACTGGTCGGTGCGCCGTCCATGTGGGGAACCCATCTCGGCCAGTCCGTCTATATGCGCGACATCCATGGCCGCGCGGACGGCCCGCCGCCGCCGGTCGACCTCGAGCATGAAAAGCGCGTCGGCGATCATGTGCGCGCGCTGATCGCTTCCGGCGTGGTGACCGCGGCGCATGACGTCTCCGATGGCGGCATCGCCGTGGCGCTGGCCGAAATGGCGATGGCGTCGGGCATCGGCGCCACCGTTCCCGGGCTTACCGGCACCGACCCCATCCCGGTCTGGTTCGGCGAGGATCAGGGCCGCTATCTGCTGACGCTGTCCATCGACCCGCAGAGCGGCGAATGGGACAAGATTCGTCAAGACCAGGGCAAGCTCGGCATCTTCGCGCCGTGGATCGGCTCGACTGGCGGCCGCGACCTGAAACTCGGCGAAGCACGCGCGATCCCGGTCAGCGACCTGATAGCCGCTCACGAAGGCTGGTTCCCGCGCTTCATGGATCAGGCCATTTGACCACCAAGCTGGCCGTCCGGGCGCTGCTTGCAGTTGTCTTCTGGCCGTCGCTGTTCTTCTTCTGGTTTCTCGGACCGTTCGTCTTTTTCCTGCTGTCGACGACCGGAAGCGAAGTTTGCCCCCGCCTGGAAACGCGGGCGGAGTTTCTTGCCGCGGCCAACGGCACGATTTTGATGTTGGCCGTCCAGAGCCTCGTCTATGCAGTGCCGATCCTGTGCCTGGTTTTCTGGCAACGGCTTGCACCGGAACCGGCGAGGGCACGGCACATCGTCACCCGCGTCAAGCTTTTTGCCGTTACCGTCGTCATCGGCGTGCTGTGGGCGTATGGCTCCTCGCTCGTCTGCGACGGCTATGGCCAGGCGTTTTTCTCGCCGCTCTGGCAGTGGACGAGTTTTCTTCCCATCGTCAATGTTGTGATCAACGTTCCGCTTTATGTGCTGACCTTCAGCCTTGGCCGCGCCTTCTCGACACGCGAGGATATGCCCGCGGATGACGCGGTTCCTCCAGATCAGGACATTACCTGAGCCTTCATTGGTCTTTGGCGCTGGCGGACGGAACTGCTTCAATCCGAACGAGAAAGGCTTTAGGCTCACCCCGACTCTCACTAGGATTTTGCCATGGCAATGGACGCGCACGACATCGAACGGCTGATCAAGGAAGGCATCCCGGACGCCAAGGTGACGATTCGCGACCTCGCCGGCGACGGCGACCACTATGCGGCCGAAGTGGTGGCCGAGAGCTTTCGCGGCAAGAGCCGCGTCCAGCAGCACCAGATGGTCTATGACGCGCTGAAGGGCAATATGGGCGGCGTGCTGCATGCGCTGGCCCTACAAACCAGCGTGCCCGACTGAACCTCGAGACCGGCGCTGTTCAGATCTTTACCAGCATCGCCGTGAGGTACATGAAGCCAACTCCGGCCGCCAAACCAGCCATCGCGGCCGGTGCGAGCAAGGCGCGCGTGCCGTCGGTCCGCTGGCGAAGCTGCATCGACACGAGCTCGACGATCACCTGCAGGATTGCCCCGGCGCCGACCGCCAGCGCCAGCGCCGACCATTGCGGGGCATAGGCAAGGCTGCCGATCCACAGGCCGATCACGGCGGGGCCGCCCGCCAGCAGCGTCAGCGCGGCGAAGGTCCGCAATGGCGGCCGTTGCTTCAGGATCGGGGCGGCAATGCCGATACCCTCGGTGATGTTGTGCAGTGTGAAGCCGAGCACGAGAAAGGTGCCCAGCCCCGCAGCGCCCGAGGCGAAGGCGGCGCCGATCGCCAGCCCTTCGCCGAGATTGTGCAAGCCAATGCCGAGCGCGATGAAGGTGGCCAAAGCCAGGCCGGTCGGCGTTCCGCTCCGCCGGCCCGCAGCCATCAGCAGAAGGAAACTGGCCGTGGCGGCGAGAACGATCATCGTCGGTCCCTGGAACAGGGCGGCGGCCTCGCCGGCCAGTTCGAACGCATCCTCCAGGGCATCGACGAACAGGAAGGCGAGCAACCCGACAGTGAGCGACAGAAGGAAGTCCATGCCGCTGCGTCCAACGCCGCGGAGCGCGGGATAGAACATCAGGCCGATCGCCACCGGCAGGATGCCGACGAAGGCGCCAAGCACCGCCTGCGCGGCGAAGCTCAGCGAATCGCGTGTCGGCGTTGGTACGGCGACGGCGATCTCATGCCGGAACGTCGTCCCGGTGCTGGTCACGACGTTGATCGCATGCGCCTCTCCTAGCACCCAGGGATATGGCAGGCTGATCCAGGCCGTGGCGCCGCGCGCGATCGGTCCCGGCGGATCCTGCGTGAACTGCCAGTAGGCATCGTCGACCTGGACCTGCGCGATGGTCATCGGTTCCGATCCGCCGGCGCGGATGAGAACGCGGATGCCGTCCGCGCCCAGGATCGTCCGCTCGAAAGTGAGGTTCTCGACCGCCGGCGCGCCATTGCGGAAGCTCGACAGCGGGTCCGAGGAGACCAGCCAGGCGATGGCCAGCCCGAGCACGACGAGCGGCAGCGCGACCCAGAGCAGATAGGCCGACCTTGGGCGGTCGGCGCGCGTGTCGGCAGAAGTCCGGCCCAGATCGGTCACGACACGGCCTCCACGACGTCGAACATGCCGGACCAGCCGAGTTCAGTGAATTCCGACTGGTGAGGATGGAACATGTAGAGCCCTGGCTCATGCTCCCGGAAATGGAACTCGAGGATGCCGCGCTCGGCCTGGCACTGGGTGATCAAGTCGACCGTCTTGAGCGTGGGCGTGAGCGTCGTACCCTGATTGTAGTAGTCGAAGAAATTGGCATGCAGGTGGAAGGAGTTGATCGGGTCGAACTCGACGACATTGACGAGATAGATGCGGACCGGCTTGTCCTTCATCACCCGGATCGGCTTCTTCGCATAGGCGTGAGCGACCGTGTTGACGGCGTAGACCTCATTCTCATTGTCGAAGTTGGTGTCGAAGGCATTCATGACCATGACGAATTCCTGCCAGCCGGCATTCTCGGGCGTGCCGAGCAGGCGCGAGCGGGCGACCGCTTCGTGCTCCGGATGCCGGGCCGGATCGGGGTCGATCACGAAGGCGCCGTACATGCCCTTCTGGATGTGCCGCTTCAGCGGCAGGGCGTGGCAGTGGTAGAGATGACAGCCAAACGGCCTGGCATCGAACTCGTAGACGAACTCCTCGCCCGGCCCGATCAGGCCGGCGCCCGGAACGCCGTCCATGCGCGCGGCATGGATGCCGTGAAAATGCATCGAATGCGGATGCGAGCCCTGGTTGCGGAAGACGATCCTCAGCCGCTCGCCCTCGGTCGCTCGTAAAGTCGGTCCCGGCACACGGCCATTGTAGGTCCAGGCCGGGAACATGATGCCCGGCGCGATCTCGATCTCCTTGTCCTCGGCCGTGACCTCGAAGGTGCGAAGCGTCCGCCCGTCCGGCAGTGTCGACACCGTCCCGGTATACCAGTCGCTCAGCAGCTTCGACGGATCGAAGCCGTTGCGGGCGTCATCGACCTCGCCGACCGTGATCATCGAACCATGGGCCGAGAGATGCGCCGGCTGCGCTTCAGCGGCAGCGGCCGCCGGCATCTCGTGACCGGCGTGGCTTGTCTGCCCGCGGGCGGCACTCGCCGCGACCGCCGTGCCGCCGGCAGCCATAAGGCCACCGGCCAGAAGCAGCCTTCGATCGAGCTTTCGCTCCAGCAAGGATTTCGTTTCGTGCATGCCTGCGTTCCTCCAGATCGCGGCGAGGATAGCGTATGCTTCAAGATTTAGCTATAGCTATATTCGGCAGCGGCCAATTGACGCCGGACAGGGCAGACGAAGGCTTTTCTTTGGGAGGCTACCCGGCCGCAGGTCTCTTCGCCGAGACGGAGATGATCGGCCCCGCCGGATAATGTCCGCCGACGATCATCCGCTCGCCACCCGACAGCGCCGAGACCGCGCCGTCGAGAAACAGCGCGTTGGGGCAGCCGAGCGCGTCGCGAAACAGCCGTGCGAAGCTGCCAAGGCTGACCGCCGAGCGCGAGATTGCCAGCACGACCGTATTGCCGTCGCGCACGCCGACACCGTTGCGGATGTAGCGCGACGTGCCGTTCGGCTCGAAGCGCGGGTGAATCTGGCCGTCGGTGACCAGCATCGGCCCGGATTGCGTGGCAAACGCCACATCCGGCCTGGCGGCGGCATAGGCGGTCGCCTCCATGACCGCCGCCTTGCCATCCTTGCCGATCAGGAACACGCCGTTCGGCTTGAGGAAGAAGTTGCCCTCGCCGTCGGCGAGGTTGAGCGGCGATTTTTGAATGCGATCCTCTGTCAGAAGGCCGACCGGCGTCAGGTCTTCATGGTACATGCCGCCATTCATGGCGAGCAGCACCGGCCTGCCCTCACCCGCCATCGCCTTGACGAAAGCCTGCAGCGAACCGAAGGGCTTGCCATCGGCGCCGTCATGGAAGACGCCGATGCTGTTGGTGCGAAGGTCGATCTCGCAGACGACATAGGACACGGCCTCGAAGCCGACATCCCGGCACGGTGCCGGCAGTTCGCCGCCGACGACCAGCGGCAGCGGCGCGGGGCGCCTCGACCACCAGGCCAGAGCCATTGCCACCAGCAGGATGGCGATCAGGATCGCGGCGCCATATCGTCTTTTCATCACGCCCCTGAGAAAGCAGTTGGCTCAGATGCTTGGCCCAACATCGGCGATCCTTTGCGCCATTTCCGCGGCGGCGGCGCAAACATCTTGTTTCGGTCAACCTATGGGTTTATTTGATGGCTATGTTTCGAGCCTGACTCCCACAGGCGTGAAAGGATTCTCCATGAGCGGTATCAACGACTACATCGACAGCGAAGTGAAGAGCAACGACGTGGTGCTCTTCATGAAGGGCACGCCCGGTTTTCCGCAGTGCGGCTTCTCCGGCCAGGTGGTCCAGATCCTCGACTATATCGGGGCCGACTACAAAGGCGTGAACGTGCTCGACTCGGCGGAATTGCGCCAGGGCATCAAGGAATATTCCAACTGGCCGACCATTCCGCAGCTCTACGTCAAGGGCGAGTTCGTCGGTGGTTGCGACATCGTGCGCGAGATGTTCCAGGCGGGTGAACTGCAGACGTTCCTCGTCGAAAAAGGCGTCAGCGTCAAAGGCGCCGCCTGATTTCGGCTAGTGCATTGGACGACATGCACTAAAGCGTTCGGGGCTGCCCCCACCTCGGCAATTCTAACTCCCGGGCCTCGGGAATGAGACGAGCCAATGCGCCGGTTCTCCGGCGCTTACTCGTTTGAAAGATCGGACTTTGCCGTGGACAAGCAGGTTGAAGCGCCGCAGCAGACAGGCAGCCTGCCTATTCCGCGCTGGGAATTCATCGCGTTGTGCGCGGCGCTGATGGCGCTCAACTCCTTAGCCATCGACATCATGCTACCGGCGCTGCAGCAGATCGGCGCCTCGCTCGGCGTCATCAATGAGAATCATCGCCAATATGTGATCACCGCCTACATTCTCGGCTTCGGCGGCGGACAGCTTTTCTTCGGGCCGATCTCCGACCGTTTCGGGCGCCGCCCTCCGCTTGTCGCCGGGCTGATCATCTATGTGCTCGCGGCCGGCGCGGCAGCAATCGCCCCGTCTTTCGCGACGCTGCTTCTGCTCCGGATGGTGCAAGGCATTGGTGCGGCCGCCACGCGCGTCATCGCCGTCTCGATCGTGCGCGATACGTTCGACGGCAGGCGCATGGCCGAGGTCATGTCGCTGATCTTCATGGTGTTCATGGCCATTCCGGTGGTGGCGCCGGGTATCGGCCAGTTCATCATGCTGTTTGCCTCCTGGCATTGGATCTTCATCACCATGGCGGCCGGCGCGCTGATCGTGTCCGCCTGGTCGCTGCTGCGCCTGCCCGAAACGCTGCATCCCGAGTATCGCCGGCCGCTGACGGCCGCATCCATCGTCGGCGGTTTTCGCATCGTGCTCACCAACCGCATCGCGCTCTGCTATGCCTTCGCCAGCACCTTCATCTTCGGCGCCATGTTCGGCTTCATCGCCTCGGCCCAGCAGATTTATGTCGACGTGTTCAATGTCGGCGAGATGTTCCCGGTCATCTTCGCCGGTGTCGCGGCGGTGCTCGCCTTTTCCAACTATCTGAACTCACGCCTCGTCGGCCGCTTCGGCATGCGCCGGCTGTCGCAGAGCGCGCTGCTGCTGTTCCTGGTGATCAGCCTTGCGTGGCTGCTGGTGTCCCTGGAAATGAAGATGCCGCTCTGGCTGTTCATCGCCTTCTTTGCCTGCGCGATGGTGCCGTTCGGTGCGCTCGGCGCCAACTTCAACGCTTTGGCCATAGAGCCGCTCGGGCAGTTGGCCGGCACGGCATCATCCATTCTCGGCTTCATGCAGACCTTCCTCGGCGGCATCCTCGGCACGCTGATCGGCCAGGCCTTCAACGGCACGGTGACGCCTTTAGCCGCCGGCTTCTGCAGCGTATCGGTCGCGGCCTTGCTGATGATCTTCATCGCCGAGCGCGGCAAGATGTTCCAGCCGCACAACCCACCCGTTTGATGCGCGCGGGCGCGCTCTAAGTTTTTGTTTTGTGCGTGTCGTTGTCCCAAAACCGCTGCGCACTTTTGGGCGACACGCTTCACGAGGCCCTTTCAAAGGTTGCCGTGAAGCGAGGGGCAAGCATACGCCCTGCGATTGCGCCGCCCATGCTGTCCGAAAGGGGCAGAGGCAGAGCCTCGTCGAGTGCCTTGAGGACGGAAGCCACGAAGGCCCGGTTCAACGCGCTGTCGGTTCCCAGATCGGAAAAGGTTGCGCGCGGCTTGCCGATGAGCGTGCCGTTTCGGCGGAGCGAGAACCGCAATGTCAGGGACATGCCGGCGGTCCCGGGCGGCGGCTTCCAGCAAGCATAGATGGCGGCCGACATCTCTTTCAAGGTGTCGACGGGATCGGGGCTGTGACAGGCGCGTTCTTGCGCTCCTGCTTCGCTGGAACCGGCAACAAGGGCGATGGCAAGGACCGCTGCGACAAGTGCGGACCGAGGGTTCACGCCTATTCGGCCCAGAGTTCGCGGCGCAACTCCTGCCAGCTCTGCCTGTCGGGTGCAACGAGCAGGCCACCGTCGAGATGCGAAGGCCGGTAGGGGCTGCCGTCGAAGCGCGCGGCATGGCCGCCGGCCTCTGTATGGATCAGCGCACCGGCCAGATGGTCCCACGGCATCAGCTTGGCGTAGACGACGAAATGGGCGTGGCCGCTGGCCAGCAGGCGGTATTCGTGCGCCGCGCAGCGATAGCCGAATTGCGAGAGCGACTTGGTCTGGTTGCGTGCCAGACGGGAGCGTTCCGGCTCCGGCATGTATTGCCATGATACCGCGCCGGTCATCTGTAAGATCGGCACCGGCTCCGCAACGTGCACCTTCTCCAGGCTGCCACGGGCGTGACGGATATGGCTGCCGGCGCCCCTGGCGCCGATCAGCCAGTCCTTGCCGACCGGATCATGAATGATGCCGGCGACCGTCTCGCCCTTGACCACGACACCCAGCATGACGCCGAACAGCGGCACGCCGGAGGCGAAGTTGAAGGTGCCGTCGACCGGATCGATGACGAAGGCGAGATCGGCATCGCCGAGGCCGCCAAGCAGCGCCGGATTGTCGGAGCAGGCTTCCTCGCCGACGATCATCGCTTGCGGGTAGTGTTCGCGCAGCCTTGCGGTGATCAGCCGCTCGGCATTGACGTCGGCCTCCGTAACCAGGTCGGCGGCGGATGTCTTCTGGCGGATGTCGCCCTCGCCCAGCCGGCGAAAGCGCGGCATGATCTCGGCTTTGGCCACGTCGGACAGAAGGTCGGCGAGCCAGTCGATCGCTTTGTCGTCAAATGTCATCAGGATTGTCTTGCCGGAGATCTGGAGCTTCGTTGAGAGCGGCGAAATCGAACAGGTTTCGGTCGAGCAGATGCGATGGCCGCACATTGGCCATGGCGCGGATCATCGTGTCCTTGCGGCCGGGCATGCCCTTTTCCAGCTCGTCCAGCATCGCCTTCATGGCGTTGCGCTGCAGGCCTTCCTGGCTGCCGCAGAGGTCGCAAGGGATGATCGGGAATTTCATGGCGGCTGCGAATTTCTCGAGATCGGCCTCGGCGCTATAGGCAAGCGGCCGCAGCACCATGACATCGCCTTCGTCGTTGAGCAGCTTTGGCGGCATGGCGGCGAGACGGCCGCCATGGAACAGGTTCATGAAGAAGGTTTCGAGAATGTCCTCTCGATGGTGGCCGAGCACCAATGCCGAGCAGCCCTCCTCGCACGCGATGCGGTAGAGATGGCCGCGCCGCAGCCGCGAACACAACGAACAATAGGTGCTGCCCTCGGGCAGCTTGTCGGTGACCACCGAATAGGTGTCCTGATACTCGATGCGGTGCGGTATGCCGTTTCTGTCGAGATAGTCAGGCAATATGTGCTTCGGGAAATTCGGCTGGCCCTGGTCGAGATTGCAGGCCAAGAGCTCGACCGGCAGCAACCCGCGCCATTTGAGGTCGAGCAGCACGGCGAGCAGGCCGTAGGAATCCTTGCCGCCGGACAAGGCCACCAGCCAGCGGTCGCCGGGCCTGACCATCGCGAAATCGTCGATCGCCTGGCGGGTGAGCCTGAGCAGCCGCTTGCGCAGCTTGTTGAACTCGACGGAAGACGGCACATCGGCGAACAGCGGATGAAAGCCGCCTTCGGCATCGGCAACGGGTTCAAGTGAATCGGCTTCTGGCAGCATGTTCATGGCGCGTCGGCCCAAATCCCTGTTGCGCCCGGATTAGCGCATCGGCCGGAAAATCGAAATCGGTTTTTGGCAAGGCGCTATGCACAAAAGAAAAGGCCGCCTCGACGGGCGGCCTTCGATAGTGTCGCAGAACCCAACCGATCAGCGCGAATAGAATTCGACGACCAGGTTCGGTTCCATCTGCACGGCGAACGGAACGTCCGACAGGCCGGGGATGCGCGCGAAGGTCGCGACCATCTTGTTGTGGTCGGCTTCGATGTAGTCGGGCACGTCGCGCTCGGCGAGGCCAACCGATTCCAGCACGATCACCAGCTGCTTCGACTTCTCGCGCACTTCCACGACATCGCCCGGCTTGCAGCGGTACGAGCCGATGTTGACGCGCTTGCCGTTGACGTTGACGTGGCCGTGGTTGACGAACTGGCGTGCGGCGAAAATGGTCGGCACGAACTTGGCGCGGTAGACGACCGCGTCGAGACGCGACTCGAGCAGGCCGATCAGGTTCTCCGAGGTGTCGCCCTTGCGGCGGTCGGCCTCTTCATAGACCTTGCGGAACTGCTTTTCCGAAACGTCGCCATAGTGACCCTTCAGCTTCTGCTTGGCGCGCAGCTGCAGGCCGAAATCGGAAAGCTTGCCCTTGCGGCGCTGGCCGTGCTGGCCGGGGCCGTATTCACGCTTGTTGACCGGGGACTTCGGGCGGCCCCAGATATTTTCGCCAAGACGGCGGTCGATCTTGTACTTCGCGGATTCGCGCTTGCTCATCGCATTCCCTTTCAAAACAAACCACCCGGAACCTCATGGTCCGGGTGAAGGAAACGCGCCCTCCTCTGGCCTCCGTTTTCGAGACCTGACAGGGTTTTCCACGCAACGCGACGGAAAACCCACGGGACACGTCAGTTCAAACAAGACCAAGGAAACGAAAAACCTGATTTCCCTGAGGTCTTGCCATGCAAAATAAACGACCGGGCATTGCGGCCCGGTGTTGGGGCGCTGGTTAAACGGAGATTTAACCGGTGTCAAGCTCGCGGCTGGCGCCGGCGATGGCGACAACATAACGTCTTTGGGTTGAGTGCGATGCCGGATGTGGGCGGGAGGTTGCACCAACGGCATTATGAAGGGACTGGAGCCAAAGGAGCCCGGAGTCGCATGAAGAAGTACTTCCTTTCGTTGGTGGGTGCAGCCGTACTGGCAGGATCGATGTCCGTTGCCGTACCGGAACCGGCACAGGCGCGGCATTGGCATGGCCACCGGCCACATCAGGTCTGCCGCATCGTGGTCAAGAAGAAGGTCGTGTGGCGGCACGGCCACAAGAAGGTCATCCGCTACAAGGTAAAGCGCTGCTGGTTGCGCTGGTAAGCCCGGCTTCGGCCCCAGAGGACTGACAATCGCAATCGAAGCCCGCGGTCTTGGCCGCGGGCTTTTTGATGCCTCTGGTGTGGCGCTTCAATGCTTCTTCTTGGGCAGCCCCTTGCGCTTGGTCTCGGCGAATTCCTCGAGCTGCTTCTCGCTCATCGATTCGTACATTTCCTTCGATGCGCCTTTGAGCTCGCTCTTCTTCGTCTCGCCGCGCTTGGCGGACAGTGCCGCGCCGGCGGCCATTTGCTGGGCTTTCGAGGTGGCTGGCATGATCGGTTCTCCCGTTTGCAATGGGAGGAAAACGCAGCCGTCCCCGATGATGTTCCCGGTGCCGGCGATCATGACATCGCCAGCCCAAAGCCCTGCAGCAGCCGGCGGGTCGGGAAATCGGTTCTGTTCGAGGTGAAGACGGCAAGGTCGGCGCCTTCCGGCAAGGTCTCGCCGCGACCGTTTGGGTCGATGTCGGCGAGCAGCGAAACGGCGCGGCGCGCGATCGCTTCAGCGGGATCGAGCCAGTCGACGGGCCAAGGTGCCGTCTTGCGCATGCGGTTCGCCAGAAAGGGATAGTGGGTGCAGGCAAGCACGACGATGTCGGTGCGCAGCTCGTCACGCTCGACGAAACACGGCGCGATCTCGGCGCGCACGGCCTCTTCGTCGACGAAGCCATCGCGCATGTAGATTTCAGCCAATGGTGCCAGGCGGTCGGAGCCGACCAGTCGCACATGGCATTTCGACGCCCATTTGCTGATCAGGTCGCGCGTGTATTGGCGCTTGACGGTGCCGGGCGTGGCCAGCACCGAGACCAGGCCGGAGCGCGTGCGCTCCGCCGCCGGCTTGATCGCCGGCACCATGCCGACGAAAGGATGGCAGGGAAATCTCTCGCGCAAGGCATCGATGACCAGCGTCGACGCCGTGTTGCAGGCGATCACCGAAATGGCCGGCGCAAACCGGTCGAGCAGCCTTGCGAACAGTTCCAGTACATGGGCCCTGAGCGCCGGCTCCTCCCAGGCGCCATAAGGGAAAGCCGCGTCGTCGGCGACATAGACGAAGCGACGATCGGGCATCAGCACGCGTGCCTCGCGCAGCACGGTGAGGCCGCCAACGCCGGAATCGAACATCAGGATCGGGCGGTGGCTTGATCGATCGTTCACTGTCATCTGATCACGAGAAGAGGCTGGGGACCACGGTAAGAGGCTGGCCCATGATTTGGTCAATGGCGCTTCTATCGCGAACGATCATGATCTTGAAGTGGCGGACGCCAGCAAGTTTTGTGCAGTTCCGGGCGGAGACCCAATCTTCCCGGGACTGTTCAGAGCCCGCGCTTGCCGAAGCCGGCGGGCCGTGGCCGGCCGATCGGCTGGGCGACCGGTGCCGAGCCCGCGGCCGGCGCGGCGGTGCGCGCGGCAGTCGGTGCAGCGCTCGCAGCCATCATGCCGCCGCCCGCAGGCGCGGGAACGGCGCCATCGAAATCAAAGACGAATGTTAGTTCGTCGATATCGACGCCGCCGGCCGGCTTTGCCACCAGGATCGATACCCAGAGGCCGAATATGGAAAGGCCTAGCAGGTTCAAGCCGCCGGGCACGCTGTCTGGGTTGCCGAGGTCGATGACCAGCATGGTACCTGCCTGCAAGACTGCGTAGATGGCGGAGAACACGATGTAGGCCCACAGGATCCAACTGCGTCCGTTTGCGTCGCGGCTGCGGCGCCAGGCGATGTTGCCGCGCAGCAGCACAAACGCCAGAGACATGACCAGGATGACGCCAGCCATACCCTGCCGCGACGGGCCGGGTGTCGAATTGATCAGCCCCTCGAAGCCGATCGTTCCCGCGATGCAGACAACGATCGCCACAATCTCCGCCACCGTCGCGGCGACAGAGTAAAGAAAGAAGCGCAAACGACCGATACTGGACGCAAACATCCAACACCCCCAGTTTTGGGGACAATGGACGAAACCGAATAAGATTCGGTTACTGGCGAGCCTCAAGTTTAACCGGTTCTATTCTTCCTTGTCCGGCGACTGGTTTCGCGCCGCTGCAGGAAGCCGCCTTGGATCATCTCCAGGCGAACCGTCTCCGCGCGGCATCGCCGGTGAAAACCTGTCCAGCGACGAGATGATGCCACGCAGCACCTTGAGTTCCGGCTCGGCGAAACCGGCGCGCGTCAGCACCGCGCGCAGATTGTCGACCATCTTCGGCTTCTTCTGCGCCGGGCGAAAGTAGCCGCGCGCTTCGAGCGCGCCTTCCAGATAGGCGAACAGGCCGTGCAATTGCTCCTTGGTCGCCGGCAGCATTTCGGGGCCGGAGAAATTGGTCTTGGTCTCGTCCTCGAGGCCGGACTTCATCCATTCATAGGACATCAGAAGTGCTGCCTGGGCGATGTTGAGCGAGGAGAAGGCCGGATCGACGGGAAAGGTGACGATCTCGTCGGCGAGACCCACTTCGTCATTGTAGAGCCCGAAACGCTCGCGGCCGAACAGGATGCCTGTGCGCTGGCCGGCTGTGTGACGTGCCCGCAGCGCCCTGCCCGCTTCGACCGGGCCGCGCACGGCCTTAAAGCCGTCGCGCTCCCGCGCCGTGGTGGCGAAGACGAAATTGAGATCGGCGATCGCCGAGGCGAGATCGTCGAACACTTTGACGGCATCGATGACATGGTCGGCGCGGCTGGCGGCAGCGCGCGCCTTCTCGCTCGGCCAGCCATCGCGCGGATTGACCAGGCGCAGTTCGGCGAGGCCGAAATTGGCCATGGCGCGCGCGACCATGCCGATATTCTCGCCGAGCTGCGGTTCGACGAGGATGATCGCCGGGCCGGCGGCGGCGGCGGTGCTGGGATTTTCGTCGGCTGACATCGTCGTCAATGAACTGCTGTTTGCGGCATTTCAGCGTCCCCTGCCACATTCGGCCGCGAAAATGAAGCTCTCGCAAGGAACGGCCGATGCCACGGTGGGACCGGCCGGTGCGGATCGCCGTTTGCGCGGCCAAAAATGCTTTGATATACGAGCCGCATCCCCGGCCGAAAGCCATGCGGGCAGGCCGTTCCGATATCCCCAGCAACGAGGCATTCTTTCCATGGCGAAGATCAAGGTGGCGAACCCGGTCGTCGAACTCGACGGCGACGAGATGACCCGCATCATCTGGCAGTTCATCAAGGACAAGCTGATCCACCCCTATCTCGACCTCACGCTCGACTATTACGACCTCGGCGTCGAGCACCGCGACGCCACCAGCGACCAGGTGACCATCGACGCGGCCAACGCCATCAAGAAGCACGGCGTCGGCGTGAAATGCGCGACGATCACCCCCGACGAGCAGCGCGTCGAGGAATTCAAGCTGAAGAAGATGTGGAAGTCGCCGAACGGCACCATCCGCAACATCCTCGGCGGCACCATCTTCCGCGAGCCGATCATCATGAAGAACGTGCCGCGCCTGGTGCCCGGCTGGACCAAGCCGATCATCGTCGGTCGTCACGCCTTCGGCGACCAGTACCGCGCCACCGATTTCCGCTTCCCCGGCAAGGGCAAGCTGACGATCAAGTTCGTCGGCGAGGACGGCCAGGTTATCGAGCACGACGTGTTCGACGCGCCGGCGGCCGGCGTCGCCATGGCCATGTACAATCTCGACGAGTCGATCCGCGAGTTCGCCCGTGCCTCGCTGAACTACGGCCTGCTGCGCAACTATCCGGTCTATCTGTCGACCAAGAACACCATCCTCAAGGCCTATGACGGCCGCTTCAAGGACATCTTCCAGGAGGTCTACGAGCAGGAGTTCGAGGCCGAGTTCAAGGCGAAGAAGCTGTGGTACGAGCACCGGCTGATCGACGACATGGTGGCCTCCAGCCTGAAATGGTCGGGCGGCTATGTCTGGGCCTGCAAGAACTATGACGGCGACGTGCAGTCCGACACGGTGGCGCAAGGCTTTGGGTCGCTCGGCCTGATGACCTCGGTGCTGATGACGCCGGACGGCAAGACGGTGGAAGCCGAAGCCGCGCACGGCACCGTCACCCGCCACTACCGCCAGCACCAGAAGGGCGAGGAGACCTCGACCAATTCGATCGCCTCGATCTTTGCCTGGACGCGCGGGCTGGCCCACCGCGCCAAGCTCGACGACAATGCCGAGTTGAAACGCTTTGCCGAGACGCTGGAAAAGGTCTGCATCCAGACGGTCGAGAGCGGCTTCATGACCAAGGACCTGTCGCTGCTGATCGGCCCCGACCAACCTTGGCTCTCGACCACCGGCTTCCTCGACAAGATCGACGAGAATTTGCAGAAGGCGATGGCCTGACCGGCAATCGCGATGGGCAAGCCCATCGTCTACGGGGCGGACTACAGCGTCTATGTGCGCATCGTCCGCCTCGCGCTCGAGGAAAAGGGCATCGACTACGATCTCGTGCCGGTCGATGTCTTCGCGACGGAGGGCATTCCGGCCTGGTATCTCGAGCACCATCCGTTCGGCCGCATCCCGGCCTTCGAGCATGACGGGTTTCGCCTGTTCGAAACCAGCGCAATCGCCCGCTATGTCGACGAGGCGTTCGACGGCCCGGCGCTGCAGCCAAAAGACGCCCGCACCCGCGCAACCTTGAACCAGATCATCGGCATGCTCGACGCTTACGGCTATCGCGCCATGGTCTGGGATGTCGCCGTCGAGCGGCTGGAGAAGGAAGCGCCAGACGAGGCACTGATCGCCAGCGGGCTTCGCCACGCCGACACGGTGCTGCGGGTGCTGACGGCTCTGAAGAGTGAGGGGCCGTGGCTGCTGGGGTCGCAACTGACCCTTGCCGACCTGCATGCGGCGCCGGTCATTGGCTATTTCCTCAAGGTTGCCGAAGGGCGAGAAACGCTGGCCACGTTTCCGGAGATCAGGGATTGGTGGGCCCGCATCGCCGGGCGCGCGAGCTTCGTCAGGACCGAAAAGGCCGATTGAGCCGCCGCAAACCGGGCCCAGCAGAAGGCAATGGGCTAGAATCCTATCTCGGGCCGGGTGACCATCAGCCTGAGTATGGCGAGCACCGCGGCGAAAGCCGGAAAGCCGGAAAGGGCTTCCCCGGTCAGACCATAGCCGCCGAGAACGAGGACCTTCATGTGGTGGCTTTCAGGCGGCCTCGAGCGCCGCCCTTACCGCTGCAATCGCATCGCCGGCCTTCGAGGCATCGGGGCCGCCGGCCTGGGCCATGTCCGGGCGACCGCCGCCGCCCTGCCCGCCCAACGCGGCGGACGCGACGCGCACCAGGTCGACGGCGCTGAAGCGGCTGAGCAAATCGTCGGTCACGGCGACCACGACGCTGGCCTTGTTGTCCTCACCGGCGCCGACGAAGACGACGACGCCGGAACCGAGCGACGACTTGCCGGCATCGGCCAGCGGCTTCAGATCCTTCGGCGCCACGCCGGAGACGGCCTTGCCGAGGAAGCCGACGCCGGCAACGGTCTCGTTCTCGGCCGGCGCACCGGCAGCGGCACCACCGCCCAGCGCCAGTTTCTTGCGCGCTTCGGTCAGTTCCTTCTCGAGCTTCTTGCGCTCGTCGAGCAGCGCCTCGACGCGCGCCGGCACGTCGGCCGGCGAGATCTTCAGCGTCGCGGCAACCGTCTTCAGCCGCCTGTCCTGCTCGTCGAGATGTTTCCTGGCGGCCTCTCCGGTCAGCGCCTCGATGCGGCGCACGCCGGCAGCCACCGCGCTGTCCGAAACGACGCGCACCAGGCCGATGTCGCCGGTCGCCCTGACATGCGTGCCGCCGCAGAGCTCGACCGAATAGGGCCGGTTGGTCTTGGCGCCATGCAGGCCGGTGCCCATCGACACGACGCGCACCTCATCGCCGTATTTCTCGCCGAACAGCGCCATGGCGCCCTCGGCAATGGCGTCGTCGACCGACATCAGGCGCGTGGTCACCGGGCTGTTCTGCACGACGATCTCGTTTGCCATGCGCTCGACCTCTTCGAGATCCTCGGGCGAAATGGGCTTGTTGTGCGAGATGTCGAAGCGCAGGCGCTCGGGCGCGACCAGCGAGCCCTTCTGCGCGACATGCGTACCCAGCACCTCGCGCAGCGCCTCATGGATCAGATGCGTCGCGGAGTGGTTGGCGCGCAGCCTGGTGCGGCGCGCATGATCGACCTTCAGCTCGACGGCAGCGCCGGTCTTGACCGTGCCGCTGGCCACCTTGCCGAGATGCACGAAAAGCCCGTCGGCCTTCTTCTGCGTGTCTGATATCTCGATCGAGAACCCTTCGCCTGATATGACGCCGGTGTCGCCCATCTGGCCGCCGGACTCACCGTAGAACGGCGTCTGGTTGACGACCACGGCAACCGCGTCACCCTTGTTCGCGCTGTCGACGGTCTTACCGTCGCTGACCAGCGCCAGGATGAGGCCTTCCGCCTGCTCGGTCTCGTAGCCAAGGAACTCGGTGGCGCCGGTCTTCTCACGCACCGCAAACCAGACGGTCTCGGTAGCAGCGTCGCCGGAACCGGCCCAGCTCTTGCGCGCCTCGGCCTTCTGCCGCTCCATCGCATCGGTGAAGCCGGCAAGATCGACCGAAATGCTGCGCTGGCGCAACGCGTCCTGCGTCAGGTCGAGCGGGAAGCCGTAGGTATCGTAGAGCTTGAAGGCCGTCTCACCATCCAGCATATCGCCTGAGCCGAGCGTTTCCGTAGCGTCCGAAAGCAGGCCGAGGCCGCGTGCCAGCGTCTTGCGAAAGCGGGTCTCTTCCAGCTTCAGCGTTTCGGTGATGAGCGCTTCGCCGCGCCCGAGCTCCGGATAGGCCTGGGCCA
Organism: Mesorhizobium sp. CNPSo 4689; assembly: GCF_057784325.1. Lineage (NCBI taxonomy): Bacteria > Pseudomonadati > Pseudomonadota > Alphaproteobacteria > Hyphomicrobiales > Phyllobacteriaceae > Mesorhizobium > Mesorhizobium sp. CNPSo 4689. The sequence goes on from NZ_JBWLUZ010000007.1 coordinate 158,751, forward strand.
TCTCACGGACCAGCGCCGGCACCAGCTTCCACATCAGCGGTTCGTTCGCGCCGAGCAGCTGCGCATGGCGCATGGCGCGGCGCATGATGCGACGCAGCACATAGCCGCGGCCTTCATTGGACGGCAGCACCCCGTCGGCCACCAGGAAGCAGGAGGACCGCAGATGGTCGGCGATGACGCGGTACGAGCCGACAGTGTCGGCATCCGGGCCGCGGCCGAGCGCGGACGACGCTGCATCGATCAGATGACGGAACAGGTCGGTTTCAAAAACGCTTTCCACACCTTGCAGGATGGAGGCCATGCGCTCCAGACCCATGCCGGTGTCGATCGACGGTCGCGGCAGATCGATGCGCTCGTCCTTGGTCACCTGTTCATACTGCATGAACACCAGGTTCCAGAATTCGAGGAAGCGGTCGCCATCCTCCTCCGGGGTGCCGGGAGGACCGCCCCAGATGTGCTCGCCACGGTCGATGAAGATCTCCGAGCACGGACCGCACGGTCCGGTGTCGCCCATCGCCCAGAAATTGTCGGAGGTCGGGATGCGGATGATGCGATCGTCCGAGAAGCCGGCGATCTTTTTCCAGTAGCCGGCGGCTTCGTCGTCGGTGTGATAGACGGTGACCAGCAGCTTGTCCTTGTTCAGCCCGAACTCTTTGGTGATCAGGTTCCAGGCAAGCTCGATGGCGCGCTCCTTGAAATAGTCGCCGAAGGAGAAATTGCCGAGCATCTCGAAGAAGGTCAGGTGCCGCGCCGTGTAGCCGACATTGTCGAGATCGTTGTGCTTGCCGCCGGCGCGCACGCTCTTCTGCGCGGTCGTGGCACGCGAATAGGGCCGCTTCTCCAGGCCGGTGAAGACGTTCTTGAACTGCACCATGCCGGCATTGGTGAACATCAATGTCGGGTCGTTGCGCGGCACCAGCGGGCTCGAAGCCACGACCTCGTGGCCCTCCTTGCGGAAATAGTCGAGAAATGTCGACCGGATCTCGTTCACGCCACTCATGAGTGCTGCCTTTTTCGCGAAAACCGCCGGCAACCCGGCGGAAACTGGTCTCTGCTTTTCAGAAGATGCACTGGCCTTTTAGCGGGCACGCTCCACCCTGTCTAGAAACAGGGAATTGGGCCAATCCATGCCGCCCAAAAACAAAAACCGCCGGCTCGAGGCCGGCGGTTTGGAACGCGATACTGTAGAACTCGGTTACTTAAGCATCGGATAATAGACTAAATTTATGGCCGAACTCTGGCCGCTGCCTTACATGGCGCCGGATTCCTCCTCGAAGCCGTCGTCTTCGCCGCGCTCAGGGCCGCCATTTTCGAGGAATTTCTCGGCGATCAGCCCGGCATTCTGCCTGAGCGCCAGTTCAATCTCACGCGCCGTGTCGGGATTGTCGCGCAGGAACAGCTTTGCGTTCTCGCGGCCCTGGCCGAGGCGCTGCGAATTGTAGGAGAACCAGGCACCGGACTTCTCGACCACGCCGGCCTTGACGCCGAGGTCGACCAGTTCGCCGGTCTTGGACACGCCCTCGCCATACATGATGTCGAACTCGACCACCTTGAAGGGCGGCGCCAGCTTGTTCTTGACCACCTTGACGCGGGTCTGGTTGCCGACGACCTCGTCACGGTCCTTGACCGAGCCGATGCGGCGGATGTCGAGACGGACCGAGGCGTAGAATTTCAGCGCGTTGCCGCCGGTCGTGGTTTCGGGCGAGCCGAACATGACGCCGATCTTCATGCGTATCTGGTTGATGAAGATGACCATGGTGTTGGAGCGCGAAATCGAAGCGGTCAGCTTGCGCAGCGCCTGGCTCATCAGGCGGGCCTGCAGGCCGGGCAGCGAATCGCCCATCTCGCCCTCGATTTCGGCGCGCGGCGTCAGTGCCGCAACCGAATCGACGACCAGCACGTCGATGGCGCCGGAACGAACCAGCGTGTCGCAGATTTCCAGCGCCTGCTCACCGGTGTCGGGCTGCGAGATCAGCAGGTTTTCGAGATCGACGCCGAGCTTGCGGGCATAGACCGGGTCGAGCGCATGCTCGGCATCGACGAAGGCGCAGATGCCGCCCTTCTTCTGGGCTTCGGCCACTGTGTGCAGCGCCAGCGTCGTCTTGCCGGAGCTTTCCGGCCCGTAGATCTCGACGATGCGGCCGCGCGGCAGGCCACCAACGCCAAGCGCGATGTCGAGGCCAAGCGATCCCGTCGGCACCGTTTCGATCTCGACGACCTGCTCATTGGCACCAAGGCGCATGATCGAGCCCTTGCCGAAAGCGCGCTCGATCTGCGACAGCGCCGCATCCAGGGCCTTTGATTTGTCCACTGCCTTATCCTCTACAAGCCGCAAAGTATTCTGAGCCATGATACATCACCCCTTGGTCGTCAATGAAGGCCGGACAATCCGTAATCCCTGCCCTATTTGTACCTTTTTTGTTCTCGTTTGGCAAGGGGTATCAACCATCTGAAAAACAATCGATATCCGGATTTGTTCTTTTTTTGTCTCATCCCTTCGTTCCATGAACCATCCCGCATCCGATCAGGCGGTCCGATTGTTTTGATCCGCCGAATCGCTGCCTTGCCTGCGAAGCTCAGCCGCACAGCCTAGCGCTTGTGCGGCTGGAATAACAAAGGTCATATCGCCCGCATGATGAAATCCTCAAAGATACTGGCCGTGGGCGGCGCCCATATCGATCGGCGCGGCCAGGTAGCAGGCCCTTACGTGCCGGCCGCGTCTAACCCCGGCACGATGCGCGAGGATGTCGGCGGTGGCGTCTTCAATGCGCTGCGCAGCCTGGTGCGGCGCGGCGTTTCGGCATCGCTGCTTTCGCTGCGCGGCGGCGACGCTTCGGGCGAGACGGTGTCGCGTGCCATCGCCGCCTCTGGGATCACCGACCTGTCGGCGGTGTTCCTCGACCGCACCACGCCGAGCTATACGGCGCTGATCGACCGTGACGGCGAGCTGATCGTCGGCTTTGCCGACATGGCGCTGTACGATCTTGCCTTCGCCAAGCAGATCCGCCGCGCCAAGGTGCGTGAAGTGGTCGCCGCCGCCGACGCGATCCTGTGCGACGCCAATCTGCCGACCGCGGCACTCGAGCGGCTGGTGGCGCTGGCCGGCGTCAGGCCGGTGTTCGCCATTGCCATCTCGCCAGCCAAGGTGGTGCGGCTGATGCCGGTGCTCAGCAGCCTGGCCCTGCTGTTCATGAACCGGCGCGAGGCTGTCGCGCTGGCCGTGGTAGACGCCGATGCCTCCGAGCAAGGCCTGGTCGACGGGTTGCGGCGCGCTGGTCTGAAAAGCGGCGTGGTGACGGCGGGCGGCGCGCCGGTGCTGGGCTTCGACGGAGACGGGCTTTTCGCCGTCGTGCCCCCTGCCCCCCGACAAATCGCCGACGTCACCGGCGCCGGCGATGCGCTGGCGGGCGCGACGATTGCCGCCCTGCTGCGCGGATTGTCGCTGCGCGCCGCGCTTCGGGAAGGTGTCGCCGCCGCGATGCTTGCCATCGAGAGCAGCGACGCCGTGCCGGGCTTCACGGCGGCGAGCTTTGCCGAGGCGCTGGCCCTTGTGCCGCAGCCGCGGGAAGTGGCATGAGGTCGGCCAGTTCAGCTTGCTAGATCGGAGACGGAAATGACGCCGGAAACCGCCCGCCCCTTCATCGACATCCACAAGCCGGTGGCTGAGGCGCTGGCCGCGGGTCGTCCGGTGGTGGCGCTGGAAAGCACCATCATCACCCATGGCATGCCCTATCCCGACAATGGCGCCATGGCGGCCAATGTCGAGAAGATAATCCTGGACAATGGCGCGGTGCCGGCGACGATCGCCGTGGTTTCCGGCCGCATCAAGATCGGGTTGTCAGACGGCGAGCGCGAATCGCTGGCCATGACGGGTGACGCCATGAAGCTGTCGCGCGCCGATCTCGGCTTTGCGGTGGCGCAAGCGCGCACCGGCGGCACCACGGTCGCCGCCACCATGATCGCCGCTCATATGGCCGGGATAAAGGTGTTCGCCACCGGCGGCATCGGCGGCGTCCACAAGGGCGCGGAAAAGAGCTTCGACATCTCCGCCGATCTCGACGAGCTGGCACGCACGCCGGTCATCGTCGTCTCGGCCGGCGCCAAAGCGATCCTCGACATCGAAAAGACGCTGGAGGTTCTGGAGACGCGCGGCGTGCCGGTCATCGGCCATGGCTGCGAGACGATGCCCGCCTTCTGGTCCAGACATTCGCCGTTCCGGGCGCCGCTCACCTTGCATGCGCCGGAGGACATCGCGCATTTTTACCGGACGCGGCAGGCGCTGGGATTGAGCGGCGGCATATTGATCGCCAATCCGGTGCCGGAAGACCAGGAAATCCCGGCCGACGAGATGGCCGGCTACATCGAGGCCGCGCAGAAGGCCGCGGAAGTGCAGAACGTGACCGGCAAGGCGGTGACGCCGTTCCTGCTGGGGAAAATCCTCGAACTGACCGGCGGCAGGAGCCTGAAGACCAACATCGCGCTGGTCGAGAACAATGCAAGGCTGGCGGCGGGGATCGCGAAGGCGCTTTAGACCCTACTTCCCCGCCCGTCGTCCCGCCTCGTAGGCCCGGCGCGCCCAGACCGCCATCTCGTCTGGATCGTCGAAGGCGCTGTCGGGGACGCTCCAGTAGGGCATCGAAACCTGCTTGCCGTGCCGCGAGCCGGTATAGGTCCATTGCCGGCAGCCGGCGGCCTCGAAGTCGGGGGCGCTTTCCGCGTCCGCCTTCAGCATCAATTCGCCACGCACCACGATGGCGACGATGACGCCGTCGCAATAGATGCCCTTGCCGCCGAATAGCTTTCGGATGCTGATCGGGCCCAGGCTTTCAAAAAGTTCTTCTATGCGTTCGTTCTCCATGCGGCGATCATGTCACCGGCCCTGTCATCGCCGCAACCAAAACCATGCTGACAAGGTTGAGGGACAAACACGTCGGAGTTCCAACATGCCGCTTCTGCTCAAAGGCTCCTGCCGCTGCGATGCCGTCCGCTTCGAGGTGGAGAGCCACACGCCGGTACCGTTCATGCTGTGCTACTGCTCGATCTGCCGCAAGCAGCAGGGCGGTGGCGGCTTCGCCATCAATCTCGGCGCCGATTCCGAGACGCTGAAGATCACCGGCAAGCGCAATCTCGGCGTCTACCGGGCCGAGATCGAAGATGACGAACATTCGCAATGCGAGGTCTCGACGGGCGAACGCAATTTCTGCAAAAAGTGCGGTTCGGCGCTGTGGCTCTACGACCCGACCTGGCCGGAGCTTGTGCATCCCTTCGCCTCGGCGATCGACAGCGAACTGCCCAAGCCGCCTGAAAAGGTGCATCTGATGCTGAAATACAAGGCGAGCTGGATCGAGCCCGAGATCGGCAAGAAGGACAAGGTGTTCGACGTCTATCCCGAGGAATCGATCGCCGACTGGCACAAGCGGACTGGGATGTGGGTCGATTAGCGTTCTTCGCCCCGTTTACGGGGAGAAGATGCCGGCAGGCAGATGAGGGGCGGCGCGAACTTGGAGAGGGTAGCGCTGCCCCTCATCCGGCCCTATCGGGCCACCTTCTCCCCGTAAACGGGGCGAAGGAAGAGGTCTCAGGCCGAGGCGCGGGCTTCGGCCAAGGCCTTCAGGTCAGCCGGCTTCAGTTCGACCGATTCACCGCAGCCGCAGGCCGAGCTCTGGTTCGGGTTGCGGAAGGTGAAGCCGGTGCGCAGCGTCGTCTGCTCGAAATCCATCTCGGTGCCGAACAGGAACAGCGCCGCCTCCGGCGCGACATAGACATGGGCGCCGTCGCGCTCGATATGGTCGTCCTTGGTGTTCGGCTCGGTCACCAGGTCGACCGTGTATTCCATGCCGGCGCAGCCGCCCTTCTTGATGCCGAGGCGAATGCCATGCGCGTTTTCGCGGGTGGCAACAATCTCGCGCACCCGGTCGGCGGCCTTTTCGGTCATCGTGATGACGGCGAAGCGTCCCATTCTTTCTCTCTCCATTCCATGCAGGTTCAAGGCCTGCCGAATGATTCTTCACCTAAAATGGTGAAGTTTTATGCCAGGCGCAAGTGCGCCAACCCATTGTCCGGCCGATGCTAATACCAGCCGACCGCGACCTGCGCCTCTTCCGACATGCGGTCGGGCGACCAGGGCGGGTCGAAGGTCATGTTGACCTCGACGCCGGAAACGCCCTCGACGGCGCCGACGGCATTCTCCACCCAGCCGGGCATTTCGCCGGCCACCGGGCAGCCAGGCGCGGTCAGTGTCATGTCGATCTTGACCGAACGGTCGTCCTCGATGTCGATCTTGTAGATCAGGCCGAGTTCGTAGATGTCGGCCGGGATTTCCGGGTCGTAGACCGTCTTCAGCGCCGAGACGATGTCGTCGGTCAGCCGCGCCAGTTCATCGGCGGGAATGGCCGAGGCGGAAACCAGCGGGTTAATGGCTGCTTCCGGTACGGTCTCGGTGGTGTGGCTAGCGTCTTCCATGATCATCACCCGAAGAACTTGCGCGCTTTTTCAAGCGCATCGCCCAAAGCGTCGACTTCGGCCCTGGTATTATACATGCCGAACGATGCCCTGCATGTGGAGGTTACGCCGAAGCGTTTCAACAGTGGCTGGGCGCAATGGGTGCCGGCACGGACAGCAACACCTTGGCGGTCGATCACCATCGACACGTCATGCGCATGGATACCCTGCAATTCGAACGAGATGATGGCGCCCTTGCCGGGCGCGTCGCCGAAGATGCGCAGCGAGTTTATGGCGCGCAGCCGCTCATGCGCATAGTCCTTCAAATCGGCCTCGTGCGCTGCGATGCGCTCGCGGCCGATCTTGTCCATATAGTCGAGCGCGGCACCCAGGCCGATCGCCTGCACGATCGGCGGTGTGCCGGCCTCGAAGCGGTGCGGCGGCTCGTTGTAGGTGACGACGTCTTCCGTCACCTCCTCGATCATCTCGCCGCCGCCCATGAAGGGGCGCATGCGCTCGAGAATATCCTTCTTGCCATAGAGCACGCCGATGCCCGAGGGCCCGTAGACCTTGTGTCCGGTGAAGACGAAGAAATCGCAGTCGAGATCCTGGACGTCGATCGGCATATGCACGGCGCTCTGGCTGCCGTCGACCAGCACCGGGATTCCCCGGGCGTGCGCGATGCGCACGATCTCCTTGATCGGCGTCACCGTGCCCAGCGCGTTCGACATCTGGGTGATGGCGACGAGCTTCGTGCGAGACGTCAACCGCTTTTCGAATTCCTCGATGTGGAAGACGCCGAGATCGTCGACCGGCACCCAGACCAGCTTGGCGCCCTGTCGCTCGCGGATGAAATGCCAGGGCACGATGTTGGAATGGTGCTCCATGATCGACAGCACGATTTCGTCGCCCTCGCCGATCTTGGGCATGCCATAACCGTAAGCAACCGTGTTGATCGCCGAAGTGGTGTTGGAGGTGAAGACGATGTTGTCGGTGCTCGGCGCGTTGAGGAAACGGCGCACCGTCTCGCGAGCCTTCTCATAGGCGTCGGTCGCGGCATTGGACAGGAAATGCAGGCCGCGGTGGACGTTGGCGTATTCCTGGCTGTAGGCATGCTGGATGGCGTCGAGAACCGCCTGCGGCTTCTGTGCCGAGGCGCCGTTGTCGAGATAGACCAGCGGCTTGCCGTAGACTTCCCGCGACAGGATCGGGAAATCGCGGCGGATCGCCTCGACGTCGTAGGGGATGCTTTCGACTTTCTGGTCCATTTCGAAGTCCTTGCCGTCCTAGGCCGCGTTCCTTCCAACACCCCTCATCCGTCTCGGCGCTACGCGCCGATCCACCTTCTCCCACAAGGGAAGAAGGTCAGGCGCTCACCCGTGCGTCAAAAACCAATCGTCGAGCCGTGCTTCCAGCGCCTCGACGATTGCCTCGTCGTCCAGTTCCTCGATCACCTCGGCGACGAAGGCCTTGACCAACAGGCCCCGGGCCGACTTCTCATCGATGCCGCGCGCCATCAAATAGAACAGATGGTCGTGGTCGATCTCGGTGACGGTGGCGCCATGGCCGCAGACGACGTCGTCGGCGAAGATTTCCAGCTCCGGCTTGGTCGAGAACTCGCCATCATCGGACAGAAGCAGCGTGTTGCAGGCCATCTTGGCGTTGGTCTTCTGCGCATACTGATGGACGTTGATGCGGCCCTGGAACACGCCGCGCGCCTTGCCGGTCACCACGTTGCGGATCACTTCCGTCGAAGTCGTGTGCGGCACGGCGTGGTCGAGAACCATGGTCACGTCCGTATGCGTGTCGCCAGCCAAAAGGTTGATGCCGCGCAGCGTGAAGTCGGCGCCTTCGCCCGTCGTCCTGACCACGATCTCCTGGCGCACGAGCTTGCCGCCGGCATTCATGAAGAACACCGTCAGCTTCGAATTCTTGCCGAGATGCGCCTTGAACTGGGCAAGATGCGTAGCCGTGTCCGGCTGCTCCTGCACGATCAGCCATGTCACATCGGCGCCCTCGCCCAGAACGAGCTGGCTGACGGAACTGACCAATGCCGCGCCATCGCCAGTCTGGCGCTCGACGATGCTTGCCTTGGCACCAGCGCCGAGCCGGACCGCCAGGCGCACATGGGTCTGGCCGCCGGCCTGTAGGCTCTGCAGTTCGATCGGCTTTTCAAGCTGGGTGCCGTCGGCGATGTCGACGAAATAGCCGTCGGCAACAAAGGCGGTGTTCAGCGCGCCGATGGCGTCGTCGCTGCCATAGGGATCGAGCCCCAGCGCGATGCTGCCGTCGGTCAGCTTTTCCGACAGGCGCTGCACGGCGACGCCCTCGATCGCCGGTGTCTTCGTGCCCGACACGCCGTTTAAGACCGGCAGGATGGCAGAGCCTTCGACGATTGGCGCAATGGCCTTGGTGGCGGCTGCGGGATCGAACTCCGGCACCGAAGTCAGCAGTCGGCGCAGGTCCGTGTAGTGCCAGGATTCGATGCGCCGGGTCGGCAGGCCGTGCTTGATCGCCTCGATGGCGTCGTCGCGCTTCAGCATTACCGCGCCGTCGCCAGGCAGCAGCGACAGCCGCTCGCCGAAGGCGTCGATCAACGCCGTTTCGGCCGGGGTGCGCTGCGGTTGTGCGTGCATGTTCATCAGTTCCGCCCCTGGCATCTCATGCGGCTTCGCCGATCACACCGGCATAGCCATTGGCTTCGAGATCGAGCGCCAGCGACTTGTCGCCCGACTTGATGACCTGGCCCTTGTAGAGGACGTGCACGCTGTCCGGCACGATGTGCTCGAGCAGGCGCTGGTAGTGGGTGATGACGACAATGGCACGCTCCGGCGAACGCAGCGCGTTGACGCCGTCCGAGACGATCTTCAGCGCGTCGATGTCGAGGCCGGAATCGGTCTCGTCGAGCACGCAAAGCTTCGGCTCCAGGAGCTTCATCTGCAGGATCTCGGCGCGCTTCTTCTCGCCGCCGGAAAAGCCGACATTGAGCGGCCGCTTCAGCATCGCCATGTCCATGCTGAGCGAGCCGGCGGCGTCCTTCACGCGCTTCAAAAATTCCGGGATCTTCAGCGGCTCCTCGCCACGCGCCTTGCGCTGCTCGTTCATCGCCACTTTCAGGAATTCCATGGTCGCGACGCCCGGTATCTCCATCGGATATTGGAAGGCCAGGAAGATGCCGGCCGTGGCGCGCTCGGCCGGATCCATTTCGAGGATCGACTGGCCGTTGTAGAGGATGTCGCCTTCGGTGACCTCATAGTCCTCGCGACCGGCGAGGATATAGGACAGCGTCGACTTGCCCGAACCGTTCGGGCCCATGATGGCGGCGACCTCGCCGGCTTTCACCGTCAGGTCCAGCCCGCGGATGATCTCGGTGCCGTCGTCGACGATGCGGGCATGGAGGTTTCTGATTTCAAGCATTTCCATTCGTCCTATCCGTAGCCGTCTGCCCGGCTAAATCCGATTTATCAACTGCTTCAAGGCTTCCAAAAGCCCCTGCCAAAAGCCGTCCGGCGAATAGACCGCGACAAGCAACGCAACACCCGCGGCGCCCAAACACAACGCCAGTTGCAGCCTCGATTCCCAGCTGTCCATTCGATCCCGCAGATAGACATGCTTTTCTGCGGATTCGCGTTTGGGCGCCTTTGTCACCCCACGCTTCCTTCGAGGCTGATTCCGATCAGCTTCTGCGCCTCGACCGCGAATTCCATCGGCAGCTGCTGGATGACGTCCTTGACGAAGCCGTTGACGATCAGTGCGATCGCCTCCTCCTCGGGGATGCCGCGCTGCATGACGTAGAATTTCTGGTCCTCGGAAATCTTCGACGTCGTCGCTTCATGCTCGAACTGCGCCGTCGAGTTCTTGGCTTCCATGTAGGGCACGGTGTGCGCCCCGCACTGGTCGCCGATCAGCAAGGAGTCGCAATTGGTGAAGTTGCGCGCGTTGGTCGCCTTGCGGTGCGCCGAGACCTGGCCGCGATAGGTGTTCTGCGAGAAGCCGGCGGCGATGCCCTTGGAAATGATGCGGCTCGACGTGTTCTTGCCGAGATGGATCATCTTGGTGCCGCTGTCGACCTGCTGGTAGCCGTTCGACACGGCAATCGAATAGAACTCACCGCTGGAATCGTCGCCGCGCAGGATACAGCTCGGGTACTTCCAGGTGATGGCGGAGCCGGTCTCGACCTGCGTCCACGAAATCTTCGAGCGGTGGCCACGGCAGTCGCCGCGCTTGGTGACGAAATTGTAGATGCCGCCCTTGCCCTCGGCGTCGCCGGGGTACCAGTTCTGCACCGTCGAATATTTGATCTCGGCGTCGTCGAGCGCCACCAGTTCGACGACCGCGGCATGCAGCTGGTTCTCGTCGCGCTGCGGCGCCGTGCAGCCTTCGAGATAGGAGACGTAAGCCCCCTCCTCGGCGATGATCAGCGTGCGCTCGAACTGGCCGGTGTTCTTCTCGTTCATGCGGAAATAGGTCGACAGCTCCATCGGGCAGTGCACGCCCTTGGGCACGAAGACGAAGGAACCGTCGGTGAAGACGGCCGAGTTCAGCGTGGCATAGTAGTTGTCGGTGGTCGGCACGACCGAGCCGAGATACTTCTTCACCAGCTCCGGGTGCTCGCGGATGGCTTCCGAGATCGAGCAGAAGATGACGCCGGCCTGCGCCAGCTCCTTCTTGAAGGTGGTGACGACGGAGACGGAATCGAACACCGCGTCGACGGCAACGCGGCCCGACTTGTAGACATTGTCGCTGGCCTCCTCGAATTCCGACACGTCGGTCTTCTGCACGCCGGCGAGGATTTCCTGCTCCCTGAGCGGAATGCCGAGCTTTTCATAGACCTTCAAGAGTTCGGGATCGACGTCGCTCAGCGATGTCGGTCCGGGCGTGCTCTTCGGCGCTGCGTAATAGTAGATGTCCTGGAAGTCGATCTTCGGATAGTGGACGCGCGCCCAGGTCGGCTCGTCCAGCGTCAGCCAGCGGCGATAGGCTTCAAGACGCCATTCCAGCATCCAGGACGGCTCGTCCTTCTTGGCCGAGATGAAGCGAATAATGTCTTCGCTCAGGCCCTTGGGGGCCTTGTCCATCGCGATCTCTGTCTGGAATCCGTATTTATACTGGTCGACGTCGATCTTTCGGACCCGATCGATCGTGTCCTGCACAGCAGGCATAAGCGTTCTCCATCCACGCCGGGGTCAAGGCCCGACAGTTTTCAAACTATGGCATCGCGACGGGCCCGCAGGCAGCCGAGGCGGCGTAAGCTCCATATAGTGCGTCCCGACCGGGAATTCACCCGGCCACTTTGAAACGCACGGCTCTACCAGGCCGCAAGGCCCGAATTCGTCTTGCCACCCTCAGGCGGCTCTTTCCCTGCCCGTCCGGCGCGCGGCAATGCCTGCCAGCGCGGTCCGGAACAGTTCGATGTCCTCGGCACTCGTCGCGTGGCCGATGGACAGGCGCAAGGCACCAAGACCATCGCCGTAGCCCATGGCCTTCAGCACATGGCTCGGACCGACCTTGCCCGACGAACAGGCCGATCCCGCCGACAGCGCGACGCCGGCCAGATCGAATGCGATCTGCGCCGTCTCGGCCTTGATGCCGGGAATAGCGAAGAATGTCGTGTTGGCAAGCCTTGGCGCGCCGGTTCCGAAGATTTCCGCGTCATTCACCAGCGTTTTGATGATCGTTTCGACCTCATCGCGGCGGCGCGCGAGCACATCGACGTCGTTCAGCCCGGCCAGCGCCTGCCGTGCCGCGGCGCCAAACCCGGCGATGGCTGCAAGGTTCTCGGTGCCGCCGCGGTGGCCCTTTTCCTGGCCGCCGCCATTGACCAGAGGCTTCGGCATCATAAGATCGGACGCGGCGACCATGGCGCCGACACCCTTGGGGCCGCCGATCTTGTGCGAGGACAGGATCAGATAATCGGCGTAAGGCGCCGACATATCCAGGGAAATACGGCCAGCCGCCTGCACCGCATCGACGACGAGTATGCCGCCCGCCGCCTTGACGATTCCGGCGATGGCCTCAACGGGCTGGATGACGCCGGTCTCGTTGTTGGCGGCATGGATCGCCACCAACGGCAGGCCATCGGCCTTGTCATGGGCGGCAAGGGCCGCCGCCAATGCGCCGAGATCGGCGATGCCGTTGGCGTCGACACCGATCCGCGTCAACTGCGCCACCGGGAAGCGGCCGCCATTCAGCAAGCAGGGATGATCGGCTTCGCAAACATAGAGCCGGCTCATGCGGACAGTGCCGCGTCCCATCTGCCAGTCGGGCGAAAGAAGCGTCGAGGCGGCTTCCGTCGCGCCGGAGGTGAACACGACATGCTCCGGCTTGGCGTTGACCAGCCGAGCGACATCGCGCCGCGCATCCTCGATCAGCCGGCGGGCGGCGCGACCCTCGGCATGGACCGACGACGGATTGGCGGCGACGTCGAGTGCGACAATCATCGCCGAACGCGCCTCTGCATTGAGTGGCGCGCTGGCATTGTAGTCGAGATAGGCGCGAGTTGCGGCCATTTTCCTTCAATTGGTCCCGTCAAAAGCCATTCGGCGAGGATAGCGCGTTATTTCCTTGAAATCGCAAGGCAAGCCGTCCTATTTACCCGGCTTGCGGCGCGGGCGGCCTAGCCGGCAGGTTTTGGCCACCCAGTTTTGAACAATTCTAAACTAGCTTCTAAGAAGACGCTCGCCCTGCGTCAAGGCCAGAGGAAAGAGTGTTCCGGGCGCCGCGCATTCTTATGCCATGTGGAGTATTTTATGCCTGAGGTCATTTTTACCGGTCCGGCCGGCCGCCTTGAGGGTCGCTACCAGCCTTCTAAGGAAAAGAGCGCGCCGATCGCCATTGTGCTGCATCCACATCCGCAATTCGGCGGCACAATGAACAACAAGATCGTTTACGACCTCTTCTACATGTTCCAGAAGCGCGATTTCACCACGCTTCGCTTCAATTTCCGCGGCATCGGCCGCAGCCAGGGCGAATTCGACCACGGCACCGGCGAGTTGTCGGATGCCGCCGCAGCACTCGACTGGGTGCAGTCGCTGCATCCGGATTCCAAGAGCTGCTGGGTCGCCGGCTATTCGTTCGGCTCGTGGATCGGCATGCAGCTTCTGATGCGCCGTCCCGAGATCGAGGGCTTCATCTCGATCGCGCCGCAGCCCAACACCTATGATTTCTCGTTCCTGGCGCCCTGCCCGTCGTCGGGCCTGATCATCCATGGCGATGCCGACAAGGTGGCGCCGCCCAAGGACGTGCAGGCGCTGGTCGACAAGCTGCACACACAAAAGGGCATCACCATCACCCAGAAGACGCTGCCCGGCGCCAACCACTTCTTCGCCAATGACGCGGACCTCTTGCTGCAGGAATGCGCCGACTATCTCGACCGGCGGCTCGCCGGCGAATTGTCCGACCCGCGGCCGAAGCGCCTGAGATAAGGAGCGATCGCCATGTACCAGCCTCCGCATTTCCAGGAGACGCGGCAGGACGTCCTGCACGGGCTGGTACGGGCGCATCCGCTGGGACTGCTGATCTCCAACGGCGCCGAGGGGCCGGTCGCGAACGCGATCCCGTTCCTGCTCGACGCCGAGATTGGCGCGAAGGGCAGGCTGCGCGCCCATCTGGCGAAGGCCAACCCGCAGTGGCGGCTGCTGGCCGAAAACCCCGCTTCGCCGGTGCTGGTCGTCTTTCAGGGCGCCGACGCCTATGTGACGCCGTCCTGGTACGAGACCAAGCGCGAGACCGGCAAGGTCGTGCCGACCTGGAACTATGCCATCGTCCAGGTACGCGGCACGGTCAAGGTGATCGACGACGCTGCCTGGATCGCGCAGCAGATCGCCGAGCTGACCGCGTCGCAGGAAGGCAGCCGCGAGGCACCCTGGGCGGTGACCGACGCTCCGGCGAGCTTCATCCAGTCGCAGATCAAGGGCATCATCGGGCTGGAAATCGAGATTACCGACATCAGCGGCAAATGGAAGGTCAGCCAGAACCGGCCGGTCGCCGACCGCGTCGGCGTCGCCGAAGGGCTGGAGACCGAGGCGCCGAGTGCAAGCGCGCCAGACATGGCCGAGCTGGTCAGATCCTATGGCGGTATTGAACGCGAATAACTGAGGCCGAGGCTCTTTGGGTCAAACCCAATCACTCTGAACGACCGAGTTAGACCCGAAGCCGGCGTACGTCTTCCACGACACGAACGGCAGCTTTGCGCCGCATATCGGTCATTAAAGTTAGCTGTGCCACTGCCTTAATGCGGACATTACCGGCGACCGCACTGGAGGTCGCGGTTGCGCCATAGGCGGACCTCCCTCAACACGGAACTTAGGCCGCTTTGTCTGCTGTAGCCGGACCTTCAATGGTGCGGGCATAAGCTGCGTGTGCGGCGGGTAGCTGGCAAAGGTCCTCAGCGGTTCAAATCGGGACTAGCCCTAGTGAGCCTTCGCCAACTAGCGGAGCTCCTTCCACCTCGGCAGGTCATTTCAGGTCGCGACAGCCTAACGCTGAACGCGCACGCAAGTGCAGTTCTCTCGGTGGCTGCTCTCCACAAGTACCCCCGAGGGCGTGAACGCGCGGACGTCCGGTGTCTACCTGCGCGCCGATCCGGCGGATTTGGCCATCCTGGACGGAAACGACGATCGCCAGCGCGCGGAGCTGATCGAAGAGCGGCTGGAGCGCTGGAAGGAGATGCCGAACGCCTGAAATCCAGGCGTTCGGCATCTCCTTCCACCACGGGACAAGCCACCAGCGGCCTTGCCGGAGCTTATGGGCGCTGTTCTTGCTAGCTGTCACGAACGGGCACTGGATCGGTCGGAGCGACGTTGTAGGATAACATCACACGATGTCCCTGCTGCCAAAGACATCCAACACAGTTTATGCCGCAGTAGACTAGAGCATCGCTCGAAAAAGTGGTCACCGGCTTTTCGAACAAAGCGATGCGCAAACAAGAAGCTATAGCGGTGCGCGTGATCTCGTTTTCACGCGCACCGCTGTAGGCGCCGGATCAGATCACGAAAAAATCGTCGGCGAGCAGCGTCGGCCTGTTCGTCAGCGTCGCGAGCTGTGTCACGCCACCTGCTGCAATTCCGTTGGAATCGTAAAACAACTCACCCGTAACCTTGTTATAGATGATGTGGTCGTCGGCGTCGTGGGCGCTGGTTCCAGCGAAGAAGTAGTCTGGGTCGAGGGCTCCGGTGGTGGCTCCAAGTGCCTCCATATACGCATTTTGGAGCCTGACTGAGTCGGCCGAATGGTTGAAATCCGTCATGATGTCGCGGTTGGCCACCGAGAGCGCCGCGCTGAAAATGAAGGAATCGTTACCGGCGCCACCAGTAAGCTGGTCAATACCCAGGCCGCCGACTAGTGCATCGTTGCCACCCCGCCCAAGCACGGAATCATTGCCTCGGCCGCCGTCCAGGTTATTGTCGCTGTCGTTGCCGTCGAGCACGTTGTCGAGGGAATTTCCCGTGGCTCTGACGTTGGCGTTGCCGGTCAGACGCAGATTTTCTACCTCCCGGCGATCGACCGCCAGTGAGTACGTGACCGAGCTGAAAATCTGGTCGAGGCCCGCTTCGTCGATGACGTTGTCCAGTACATTGTCCACATAATAGGTATCGTTGCCGGCACCGCCATTCAACAGGTCGGCCCCGCTCCCGCCATCGAGCCGGTCCGCGCCATCATAGCTATATAACCGGTTGTTCCCATTGTTCCCGGTCAGCTCGTTGTCGGAAGAATTGCCTTGGGCGTTAATGTTGGCGACGCCCATGAGAGTCAGATTTTCGACATGGCTGGGCAGTGAATAGGTGATCGAGCTGAATACCCGGTCGTTGCCCGCCGCGTCGCCCTCGATCACGCGGTCGAGCGCATTGTCAACATAGTAGGTATCGTTGCCTGCGCCGCCCTCCATCTTGTCGATTCCGGCTCCGCCGTCGAGCCGATCGGCTCCGGCGCCGCCCCGCAGGGCGTCGTCGCCGGACAAGCCGGAGAGCAGGTTCCTGCCGGCGTTGCCGACCAGCGTGTTGTCGAGTTCGTTACCCATCGCGTCGATGTCGGCAACGCCGGTGAGCGTGAGCTGCTCTATTTGCTGGCCGGACAGCGAATACGTCATCGAGGTGATGACCAGATCGATGCCGGCGCCGGCAGCCTCAATGACTACGTCGAATGCGTTGTCGACGCGGTAGGTATCGTTGCCGAAACCGCCGGACATTTTGTCAGCACCAGCTCCCCCGTCCAGAACGTCATCAAAGCTGCCGCCGTTCAGGATATCCGCCGCATCCGTCCCGGTCAGGTGCTGCTCCATCACATCCGGCGCGGCATAGGCGCGCACGTAATCGACGACCATCTTGTACGTGCCGGACGCCTGCTCGACCTCTTTGGGATTCATGGCCAGCGAGACCAGCATATAAAGTGGCGTGCGGAAGGACTCGCTCATTGGAAAGCGGCTCAGCTCCTTGCCGTCATAGTACACGGTGATCCAGTCCGTCGTGATCCTCGCGCCGTAGGTGTGAAACGCCCCGTCAAACATCGAACCGGCGAGGCCCGTATAGTTGCCTTTCGAAGCGTGGCTTTCCTTATTGCTCAAGTGCACCGCCTGGTGATGACCATCGGGATCGCCGCCATACGCTTCAACGATGTCGACCTCGACGCGTGGCACAGTCTGATCGGGCGACAGCATCCAGAAAGCCGGCCAGGCTCCCGCCCCGCCGTGAAAGGCGGCACGCATCTCGAAGTACCCGTACTCTTGCGCGAAACCCTGGCCGGCGCTGTTGACCGTTTGCATCGTTCCCGACTGCCAGCCGCCGTCCACCTGCTTCATGGTAATGGTCAGCTGCCCGCCAGAGACGGAGAACGGGTTCGTTGCTCCCTCCGGCGACATGAACGTGGCGGCCCCATAGGGGGCATGCACAGGCGCGAACCACTTGCCGGTGCCGTTGTTCGGCACGACATCCATCGTATTGAACTCGTCGGAAAAGGAGAGGTTGAAACTGGAGAGGTTCAGCTCCGATCCTTTGTACTGTCCGGTCCAATCGCCAGGAAGAGCAATCGCAGCCATTGATGAGGTCCTCGTTCTCGCAACATTTTCGCGGTTGCCCCCCACCAAGGCTTAATCGTGTAGTGGACACCCATTCCGCCGCAAATGGGGCCAGTACGTCATAGGACTCCTCCCAGGATTATTCCCCGGACTTGCAATGTTCGTCCTAAGGCGACCTTCACCGTAGGCTTACGTTTGTCAACATTTGTTTAATTCGTTCCACTGTAGGCCGGCGGAGGCGGCCTTCAGTCGGGGTTTCAAGAGGCTCACGGGCGTCTCGCCAATGGGGGTGGCGCGACGGTCGGCGCTGATAGCATAGCCGAACGTCCGTTTTCTCAATCCGATTCGGACCTTCAATCTCGCCTCCGGAATGACCACTAGGGGTCAGGTCACGACGATGCCCCAGCCGGCCCTGAATGTCCGCTTCTGACATTCCAAGCCTCGAAGCCGCAAGTCCGCTTCCGGCCCACTGCGGTCATTCGAGAAATGGCGGTGGATGACCGTTTTCTGGCGCAACGTGCGCATTCTGGCTATTGAGCCGAACGGCAACTTCCCACCCATCCCGGCCATTGGCGACCCTGACGGTTGAGTTTTGACCCTAAGGCCGGTCCGCGGCGACGCGATCTTCGCTCTGTCTGGACGCCACCCTTCTGTTTCCTGTCCCGCCATAGCCTGCGAGCCGAAAGGTTGTCTTGCGGACAGGCAGCTTCGCCGACGTTCGGCGGAAGATGAAGCCGAGCCGGGCGAAGAGAAGTCCGCACAGGATCGCGCTGGCGCAGCCGAGGCCAAAGCCGGCGACGGTGTCACTGGGATAGTGCGCGCCGACGAAGACCCGCGTCGACGAGATGCACGCTGTGATCGCCAGCGCGATGTACCAGCGTCTCGGAAACAAGAGCAGCGCGACGCCGAAGACGGCGCCCATGGTGGTGGCGTGGCCGGACGGAAAGCCGGCAAAGCGCGCATCAAAAGCGAAAGGATGCAACGACAACACTCCGAAATCGTCGAAATAGCGCGGACGCGCCCGCCCGATGCTGTATTTCAGCAGATTGACGGCGATGCCCGAAAGACCGACCGCGCCGAGCACCAGAAAGGCAAGGCAGGTCCAGTTGTAGACGAGCATTCGCGCGCGCCGCGAAAGGCCTCGCCAGTCGGTCAGGTTGGCGGCGACAAGGCAGAGTGCTGCCGGAATGAGATACCAGCCGCCCAGGCCGAAGTCGGTGAAAAACTCGGTGAAGCGCGCAAGACCGGGAGGCCATTCCCCCCAACGCGTCCCGGCTGCGTGGTCAAGGCGAAAGAAGACCGCTGCCGTGAGCATGATCCAGGCGAGCAGCCAGACCGGCCAGGCTATGCGCGGATAGTCGGGTTTGCGCACGGCAAAGCGCCTTCGCACGATCCGCATCGTGTCGAGGAAGTTGCCGAGAGACCGACGGAACACCGCAGGCGGGGTCATGGACGTGTTCACTTGTCCACCCGATAGAGGCCGAGCGACAGCTTGTCCCCTGACGAGTAGTTGAGGCCGTCGATCTCAGCCAGCCGGCGTGCGGATTTGCCCTGCCCGGCCAGCGCATCGTTCAGCTTCTTCTCATCCGCGACCGGCGCCAGTCCCAGCGCGCAAGCGGGGTCGTCGAGCAGGTGCCTTGCGACGCCGTCGACATCGGTCAGCATCGTCTTGGTGCCGACCAGGAAGACGAGGCTCGGCTCATGATACGGCGCGGAGGCGAGCACGCTCGTCTCGCACGGGCGGTTCGCATCGACTGCGGCCTTGATCGCCGGGCTCAGCCAGATCGGCTTCAAGGATGGCGCGATGACACCGAACAGCAGGGAGAAAGTGATGCCGGCGCAGACCGCGATTGCGCCGATGCGGGCGAGCGGCACCTGCAATTGGCGCGGGAAGGCCAGATAGCCGGCGGCGAGCGCGGCAGGCAAGCTCCACCAGGAAAATGTCCCGGCCAGATAAAGCGGCGCTCCGATGCAAACGACAGCCAGGCCTATGGAGACCACGACATGGCCGAAAGCGGTCGCCCACCACAGCCAGGACTGCCAGCGCCGTAGTGGCGCATTGGCCTCCTCGGCCGGCAAGGTGAGCAGCCAGCCGATCAGCAGCGCCATGCCGGGATAGGCCGGCATGACATAGTGCGGCAGCTTGGTCGGGATCAGCTCGAACACCAGCCAGAACGGGATGTACCAGGCGAGGCAGAAGCGCAGGCGCGGATCGTCCCAGAAGCGGTTGATGGCCTGCAGCCCGGCGCCGACCGCAATCAGGCCGAAGGGCCACATGAACAGCGAATAGGTCAGCATGTAGAAGCCGGGCGGCAGGCCATGCGATTCCTCACCCTGCGCGACCTTGGCAATCATGTCCTTGCCGACGGCTTCCTGCAGAAATGCGCCACCGCTCTTCCAGGTAATGAGGATGACCCAGGGCAGCACGATCAGCAGGACCAGCGCGATACCGCGCACAAGCTTCAGCTTCAACAACCAGCGCCAGTCGCGCTCGAAGGCGAACAGCGCGGCGACCGTCAGGACCGAAAGTAGCGGGCTCACGGGGCCCTTGATGAGGATTCCCGCGCCTTGGGCGATCCAGAAGACCCACGGCAGATGGCCGGCAACCGGTTCATTGCGGCGCGATGCCAGGTAGATCTGCGCCAGCGCGCCCTGCGCCGCCACGCAGCAGGCCAGGAGCATGGCGTCCGTCTTGGCGTCGCGGGCCTCGAAGGCGGTGGCGAAGATCGCGGCCATCATCAGGCCGGCGGCGAGACCGGCCTTGGCGCCGAAAAGTTTTGTGCCCGTCCAGGCAATGCCGACGACGGCGATGGCAATGCCCAGGGCCGACACAAGGCGATAGACCCAGATCGGGGCTTCGGCCCCCTGCCCGCTCAGCGCGACCGCCGCCGATTGCAGCCAGTAGATGCCAATCGGCTTCTTGTAGCGGGAGACATCCTGAAAACGGATGTCGACATAGTCGCCGGTCTCGACCATCTGCTTGGTGGCCTGGACGAAGCGTGACTCGTCGCGATCGACGGGCGGTAGGGTCATCAGCCCACTGAGCGTCATCAGCAGGCTGAACAGAAAGAGGATGAGGTAATTCCTGTTCATGTGCGGGAGGCCGGATTCCTGACTTGATCTGCGGGGCGGTCGATTGGCCTCGTCGCGGCGCGCCTCGGGCGAAGCCGTTGCGCGGCGCCTCATTACGCCAGCCAAAACGATGAGGCAAGGATTCGCAAATGGCACCGCCGCAGGCCCGCAAAACCGGATTCCACTTTTGCTGATCGCTGGTCTTTTGTTGGCGGGCGGTCGGACGCAAAACCGAAAACCACTTTTGCTGATCGCGCTTACCGGCTGAAGCGCGATCAGACGCAAAACCGGATTCCACTTTTGCTGATCGCGCTTGGATGCTAAACGCCCGCGTTCATATCACGCCAGCCGCAGCGGCCTGGCGCTTTCGGGAAAGAAAAAATGTCCGCCTTCAAATCCGATTTCCTGCGCACGATGAGCGAGCGCGGCTTCATCCACCAGACCTCGGATGATGCCGGCCTCGACCAGCTTTTCGCCAAGGAAACGGTGAGCGCCTATATCGGCTTCGACGCGACCGCCAAGAGCCTGCACGCCGGATCGCTGATCCAGATCATGATGCTGCACTGGCTGCAGCAGACCGGCCACCGGCCGATCGCGCTGATGGGCGGCGGCACCTCGATGATCGGCGACCCGTCCTTCAAGGACGAGGCGCGCAAGCTCCTGACGCCGCAGGATATCGAGGATAATCTCGCCGGCATCCGCCGCAATTTCGCGCCCTACCTCAAATTCGGCAGCGGTGCGCACGACGCCGTCATGGTCAACAACGCCGACTGGCTGATGGAGATCAACTACGTCAACTTCCTGCGCGATGTCGGCCGGCATTTTTCCGTCAACCGCATGCTGGCCTTCGATTCCGTCAAGCTCCGGCTCGACCGCGAGCAGTCGCTGTCGTTCCTCGAATTCAACTACATGATCCTGCAGGCCTATGACTTCGTCGAGCTCTACAAGCGCGTCGGCTGCCGGCTGCAGATGGGCGGCTCCGACCAGTGGGGCAACATCGTCAACGGCATTGATCTCGGACATCGCATGGAAGGCGCACAGCTCTATGCGCTGACCACGCCACTGCTCACCACCTCGTCGGGCGCCAAGATGGGCAAGTCGGCCTCGGGCGCCGTCTGGCTCGATGCCGAGATGCTGTCGCCCTACGAGTTCTGGCAGTACTGGCGCAACACCGAGGACGCCGATGTCAGCCGCTTCCTGAAGCTCTACACGACGCTGCCGCTCGACGAGGTGGCGCGGCTCCAACAACTCGACGGCTCGGAGATCAACGAGGCGAAGAAGATCCTCGCCACCGAGATCACCGCCATGCTGCATGGCCGCGACGCGGCGGAGACTGCCAGCGAAACCGCGCGCAAGACCTTCGAGGAAGGCGCGCTCGCCGACACATTGCCGAGCGTGGACGTGGACAGAGCGGCGCTGGAAGCCGGCGTCGGCATATTGTCGCTGCTCGTCACCGCCGGGCTCGCAGCCTCCAACGGCGAGGCGCGGCGGCACATCCAGGGCGGCGCCGTGCGCCTCAACGACCAGCCGGTCTCGGACGACCGCCGCATGGTAACACTTCAGGATTTGAGTCCGGAAAACGTCATAAAGCTTTCACTCGGCAAGAAAAAACACGTCCTGGCGCGGCCGATTGAAGGCTAAACCCGACCCGCCTCACCGGTACTCGAAGATCGACCTGAATATGCCAGGCGCGATCACCGACAGCGGGTTGATGTCCAGAACCGGCTTGTTGGCGTTGCCCTTGAGCCGGTAGGTGACGCCGATCAGGCCGCGGTCCCTGCCATTGCCGAGCAGCGGGCCGAACAGCGGCAGTTCGCCGAAGATGCGGTTGAGGCCGTAGACCGGCATGAAGGTGCCGGTCATGTCCATATTGTTGCTCTGGTCGTAGAGCGTGCCCTGGAAGGTGGTGCCGATGCGCGGGCCGCGCAGCACGCCGTTCGCAAGTTTCAGATAGCCGGCGCCCTTGTCGATCTCGGCGAAGCCGCGCTCGAACTTGACCCGCGACGTATCGATGTCGGCCTTGACCGCCTGGCTCAAATTGCGGCTGTCACCGGCCGGTGTCGTCGATACGATCGAGGCAAGCTTCGGCTCGTTGACGATGAAGAAGTTGCTGGAATCGACCTGGCCCTTCATCGGCCCATCGCTTGTGCCAGCCATCGACAGCGTGATCGAGCCGCCTTCCATGTGCTCGTAGATGTTGAGGAAGCGCAGGATCGCGCCGGCGTCCGCCGACTTCATGTTGAGCATGCGCTGGCCGTCGCCGGCCGTGTTGCTGATGGTGATCGCGGCGCCCGAACTTGCGGTTGCGCTCACCTTCAGCCCGTTCACCCTGGAACCGGCGGCGCTGTAGTCCAGCTTCAAATTGGACAGTACCTCGTCATGGAATCCGGTCAGGGAATTGACGTCGGCGCTGACCGAAATCGCATCGGAGCCGGTGGTCTTGGTGGCGGTGTCAACGTCGGAGGTGAACTGCTTGATCAGCGAGCGGGCGTCGAGTGCCTCGCCGCTGACATCGACCGCGTAGCCCTTGCCCGATCGCTTGACCGACACGGCGACATCGTCGCCCCTGTTCAGCGCGACCTTGCTGAAGCGGGCCGACGACAGGCCGCCGTTGACCAGCGTCACGTCGCCATCGACGGAAAAACTCTTTCCGTCGAGGTCGAAATCGGACAGCGTCGTGGTGCTGCCCGACTTGGCCATGACGAAGGTGACTTTGGCCGGAACGCCCGCGCCCTTGCTCCAGCCTGCCCAGGGAATGTCCAGCCTGGCATTGGTGAGGTCAGCCGAGACGTTCTGGTCGCCCTCGCTCTTGTCGATCGCCACCTTTATGGTTCCCGAAAGCAGCGGCGACAGGCCAGGCATGGCGGCAGCGCGTATCTTGTCGTCGAGCACCAATGCGACCTTGCGGCTGCGCGGCGGGCCACCGTCCTTGAGCGGTTCGACGAGGTCAAGCTCGGCCGGGATGCCGTTGAGCCGCGCCTTGGCGGAGATCACTGCCTGATCGGGCCCGACCGTGATCGAACCGTCGGCCTCGGTCACCGTCTGGTCCTCGAACGGCTTGGCGAGCGACAGGTCCGTGTAGTCGAGCGATACCAGCCAATCGAGTTTCGAGGTGTCGACACCCGACTGCAGCGGAATGTCCGCCTTGACGTGGCCGGTCATTTCGCCGGACAGGTCCTCCGGCACGAGGCCGACATGGCGCATGGCGTTGATCGGCTCGTAGGAAGCGAGCTCCGCGATCGCCGGCGCCTCGCCGGCGACGTCGATATCGAGCGCGCCGATCACCGGCGGGCGGTTGGCTTGCTTGACCGTCAGCGTGCCGTTGCTGGCCGCCACGGTGCGGCCGCTCGGCATGAAGACGCTGCCGGAGGTGAGCGCGACGTCGACGTCGTTGCCATGGAACGAAACCTCGCCCACCGCATCGCGGATCGGCGGGATGCGGCCGGCGGTGTCGAAGCGCGACCCTTCGATCTGGAAGCGGCCGAACACCTCGCTGGCGGAAAGCGGGACGCCGTTGCCGAGACGATCCGGCACGACCTGGAATCCCACGCTGCCATTGACGACACGGCCGCCAAACAGATTGTTCAGCACCCAGAGGCGGGCGTTGCGGGCGGAGAACCAGGGCCACAATTGCTTGACATGCGAGACCGGCATGTCGTGGACGTTGAGGGAGACGGATATGCCCGGCGCCTTGCCGTCGACAAGGGTGACCGCGGCCGTGCCCATGACCTCGCTCAAGCCGCCCGACCGGACCCCGATCTGCTCGGCGAGGAGCTTGTGGCTTTTGGTCTGATAGACGCCAGCAACGCGCGCGACGAAGTCGAGCGCCGGCTCCGGCGACTCGGAAGGCGCCAAAATCGAACGGTCGCTGGTCAGGTCGTAGCGGTAGGCCGGCTCTTCGCCCGCCGTGCCGGAGGCCGGCTTCGGTCCGATCGAACCGGCGAAGTCGAAGGTCGAGCGGCCGGTCTTGAGCAGCAGCCTGTCGACCTGGATCTTGTTCGAGCCGGAGATGAGCGTGGCATTGGCATCGACGTCGGCTGGAAGCAGGCCACGCGTGCCGAGATCGAGCACGGCGCCGGCAAGCGACAGGGAAGCCACAAGCCGCGACGCCGTCTCGCCCGCTCCTTCCGATCCCGTCAATTTGAGCGCGACCGTGCCCAGCTTTCCGCCGGTGGCCGTGGCAGCACCTTCGGCCTCGGCCAACCCGACGCTGGCGTCCAGCGCGCTGACGCGCCGCGCCGTCGAATCGCGCGTGGCCGTGGCGGCGACGGTGAGTGCCCTGCCGTCGACATCGGCCGTGGCTGACAGCCGCATGCTGCCCGGCCCCGTCTGCAGAACCGAGGCGTCGGCGACGGTGACCCGCTTGACCGAGCCGGCGTCCGGCAGCACGAACTCGACATTCGAGAGGTCGATCTGGCGCATCGAATCCTCGCGCACCGCGTCGAGCGCGTGGTTGACGTTGGCGAACACCGCGTCGGCGAGCTTCTCCGGATCGACGAGCCCGTCTTCGTTGCGCAACGCGGCCGTCCAGTCGCCGCCGCCTGACGGCATCGCCGCCGCCACGATGTGCGAGTCTGAAATCCTGGCGCTGGTCAGCCGTACCTCGCCCGAAAGCAGCGGGATCAGCCTTATGCCGAAACGTACACGCCCGGCATCGGCCATCGGCTTGCCATCGGCGGTCTTCAAGACGACTTCGCTCACCTGCAAGGCGATGAAGCTCGAGCCATCGAGCGTCAGTCGTGCCGGCCCGACCGCGACATCGACATCGAAGCCGGCCAGTTTCTCGATTGCCGTCTCGGCCTCGGCCCGAAGCCGTTCGGTGCCGAAGCCCGTCGCGCCGAGCACATAGACGCCGGCCGCGGCCAGCAGCACCAGCGCGCAAAGGCCGGCAACCAGCCGCCCAAGAATGCGAAAGCCGCGGCCGATCTTGGCGCGGCCAAGCGGCGGCACCTTGCACGCAGACGGAAAAGCCCCCAGGTCGGTGATCTCGTCACGCCTGAACCTGATCTTCTCGTGCTGCGGTTCTTCCTGATCCACGCAATATTCCGTTGTAACGAACTCGATCGTGGACGAATCCCCGCTCGACACTATATCGATGCGGCTTGGCGCGTAACCGCAAACAAGGGCACCGATATGGCTGATCTCGACCTGGGCGACCATGCGCCGCAATTCGACCTTCCGCGCGACGGTGGCGGGTCGCTCAGCCTCGCCGCGTATTCCGGAAAGCCTGTTGTACTCTACTTCTACCCGCAGGACGACACCTCAAGCTGCACCACCGAGGCGATCAGCTTTTCGCAGCTGAAGCCGCAATTCGAGAAGGCCGGCGCGGTGGTGATCGGCCTGTCGCCGGACAGCATCAAGAAGCACGACAAGTTCAAGCAGAAATACGATCTGACCGTCGACCTCGTCGCCGACGAGGAGCGCAAGGTGATCGAGGCCTACAATCTGTGGGTCGAAAAGACGATGTACGGCCGCAACTATATGGGCGTCGAGCGCGCGACGTTCCTGATCGGCAAGGACGGACGCATCGCCAGGATCTGGCGGAAGGTCCGGGTCAAGGGCCACGCCGAAGAGGTGCTCGAGGCGGTGCGCGCGCTTTGACGCGCGGAGCCGTTGGCCGGTCCTGGCGTGCGGTGCTGTCGACGCTTCTGGCGCCGGCTGTGCGGGCGTGGCAGGCGGCATAAGGAAGCCATGAGCAAGGCCTGCGCCCACACCGAAACGACGCGCTCCGTCTAGCCCCTGCCGAAGGTCGGCCAGGTCGGCAGGCGCTTCAGCGAGGCCAGGCGGTTGTCGCAGAACTTGTCGATCCCGCTCACCGGTAGCATCTTGCCCACGGCGGCAAGCGTGGCGGAACCGATGCGTCCGCCCTGGCCGACGCCGGCGACGGCGTCCCAATAGATCCGCCGGTAGACGGTGGCGATCTGGGCATCGCTGATCTCGGGCAGATCCGCCTTGCTGGCGTCCGCCTTCACGTAGCGGCGGAAGTTGGCGAGCGTGACGCCCTTCATCGTGGCGCCGCCCGGGTCGACCGGATTGTCCAACCATTCGCCCTTGGATTTCAGCACCAGCGCCAGCGCGCGGGAAAAGTTGCGGTCCATGGATTGCGCCTCCTGCAATCGTAAGAGATACGGCCGCGGCGCGGGTGTGGAGTTATCGCTGTGCAGTGGCGCAGCGGGCAACTATTCAGGGTTGAGATTTTCGGTTAAGGGTCAGTTGGACTTTAGGGGGTACAGCATGACGGAACAACCGCGAACGCTTTGGCAACGCTTCATGCTTGACCATTTCTGCACCCAGCCTCGGCTGGACAGTAGCGGAGATCCAGAACAACTTAAGCCAGAGGCCGAACCTCCCGTAGAGACTGCTCCCTACCGTACCACTTTCAGCGGCGAGACCACGCCCGATGATGCCGACTTGGTAAGGCGGATAGCCCGCTCCTTCCGTGCGGCGTGCGCCATGCACACCGATCCTGCCGGCTCATTTTGGAAGTCGATTGTCGAACAGAAGAAGGGCGACGTCTCAGCTGCGCTGATGAATGACGACATTGATCTGGCCACCAAGCTCTTGCGCGATCCATCCAGCACCACGTTCCACTATGGTTTCGACAATCTCATGAGCGACTTCAGCGACGCGCTTAAGAATGGTGGGGATGCCGTTCACAAGCAGCAGGGCGCCATTTTTCACATTAGGCTTGTTTATCTCGCCGAAGTCATCGGCGCGATAAGACTCGCAAACCCGGAAAGTGGGCCACGGGCCGCTCTTGACACCGACATACTGATCGACGGTATCGAAGACATCATGGGTGGGGAGTTGTCGTTTCCCAATCCATTCCCGAACGAATTCGGCATCGTATCGAAGCGCGGCGTCGCCTCATACAGGACCATCAACTCCCTCTACCAGGCCATTTTGCTTAAGCGATATGCCGCCGGGATGCCTTCCCCCTCCGTACTCGACATCGGCGGTGGTCTCGGCCGCACCGCATACTACGCCCAAAGGTTCGGCTTTGAGAACTACACCCTCATCGACCTTCCGACGACAGGTGTTGCCCAAGCCTATTTTCTGGGCCGCACTCTTGGCGACGATCAGATCTCGCTGCATGGCGAAGAGCGGGCAGCCGTAAACATGCGCATCCCAGAATGGCTGCCGGAAGCCCCGCCGGTCGACATCGTCATCAACGTGGATTCGTTCACTGAAATGTCGAGGGGCAGTGCCGAGCAATACATTCAATGGGCGAAGGAGAACGCCAAACTTCTGATCTCCATCAACCACGAAGCCAACCCATTCACCGCCCGCGAGCTGATGCTTGCCGCCGGGCTGTCGCCATCCCGAGAACGTTACTGGCTTCGGGATGGCTATGTCGTTGAGGTGGCTGAACTCTAGACGTTCACCGACCGGCACTTTTCGTACCATCCCAGGTCACGGTCAGGGTGTCCAGCGCCGAGGTTATGACGTTGCCGGCAAGCTTCATGTTGCTGCCTTTGGTGACGGTCAGGATGCCGTCGAAGAAGCACGTGGAAAAGGTTGCCAGTCGGCGCGACGGCCGCCGCGCTGGCGCGCCTCATCTTAAAACGGCTACAACCCGTGAATTGCAAGGCGTTGCGCCAAATCAACCGACCGTTAACCTTAATGATGTGTAATCAGGCTTGTCGTTGATGTCGTAACGAAAGCTTGGTCCCGTGAACCTAACCGGTCAGTCAGCGGTCTTCGGCAGGCGCAAAGAGCCCCACACAGTCATCATCGCCCGGGGCAACGAGATACGGCATTTCACCATCCGCCCCTGGCTTGCCGCCTTCATCGGCTCGGCGCTGTCGGCGATCGCCATCGGTTACCTCTTGGCGACCTCCTATCTGGTGCTGCGCGACGATCTCATCGGCGCCACCACGGCGCGCCAGGCACGCATGCAGCAGGCCTATGAGGACCGCATCTCGGCGCTTCGCGCCCAGGTCGACCGCATCACCAGCCGCCAGCTTCTCGACCAGCAACTCATGGAAACCAAGGTCAGCGAACTTCTCGAGCGGCAGAGCCAGCTCAGCCAGCGCCATGGCCGCCTCGGCCCGATCCTCGAACGTGCAGAAAGCGAAGTCGGCACCGCGCCCGCTGCAGCCGATGCCGCCGCCAAGCCCGACGAACATGCCGACGTGACCGGCAGTATCGCCCAGCCGGCGGCCTATTCCGTGGCCAGCCTTACCACCAATCCGGGCGCAGGCGACACCAGGCCGTTCTCGCTGTGGTCGACCCGCTCCGACCCGCTGCCCAGCGATTCGGCCGCCGACCGCGCCGACAGGCTGTTCGTGTCGATCAACCAGTCGCTCAAGGCCATCGAAACCGAACAACTTACCCGCGTCGCCACGCTTGCCGACAACGCCTACAAGAGTGCCGATGCCATAACCCAGGCACTGCAGGCTGCCGGGCTGCCGGTCGACAGCGACTTCGGCAAGAGCGACGCCGGCGGTCCGCTGATCCCGGTCGACGGCTCGATGATCTTCGACAGCAAGGTAAAGGAACTCGACGAGGCGCTGGACGCGCTCGACCATCTGAAGAAGGAAGCGCGGAAGCTGCCGCTCGCCAATCCCGCTCCGGGTCATTCAGTCACCAGCCCGTTCGGCGTGCGCACCGACCCGATCCTTGGCACCGCCGCACTGCATTCGGGGATGGATTTCAGGGCCCCGATCGGCATGGCGGCCAAGGTCACCGCGCCCGGTGTCGTCGTCAAGGCCGGCTGGAACGGCGGCTATGGCCGCATGGTCGAGGTCGATCACGGCAACGGCTTTGCCACGCGTTACGGGCATCTCAGCGAAATCGACGTCATCGTCGGCCAGAAGCTCGCCGCCGGCGACGTCATCGGCAAGACCGGCAGCAGCGGCCGCTCGACCGGCCCGCATCTGCACTATGAGGTTCGCCACAATGGCGAGGCGGTCGACCCGCTGCGTTTTCTCACCGTCGGCAAGAAGGTCGAGCAGTACCTCTAGGCCACCCTGTCCCGCGATTCACTGTGCGTCGAGACTTTCCGGCTGCGTCGACAGAAACATCGTCGCTGCCGAAGCCAGAGTGGTCGCACCGATTTTCAGGACGGCCTCGTCGACACGAAACCTGGCATGGTGGAGCGGAAAGACCGATCCGATCTCTTCATTTCGGATTCCAAGCCGGAAATAAACCGATGGCCGTTTCTCGCTGTAGTAGCCAAAATCGTCGGCGATGGTCCATCCGGGCGTGTTGAGAACATTGTCGGCCCCGATGCAAGCCTTGGCGCTGGCGACAACCAGCTCAGTCATCTCGACATCGTTGACGACCCCCGGCTCGCCCTTGTGGATGTCGAGCTGGACACTCGCTCCATGGCTCGCCGCTATCCCCTCGAGTATGGCCCGAACGCGGTGCCAGGCCCGCTCGCGGGTGGCGTCACTTCCGCTGCGGATGGTGCCCTTCAATGTGACCTTGCCGGCGATCACATTGTAGGCGCTACCGCCGTTGATGGTGGTAACGGATATGACCAACGGGTCGTAGGGGTCGATCTCGCGCGAGACGATCTTCTGCAGTTCCGTGACCATCGAACACGCCACGGCTATCGCATCGACCCCTTCGTACGGTTTTGCGGCGTGGGCGGCGGAGCCCGTGACGAGAACATCGAACGTATCGCAAGCCAAGGTGTATGGACCGGAACTGACGGCGATCTTGCCGGACTGCGTGTACGGATCGACATGAACGCAGATGGCGGCGTCGACATCGTCGAGAAGCCCCTCTTCGACCACTCGTCTCCCGCCCGACGGTTCGTCTTCCTCGGCCGGCTGGAAGATGAGGCGCACGGTGCCGCCAAAATCGTGCCTCGACTGATGAAGATGCGCGGCAACCGCAAAGCCCATCGATGCATGGGCGTCGTGACCGCACGCGTGCATCACGCCTGGATTTATCGACGCATAGTCGACACCGGATTCCTCCTCGATGGGCAAGGCATCGATGTCGGCGCGAATGACCAGCTTGCGATTTGAAGGCTTGCCGGTGCCGACAATATCGACGGCCAGACCGAAGCCCGCGACGTCGCGAATGTCGGCAATTCCCTGAGCAGCCAGCATCTGCCGCAGGTAACGCTGCGTGTTCACTTCCTGGTTCGAAAGCTCCGGATTGCGATGCAGATGCCGGCGGATCTCGATCATCCGATCGAGGATCCCGGCATCGATGTCGACTGGGACGGGAGCCGCGGCACCGCCCACCGCCGTCGGATCGTCAGGGTTTGACATGGATGTCTCGCGGGAACTTGGTCAGGGTCTCGTTGCCGGTTCCGGTCACCAGGATGGTCTCGCTGATCTCGATGCCCCAACCGTCCATCCACATGCCAAGAATGGAATGCACGACGTTGCCGGGCTCAAGCACCGTCTTGTCGCCTGGCCTGAGGCTGATCGTGTGCTCGCCCCAATCCGGCGGGTACGCGACGCCGATGGAATAGCCGATACGCGACTCCTTCTTCAGCCCGTAGCGTTGAATGACCTTGCGCCACGCAACTTCGACCGCCTCGGCGGTCGTTCCTGGCCTGGCCGCTTCGAGCACCGCATCCATGCCTTCGATCACCGCTTTTGCGGTGTCCGCGACACGCGTCGGCGTCTTGCCGAGTTGCATCGTCCTGGCAAGCCCGGCGGCATAGCGGCGGCAGACGCCGGCGAGTTCCAGGGCAATCGTCTCATTCTCCCCGAACCGCCTGTCGCTCCACATGATGTGCGGAGCGGAGGCATTCTCGCCACCGAGAATTGTCGGAGGCAGAGCGGTGATATCGCCCGCGAAGTCCGGGCTGCCGGCGATCTGTGCCGCCTGGATGGAGGCAATCGCATCACATTCGCGAACGCCCGGTGCAATAATTTCGAAGGCCCGCGCGACCGCCGCTTCGGCCAAGGTTGATGCCTTGCGCAAATAATCGATCTCGGGCGCCGATTTGACCGCGCGTATCCAGTTCACCAGAAGATCAGCGTCATGCAGTCTGGCATTGGGCAGGCCGGCAACAAGCCGGGCATGTGCCTTCGGCGAGAAATAATAGGCTTCGAGCTCAATGCCGATGTGGCGGTTGCCCCAGCCCTTGGCGACGATCCAGCTCGCGATCCAGTCCATGGGATGCCGATCGGCGCGTTGAACATGGTCCTCCGGGAAGCCAACCACGTTTTCCGGCTTCATCCATGCTGTCAGCAGCCCGCCTGCCGCATCCATGGCCCGCCCGATCCAGACCGGCTCGACCTCTTCGATTGGAACGAGCACCATTTGCGGCGTGTAGAATGACCAGCCATCATAGCCGGTGATGTAATGCTGGTTGGCAACATCGTTCACGATCAGAAGTTCGATGCCGCGCCTTGCCATCTCGGTGCGGATCTTTCGAAGCCGCTGCTGGTATTCGTCACGCGTAAACGGCAATTCGATCATCTTGTCCCCATGCCTTGCTGGATCAACGGTCGCGGGCGAGCCGCCGCTCACCATTGAAATGCTTTCGACCTGGCGGCAATCGGCCAAGGCGGCGCATGAGCAGGTCCTAAACCCGATACGTCCAACACGACCTTCCCTTTGCCGGCGGCACGGGCAGCTCCCAACGTTCTTCAACCCGGACAGAGGACCGATTGCCCACCTTTCCCGGAAGAGCTGTTGACTCGATCTGAGTTGTAGGATGATATGTATCACCCTATCTCCAGACATCGTTGTCGCCCTTACATGACCGTTCATCGCCTTTCGCCAAAAATCCTCAGCGCCATGGAAGGCGCTGTCGGGCAAGGCGGCATCGCCATCGATGCCGCCGACATGGCGAAATACCTTGGCGACTGGTCGGGCGATTACCATGGCGGCGCGCTTGCGGTGCTGAAGCCGGCTTCGGTCGCCGAGGTTCAGGCGGTGGTGCGGCTGTGCGCAGCGCTTGGGCTGGGCATCATCCCGCAAGGCGGCAACACTGGCCTGGTGGCGGGCGCGATCGACATCGAGACCCGCGGATCGGTGATCGTCAGCCTGGAACGGCTGAACGCCATCCGCCTCATAGATGCCGACAATTTCGTCCTGCAGGCCGATGCCGGCTGCATATTGCAGACCATCAAGGATGCCAGCGAGGCGTATGACTGCCTGTTTCCGCTGGCGCTCGGGGCCCAGGGCAGCTGCCAGATCGGCGGCAATGCGGCCAGCAATGCCGGCGGCATCAATGTGCTGCGTTACGGCATGGCGCGCGATCTCATCCTCGGCCTCGAAGTCGTGCTGCCGGACGGCGAATTGTGGAGCAGCTTTTCCGGCCTGCGCAAGGACAATCGCGGCTACGATTTGAAGCAGCTTTTCATCGGCAGCGAAGGAACGCTCGGCATCATCACCGGCGTCGAGCTGAAACTGTTTCCAAAACCCGTTCGGGTCGAAACCGCCTATCTCGGCCTTGCCTCGTTCGAAGCAGCCATCGCGCTGTTCCGGCAGGCGCGCCGGGCCTCGGCCGATCTGATGTCGGCCTTCGAGATCATTGGCTCGGAGTGCATCGAGCTCGCGCGCCTAATCGACGCCGATATCGCCTCGCCGGTCGAGGCTCCCGTCCATGTGCTGATCGAACTGTCCGCAAGTGCCGCGGTCGATCTGCGCGCGCTGCTGGTCGACTTCCTGGCCGGCGCCATGGGGAGCGGTCTCATCACCGAAGCCGTGCTCGCCGAAAGCGGCGCGCAGGCCAGGTCCTTCTGGGCAATCCGCGAAGGGCTGGTCGAGGGCCAGGCAAAGCGCGGCTATCATGTGCGCACCGACCTTGCGGTCAGGATATCGGACGTCCCTGCCCTGGTTGATCAGGCCCGCCGGTTCGTTGCGCTCGACCATCCCGGCTGGTTGCCGCAGGCCTACGGCCATGCCGGCGACGGCAACATCCATTTCAACGTGCTACCGCCAGCCGGCCTTGCCGAAAGCGAGGCGCGCGCCAGGGGCGCCGACATCACTGCCGGGCTCTACCGGATCGCCGGCGCGCTCGGCGGTTCGATCAGCGCCGAGCATGGCATCGGCCGCACCCGCCACCACGCTTTCTGGGCCGGCCTGGCGCCCACCCATCGCCGGCTCATCACCGCGCTGAAGGATGCGCTCGACCCGCAAGGGCTGATGAACCCCGGTTGCCTTCTGCCTTTGACGGAGACCTCTTCATGAAGCAAAGACTGGCCGCCATCGGCACGGTGGAAGCGCTGCCTCACCGTGTCGCCGCCTTCCTCAGCCGCGAGATAGACTCCGGTGAGCTCAATCCGGGCACGCGGCTGCCGACGGAGCAGCAGCTATCGGAGAAATTCGGCGTCAGCCGCAACGTGGTGCGTGAAGCGATCGCACAGCTTCGCGCCGACGGCATGATCGAGGCGCGGCAAGGCGTCGGCGCCTTCGTACTGGCGCCGGAGCAGCGCGCCTCGATCCGCATCGACGGCGAGGCGTTGAAAGACACCGAGAATATGGAGCGGCTGTTCGAGCTGCGCTGCATCCTCGAGGCCGAGTCGGCAGCCCTTGCCGCCGAGCGGCGGGGACAGGAGCACCTCGACGCGATCAAGGCGGCGCTCGACCGCATGAGCGGCGAGGAGCGCTGGGAGGAAGGCAGCATCGACGCCGATCTGCTGTTCCATCGCGAGATCGCACGGGCCACCGGCAACAGCTACATCCACACCTTCATTTCCTTCGTTTGCGAGCAGATCCGCCGCTCGATCCACTACGCCCGCCTCACCAATCCGCTGCACGACCTGGTGGACGTCAATGTCGGCGAGCATGTGCGCATTTACGAGGCGCTGGTCGCCGGCGATCCCAAGGCCGCCGAGGCGGCAATGCGCGCCCATATCATCGGCGCCGCCGAGCGTGTCGGCGTCAAGCTGCCCGCGGCGCGCGCCAAGCACACCGGCAAGGGGAAATGACGATGCCGCTCGGAGGTGCATACGCGATTTCGGATGTCTGCCTGCTCGTCGAGGATATCGAGCGGACGGTCGACTTCTATGTCGAGAAACTCGGCTTTCGGCTGCGCCGCCGCGCCGAAGGCTTTGCCGATTTCCATGGCGAGGGCGTGACGCTGGCGGCGTG
Source organism: Mesorhizobium sp. CNPSo 4689 (assembly GCF_057784325.1). Taxonomy (NCBI): domain Bacteria; kingdom Pseudomonadati; phylum Pseudomonadota; class Alphaproteobacteria; order Hyphomicrobiales; family Phyllobacteriaceae; genus Mesorhizobium; species Mesorhizobium sp. CNPSo 4689. The sequence goes on from NZ_JBWLUZ010000007.1 coordinate 193,291, forward strand.
GGAGATCTACCATATCAGCCGCCATACCGGCGTGTCGAAGCTCAAGTCGCCGCGCCAGGCGCACAAGGTCTGCGTGGCGGTGAAGCTCGATGCGCCCGCCGATGTCGACCGCCTGCATGGCGAGCTGAGCGCCAAGGGCGTGCCCTTCTACGGACCGCCCGAAGACTATGTCTGGAACGCGCGCTGCGCCTACTTCACCGATCCCGACGACACGCTTTGGGAATTATACGCCTGGCTCGACGGCGGCCCCGGCGACTACCACGACGAACAGCCGTAGACGACGCCGCGCCGTGGGAGCGGCGCCTGAAGAAGAAACAAGAAGTCTTGCAACAGGAGCGACAAATGAGTGGGAACAGACAATACGACATGAACCGCCGCAGCTTCGTGAAAGCCGGTTTCGCCGGCCTTGCCGCCGCCTCGGCCGGCATGCAGTTGGTGCTGACGCCGGGCGCCAGGGCGGCCGGCAAGGTCGTCATCCAATATGACTGGCTGATGTCGAATGGACAGATCGGCGACATCGCAGCCGTTGCCAACGGCTATTTCAAGGACGCCGGTCTGGAGGTGGAATTCAGCCCCGGCGGGCCGAATGCCGCCACCGTGCCGCCGGTCATCTCGGGTGCCGCCCAACTCGGCCAGTTCTCGGAAACGCCGCAGCTCTATGCGGCGCGGGCCAGCGGCGTGCCGGTGAAGATCATCGCCTGCGGCTTCCGCACCGGCCCCTATGCCTTCACCTCGAAGCCGGCCAAGCCGATCCGCGGCGTCGCCGACCTCAAGGGCAAGAAGATCGGCATCCAGCCGACGGCGCGCTTCGTCATCGACGAGATCCTGGCCAAGAACGGCATCGACCCGTCCGAAGTCACCATCGTCAATGTCGGCTTCGACAAGGCGCCGCTGGTGCGCGGCGATGTCGACGCCATCGGCGGCTGGATCACCAACACCCAGGCGTTGAGCGTCGTCGGCGACGACCGCATCGACCTTCTGGTGCGCGATCTCGGGCTGAGCTCCTATGCCGATGTCTACTTCGCCACCGACGCCGCGATCGAACAGGATCCGGACACGCTGGCCAAGTTCATCGGCGCCGTCGCCAAGGGCTGGGGCTGGGTGCATGCCAATCCGCAGGAAGCGGTGAAGAAAATGGTCGCCGCCTATCCGGAAATGGACCTCGGCTGGGAAGAAAAGACCGTCAATCTGGTGCTGAAGCTTTCCTTCGACGGGCAGACCGCCAAGGACGGCTGGGGAACGTTCGACCCGGCTTCGATCGAGGAGCAATTGGCGCTGCTGGACAAGGTCGGCCAATACCCGAACGGCCGGCCTGCGGCAGCGGACGTTTACACCACCAAGATCCTGGAACTCTCGGCCGCCGACCGGCCCAAGCTCGACGCGCCCGCCGCCTGATGGCGAACGCGATCGAGGCAAGCAGGCTGGATGTCGGCTATGGCGGCCGGCAGACGGCGGTGAAAGTGCTCTCCGGCCTCGACCTCACGGTCGCGGCCGGCTCCTTCCTGTCGATCCTCGGGCCGTCGGGCTGCGGCAAGTCGACCTTGCTCCGGGTGGTCGCCGACCTGCTTGATCCGCTCGGCGGCACGATCAGCGTGCTTGGCGACACGCCGCACGCGGTGCGCTCGCGCCGCGATGTCGGTTTTGTCTTCCAGGATTCGACCCTGCTGCCCTGGCGCACGGTTCGCGACAATGTCCGCCTGCCGCTTGGTGTCGGGCAAGGCAGCCTGACGCGTACGATCGAGGATCGCAGCGACGAATTGCTGGAGCTGATGGGGCTTGCCGGGTTCGGCGAGCGCCTGCCACACCAATTGTCGGGCGGCCAGCGGCAGCGCGTGGCGATCGCCCGCGCGCTGCTTGGACAACCGAAGTTGCTTTTGATGGACGAGCCGTTCGGCGCGCTGGACGAAATCACCCGCGACCGCCTCAACGACGAATTGCTGGCGCTGTGGCGGCGCACCGGCACGACCATCCTCTTCGTCACCCACTCGATCGCTGAAGCCGCCTATCTCGGTGAGCGCGTCATCGTGCTTGCCGCCAATCCCGGACGCCTAGTCAAGGACCTGGACATGCGGCCGTTCAAGCAGGACGGCAACCGCTGCTCACGCGAGGATCCCGCTGTTATCGCCGCCATGGCCGAATTGCGCGGCGCGCTGGAGCGGGCCTCATGAGACAGGCACCCCTGCCGCCGGCTCTGGCGATTGCGCTCCCCGTCCTGGGTGCAGCCTCGATCCTGCTCTCCTGGCAGTTCCTGCTGCCCTGGCTCGGCGTGCCGGCCTATATCGTGCCCACGCCGACGGCGATATTCGGAGTTTTCCGGAAGAGCCTTGCGCTGTTTATGAGCAATCTCTGGCCGACGCTGGTCGAGGCGCTGGCCGGCTTCGTCATCGGCAACCTCGCCGGCGTGCTGCTGGCGGTGGTCTTCGTGCACAGCCGCGTGCTGCAGGCCGCCTATTTTCCGATCGTGCTTTTCTTCAACACGATCCCGATCCTGGCGCTGTCGCCGATCATCATCCTGATCTTCGGGCTTGGCATGACGCCGAAGATCGTCATCGCCGCCGTGATCTGCTTCTTCCCGACCCTGGTCAACATGATCCGCGGGCTGGATTCGGCCAGCGACAACGAGCACGAACTGTTCCGGGTGCTGTCGGCGACGCGCCGGGAGGTGTTCTGGAGCCTGCGCCTGCCGCGAGCCCTGCCGATGCTGTTCTCCTCGCTGCGGATCGCATCGGCCACCGCCGTCATCGGCGCCATCGTCGGCGAATGGATCGGCTCGGACAAGGGGCTCGGCGCGCTCATCATCCAGGCGAGCTTCAACTACCAGTCGGACCGGCTCTATGCGGCGATCGTGCTGTCGTCATCGCTGTCGATCGCGCTGTTTGCAATCGTCGTGCTCGTTGAGCGTCGGGTTATAAAATATTGAACGGGCGACGCGGGTTATCCCAGACTTGCCGAGTTCGAGAAATCAGGATGTCGGCATACGCGCCTATCCGCTGAACAGGCAGCAGGCCAGACAACCGCTCTCGGCTCGACCCTCTGTCTTTGCAACCGGCCAATGTTCGTCCAGACTTGACCCATGCCGGCATTGCCCCTTATTGGCCGGGCCTTTATCAGCGGATCGTTGTTCACGCCTAAGCGACGACGCGGTGCATGGGAAGGATCTCCAATTGACGCTGCGGAACCAGATCATCGCGCTTGCGATCGTCCCACTCATGATCGCGATCCTGGCGATCACCACGTTCATAACCTGGCAGTCGGCAAACCTTGCCAAGAACAATATCGACACGTTCGAGCAGAACATGCTGAAAGCCAAGGAAGCGGAAATCCTCAATCTGACCAATCTCGCTCTATCGGCCATCGAAACAAGCTATCGCGATGCCGGTCCCGACGATGCTGCCGCCAAGGAGAAAGTGGCTGCGATCCTGACCTCGCTCGACTATGGCAAGGACGGCTATTTCTTCGTCTACGACTATGACGGCAACAACATCGTTCACCCGCGCCAAAGCTTCCGGCACGGGCGAAACTGGCTTGGCCTGACCGATCCGGACGGCGACAAGGTCATTGCCGAACTGATCGCGACGGCGAAGGCCGGCGGCGGCCTGCATCACTACAAATGGCAGAAGCCGTCGACAGGCCTGATCGCGGATAAATTGTCGTTCGTGGTCGGCCTCGACAAATGGAAATGGGTGGTGGGAACCGGCGTCTATCTCGACGATGTCTTTGCCCAAACCGCCGCCGCGAACGCCAGCATGCGGGCGAACATAAAGAAGACCTTCGTGATCGTGGCGCTGGTCGCCGTTCCGGCGGTGCTCGTGGTCTTCACGACATGCATGCTTCTGACATTCCACGAACGCCGCATTGCCGATGGCAGGCTCAAGCAGTTGACCCAGCGAGTGATCGACACCCAGGAAGAGGAGCGCTCGCGGCTGGCTCGCGAACTGCATGACGGCATTTCGCAGAACCTCGTCGGCGTGCGCTACGCCATGGATCTCGCCGGGAGGCAGGTCAGGAACCATGTCGATGACGCGGCGCTCACCATCGAGCGCGGCGTGGAAGCACTCAACGGCGCGATCAAGGAAATCAGGCGGTTGTCCCACGATCTCCGCCCCCGTGTCCTCGACGATCTCGGCTTGACCGCGGCCCTCGAGGCGCTCTGCTACAATTTCGCGGAGCGGACGGGCATAGAGACCGAAATCGAGGCATCAGGCTTTACGGACTGCTTGCAGCCGGCAGCCAGCACGGCTCTCTACCGCGTCGCACAGGAGGCGTTCAACAATGTCGAGCGGCATTCCGGCGCCACCCAGCTTGCGGTCAAGCTCTGGAGCGAGGGCGGCCGTGCGCGCATGACGATCTCCGACAACGGCACCGGCTTTGACGGCAGCGCCTCCAGCAAGACAGGCCTCGGGCTGCGCAACATGCAGGAGCGCATGGCGCATTTCCGCGGCCTGCTGCTGCTCGACAGCCTGCCGACCGGCACGACGCTGACGGCGATGCTGCCGAAATCGGCCAATATGCCGGCCAGCGAACGGGCCGTTGCTGCATGAGCGACCGCCGTGTGATCAAGGTGCTGCTGATCGACAACCACCCGCTGGTCCTGGATGGCCTGAAAGCCGTGCTCGAGACGTTCGACCATATCGAGGTCGTCGGTACGGCAGGCCTCGCGCATGCCGGCCTGGAAATAGGCCGGCAGACCCGGCCACAGGTCGTGCTGATGGATATCAACATGCCGAAGCTGAGCGGCATAGACGCGATCGAACTGTTCAGAAGGGAACTTGCCGACGCCCGGATCGTGATGCTCTCGATGCATGAGAGCCGCGAATATATCTCTTCGTCCGTCATGCGCGGCGCATCCGGCTACTCCTCAAGGATGTATTGACGGACGAGATCGTCGCCGCCATCGAGACCGTCGCAGGCGGCGGGACATATTTCTCGTCCGGCGTCGCCGACGTGCTGATGGAGCGCGGGGGGCAGGACCAGGTGGATCCGCTCACGCCGCGCGAGCGCGACATTCTCGGCCTGATCGTTGCGGGTCAGAGCAACCGGGAGATCGCCGAAGCGCTCGGGATCACGTCCGCCACGGCCGAGACGCATCGCAAGAACCTCAAGAAGAAGCTCGGCATCGCCACGACGGCGGGACTGATCCGCTACGCCCTCGGTCACGGAATCGTGGCAAAACCCGGCTGATTCCCGGTCTACCCACTTCTGGGTAGACCCTTGGATTTCAGCGCCGCCACCATCTTGTGAGGGCAAAAACGCTGCCATAGGGGTTCATCACGGCTGGCCACGAAAGGGCGAGCCGTCGGGAGGAATTCACTATGTCCATGCCATGCCGGAACAGCCGGCGATGGGTCGCGAACCTGTCGCAGCGGCGCAAGGAGAGCCGCCGCGCGATGTCTCCACGGCCGGTGACAGTGCCTGCCTTCCGTACCGGCAACTGCAACATGGCGGCCCATATCATGGCGCCTGGAAGGTATCTCGACATGGAAAAACCTCGCAGCAAGGCGGCCCTCTGGCTGCTCGTCATTCCCTATTTAGGCCTGCTCTGGCCGCCCTTCTACAATGTCCGCGAGCCGGCCATGTTCGGCTTCCCCTTCTTCTACTGGTACCAGCTTGCCTGGGTGCCGATCACCGCGACGCTGACCTGGATCGCCTATCGGAGCACGCGCCATGACGACTGACATCAACCCCGCGGCGCTCGCCGTCTTCATCTTCTTCTTCGTGCTCGTTACGATCCTGGGGTTTGTCGCCGCCCGCTGGCGCAAGCCCGAAACGCTTGCCCATATCGATGAATGGGGGCTTGGCGGGCGCAGTTTCGGTACCTGGATCACCTGGTTCCTGGTCGGCGGCGACTTCTACACCGCCTATACCGTGATCGCCGTCCCGGCGCTGGTTTATACTGTCGGAGCGTATGGCTTCTTCGCACTGCCCTACACCATCGTCGTCTATCCCTTCGTCTTCATGGTCATGCCGGTTCTTTGGAAGCGCGCCAGGGATTTCGGCTATGTCACGGCCGGCGACGTCGTCCATGGCCAATACGGATCGCGCGGTCTCGAACTCGCCGTGGCGGTAACCGGCGTCATCGCGACGATGCCTTATATCGCCCTTCAGCTCGTCGGCATGACGGCGGTGCTTAAGGCGCTCGGTCTGCATGGCGAACTGCCGCTTGCCATCGCCTTCATCGTGCTGGCGCTCTACACCTATTCGGCGGGATTGCGTGCGCCGGCCCTGATCGCCTTCGTCAAGGACATCATGATCTATATCGTGGTGATCGCCGCCGTCGCGCTTATCCCCTCGAAGCTCGGTGGCTATGCCAATGTCTTCGCCTCGGCCGACGCGGCCTTCCAGGCCAAGGGCTCCGGCAGCCTGCTTCTCGCCGGCAACCAGTATGTCGCCTATGCGACGCTCGCCTTCGGGTCGGCGCTCGCAGCCTTCATGTATCCGCATACGCTGACGGGGATTTTTGCCTCGAACAGCGGCAACACGATCCGCAAGAATGCGATCCTGCTGCCGGCCTATACGCTGCTGCTCGGTCTGCTGGCGCTGCTCGGCTACATGGGGCACGCCGCCAACCTCAAGCTCGACAGTGCGACCGACGTCGTTCCAGCCCTGTTCAAGACGCTGTTTTCGGGCTGGTTCTCAGGCTTCGCTTTCGCTGCGATCGCGATCGGCGCCCTTGTGCCGGCGGCGGTGATGAGCATTGGCGCCGCCAATCTCTTTACCCGCAATTTCTGGAAAGCCTATGTCAATCCTCAAGTGAGCGATGCCGGTGAAGCCAAGGTCGCGAAGATGACCTCGCTGGTGGTGAAGGTGGGCGCCCTGCTGGTGATCATTTTCCTGCCGACGCAGTTCGCGCTCGATCTGCAATTGCTCGGCGGCATCTGGATCCTGCAGACGCTGCCGGCCCTGGTCTTCGGGCTCTACACCAACTGGTTCCGGGCTCCGGCCCTGCTTGCGGGCTGGTTCGTCGGCTTCTTCGGCGGTACCTGGCTTGTCTGGGATGCCGGCTGGAAACCACTGCACCTGATCAGTCTCGGAGGAGAACCCTTCACGGTCTATACGGGGCTGCTTGCACTTGCCGCAAACATCGCCGTGGCAGTGGCGGTCAATGCCGTTGCCCCGGCACGAACAGCGGTGCGAGCATAGAGCGAAAAAAGCGAAGGATCGCGCAAGCGATCCTTCGCAGGATACGCGTTGCTAAACTGTCGCCTGCAAACGCTCGATTGTCTCAAGCCAACCCAAACCGCTCCACCGCCCGCATGATGCCGCGCAGTTCAGCCAACCCCTTGAGGCGGCCGATCAGCGAATAGCCTGGGTTGATCCTGGTCTTGCCGATGTCGTCGGCAAGCAGATGGCCATGGTCAGGACGCATGGGGATGCGCCAGTCGCTCCTGCCTTCCTTGCGCCGGCGGACCTCTTCCTTCATCAGTGCCAGGATCACCGCCGCCATGTCGGTGGAGCCTTCCAGATGTTCGGCCTCGAAGAACGAGCCGTCGTCCTCGCGCGTGACGTTGCGCAGGTGAACGAAGTGGATCCGCGACGCGAACTCCTCGATCATCGCGACAAGGTCGTTGTCGGCGCGCACGCCGTAGGAGCCGGTGCAGAATGTCAGGCCGTTCGCCGGGCTGTCGACCGTCCCCAGGATGAAGCGTGCGTCGTCGGCGGTGGAGACGACCCGCGGCAGCCCAAACAGCGAGAAAGGCGGATCGTCGGGATGGATGCACATGCGCGCGCCGACCTCCTCGGCCACAGGGATGATCTCCTTCAGGAACCAGGCAAGATTGGCGCGCAGTTCGACCGGGCCGATTGCATCGTAGTCGGCAAGCGCCTCGCGCATCGTATCGCGGTTGTACTTGCGTTCGGTGGCCGGCAGTCCGGCAATGAGGTTGCGCTCGATCGTGTCGATTTGCTCGTCGCTCAAGGCCTTCAGCCGCGCTTCCGCCTCGGTGATGCGCGCCGGGCTGTAGCTGGCCTCGGCATTGCGCCGCTTCAGCACGAACAGGTCATAGGCGGCAAAGTCGATCGCGTCGAAGCGCAAGGCGTAGCCGGTGGTCGGCAACCGATACATGAGATCGGTGCGGGTCCAGTCGACCACAGGCATGAAATTGTAGCAGATGGTCGAAATGCCGGCCTTGGCCAAAGCGCGAATGGTGTCCTTGTAGAAGCTGGCGTAGCGCTGCCTCTCCGCCGATCCGATCTTGATCGAGTTGTGGACCGGGATGCTCTCCACCACCGACCAGGTCAGCCCCGCGGCCTCGATGATGCGCTTGCGTTCAAGGATATCGATCAGAGGCCAGGCACGGCCATCGTAGATATTGTGGAGGGCCGACACGATGCCCGTCGCCGCTGCCTGCCTGACATGATCGAGCGTGACCGGATCGTCCGGCCCGTACCAGCGCCAACATTGTTCCATAAAGGTCCCTTCCGAAGCGAAGCCAAAACCGTATTGTTGGACCATAGTCGGAGTCGAGACTTCGGCAATCCCAACGACGCATGACGGAGTTTGAGCCATGAACGATTTTGGCGGCAAGGTTGCCCTGGTGACGGGAACGACCGGGATCGGCCTGGCAAGCGCCAGACGCCTGGCGGCGGGTGGTGCCGCAATCATCGCCTGCGGCATCGACAGCAACGCAAATGCGGCGATGCAGGCCGAACTCGACCACTCGGGCGCCAAAGCGCTGGTGGTGACGACGGACGTTTCCGTGCCGGATCAGGTTGCCCGGGCGGTCGCCGCCGGCGTCGCGCGGTTCGGCGGGCTGGACGTCATCGTCAACTCCGCCGCCGTGCACCCTTATGGCACGGCAACGAGCACGGATTTCGAAACCTGGAGCCGGGCGATGACCGTCAATGTCGGCTCGATCTATTTGACCGCGCATTTCGGCATTCCTGAAATGGTCAAGCGGGGCGGCGGCGCCATCGTCAACGTCGCTTCGGTGCAGGGCCACGCCTGCCAGCAGAACGTCGCCGCCTATGCGACGACGAAGGGAGCGATCCATACGCTGACGCGCTCGCTGGCGCTCGACTACGCCCGCCAGGGGATCCGGGTGAATTCGGTGAGCCCCGGATCGATCCGCACGCCGATCCTGGAAAAGGCCGCGCGCGGCGACAACGGGACCGACGCCGATGTCGAGGCCGCCTACAAACGCTTCGGCGAAGCACACCCGCTTGGCCGCATCGGCGAACCGGAAGAAGTGGCGGAGCTGATCGCGTTTCTATGCTCGTCCATGGCAGGCTTCTGCACAGGCGCCGACTACAAAATCGACGGCGGCCTGACCGCCGGCATCGGGGTCAAGTGAAGAGGGATAAGATCAACCTGAAAAATGGTGGGCGATGACGGGCTCGAACCGCCGACATCTTCGGTGTAAACGAAGCGCTCTACCAACTGAGCTAATCGCCCGCTCCGGCGCGGACCTTTAAGCGGTCAGGACAGGCTTCGCAAGGCAAAATGAACGGGCAACGTCCTGTTCGGATACCGGTTTCGCCAACAAAGCGAGGCTTGTCAAAAAACCTTCTCCTGTTTGCTGTTATGCTGTCCCACTCCGCTTGACACCCGGTGGCGAACCCCTTATCCAGCGGCCCAACGACGAACACGGCTGACCCGTGCTCGTCTTGTGCGCGGGTGTAGCTCAGTCGGTTAGAGTGCCGGCCTGTCACGCCGGAGGTCGCGGGTTCGAGCCCCGTCACTCGCGCCATTCTTTTCAAGGGCTTAGTGCCCTTCCCTCCGATTGGTTTCAACTTTTCACTCCGCCGAGTTTCAACTTTTTGTATTCGTTGCGTTCCTGGCCGAGCAATTGGCGGCCTCTGCGGCGGTGTTCGTCTGCCGAACGAACCGCGGCAAGATTGACAGGCATGTAGGTCCGCTGCAGGGCTTTGTTCTCATCGATCGAGTTGCCCATCTTGGCCGAGATTGCCTCGACTGAAGCGCCACCGGCATTTGCTTCGACGGCGCCAGAACGTCGCATGTCCATCAGACGACGCTTTTCCCCCTCACCGAAAACAAGAAGGCGAAGGTCGGCGAAATCATCAACCAAGGCATCTTTTGTGTACGGGACACCGGCGCGGGGACGTCCGCCCTTGGTGCCGGGGGTGTAGCCTCGAGAGCGGAAGATTGGGGCGTCGTCCATTAGCGTAACGCCCAGCGATTCGACGTACGCCAAAACAAGCCGCTGCGTACGCGCCGAAAGCGTGCCGAACGCTGCTTCACCACTCTTCGTGCGTTCAATGAGAAAGCCCCATTCTTGCGCAGTCTGCACAGCCTGTCCTGACGTGAGCGTACGAACGTCCACGGGCGAAAAGCTGGTATCCCAGGCCACAGCGATGATGCAGGCAAGACCGCGATAACCAGCACGCCAGGCGCCCTTTGCCAGGCGCACCACCTCGCCCTCTGCCCACGTCTGAGTTCGGCCGCGAACAGCCGTCTTGCGGATTGCGAGCGACGGATCCTGATTGGCCTGGCACAGTTTCATCGCCGCCATGACATTGTAGAGAGCGCGCCATGTCTTCATGGCCCGTCCGCCCTCGCCAACGCCCTTGACCTTGCACCACTTGGAATACCAACTGTCGAGCATTTCGAAGGTGATCACCGACGGACTCAGGTCGCCAAAAATCGGTTCGATGTATTGCCAGCCGCGGTCCCAATCTTCACGGGTCCGCGCTGGCTTCCTGGCCCATTCGTTCGTCTGCCGGAGCCGTTCGAAAGCGTAACCAACTGAGTTGCGCGGGTAGACCTTGCGCTGCGATGCCTCCTGCCCCTTACGGGCACGCTGCCACCGCTGTTCCCATTCCTGAGCTACCGCCCACGCCTGCGCCCCGTCCGGCCCGCAACGCACATTGTCGAAGCCGTGCGCTCGCATCTTGGGGGTGACGAGCCAATAGCCCCTCCCCTTGCGCACGTGGTAGTGCTTGAGCTTGATCTCAGCCAATGGCGGTTAGCCTTTCCGCAACAATACGCTCCGGATCGCTAGGTGATGATCCCACCGCACCAACGCCCGACATCCTATCTAGCCACGCGTCGATGGCGACCAAATCGAAGTGCTCGACAACCGGGCAAGGGAGCGGAAACCCACGCCCATGCAAGGCGGCGCGCTTGGTTTCGAATTCGGCTAGCGTCAAATGAAGACGCCGAGCCGCCTTTGCTGCCGGAACTAGACGGGGTTCAACCATAAAGCGGATTGATGCACCCTGTGGGAGATTGTCGTTTGCTGCCAGTCTGGACATGTGTCTCCCCCATCTGGACATCACACGAATGGCATGATATCCGACATATTGACTGATTTCACCTGAAAAGTCAAGCAAAATGTTGGATAATAGACGAAGTGACTGATTTTGGTTTGTTGGCCGCGCAGGTGCGCGCCGCCAGAGCGCTTCTCGGATGGTCGCAGGGTTATCTTGCCGAGGGGGCGAAGGTGAGCCGATCCACTATCGCCGACTTGGAAGCGAACAAGCGCGAGCCACATGAGGCGTCACTTTTCGTTATCATGCAGGAGCTTGCCAACGCAGGAATCAACTTCACCGAGACGGGCGTGGAGTATCGCCAGTTTCCGCCACAGAAATATGTACCGACCGGAATTCGCGTTAGGGAATAGTGTGCGGATGAAAAACCCCGCCGAAGCGGGATTTTCTTGTGTCGCCTTGTTTCCAACACCTTGCGGGGCCATATACCCGCCAGCAGTCGCCGCTGGCGAGGAACGTTCCTTCAGATGTTCGGTGAGGTTCCACCCAAGGCGCACGCTGCAATTTGAGCCGATCGACGGCGCGATGACCACGAATGTACTGGCATCACGCAATTAGTCTCGGCAACGAAGGGAAGCGGGCTGACGCCCGCTTTTTTGTTGTCTGGAAGCCGCCGAAGCGGGTTTTTGTCGTTGCGGTGGTTTTCAGGCGGTCAGCCGAACCGGCTTGCAAAACTCCGATCGATGTATTGATCGTAAACGACGAACCTCTCTTTTGGCTTCTGCTTGATCCACTCGAGCGCCGCCCAATTGCTCGGGGCGCTCCACCACTCGGCCTGCTTTCCACACTCGTCTATGCGAGCGATCACTGTACACATGAGTACCATGCGGTTTGACGCTGACACCTCAGGCAGTGGTTCGGCGACAATAGCAAGAGCGTTCATTTCCATCACTCCAGGTTTTGGCCTCCACAGGCCATGCTGTTTGCCGATGCCGCCGGCAGCCGGGGGGTGGAGACGACCTGGAGTCGCCGGCAAGCCTTTAGACTTCGGCCCTGGACATAGCTTGCCACCCCGGCCAAATGTCTCGGCGTTCTGCCGTTCTATTATGTGCAGGAAACCCCTTCCCCGACAGACAGAATTCCACAGAGTCGAGCGGATAGCAAATGTTATTTTTTACGAATACTGAGCCGATTTCCAGACTGTACAATCAGTACTGGGCGTTTACACATTTTTGTAGAGAAAAGACGGCGTTTACACAAGTTTGCTAGGCGCTAGCGCCTACTTGTTGATGGCTGCGCGGCCAACATGACGCTGCGTCAAGTCTCTGCTATCGCTTGAGGCGCGGGCGGACTTTTTCCGCCCGGCCGGCGCCTTTCAGGCAACCTCCAGTGAGCGGCGCCGGCTATTTTCCTGCGCTGAAGTCGTCAAGCGCGCCCTTGCGGGCGAAGACTTGTGCACACGCGTCAGTTGCGCGATGCTGACGACAGGGAAATGGGAGGGGTAGCATGGGCGTTCTAATTATTCTCGTCAGCTTGCTGGAATTACTATTGGGCGTGACGACGCTCGCGGCATCAAAATCCGCGATCCATGAAATCTTGGCGGTAGCAGCTTTCGGCTTTGGATCGGTCACCTTTGCGCTGGGTGTGATCGTTCTCCAACTTCGGGAAATGCGTCGGCTCGGCTAAAATGGAGGCATGCTATGGCCGAGCGCAGTGGGAAGACGGCTTATCCAAAGATTGGCATTTGGTACGACGAGAAAAAGGGTGACATCCATCTCAGTATCGAGGCTCATGGTCTTTCGACTGTGAATGCCAATGCCGCCAGCGATAGAGGCAACCCGCACCTCTTCAAAAAATTGGCGAAAGCACTCCGCGACAGCGGTAAGCCCCATCCGGAAATCGTTGAGTAGCCTTCTGTTCGTTCCGCTCTACATCGCTGCGATCACCGCCTCGATGCTCGCCGGCGCCGTCTGGCGCTACAGGCAGCGCGACATGATCGGGATGGCTGCTTGCCTCCTGATGGCCGGCATGGGCGTCTATTTGCTACTGTCGTAGGCTTCGGCTTGTATCGGGCGCGTACCGCGCGCGGTTAATAGCTGGACAGAATGTCAGAATGACTTAGGCGGTACGTACAGGCAGATCGTAATGTCAGGGTTTCCAGATGGGAATTTATGATGCCGGCCTGCTGTTGCTTTTTGGGCATGGCACCAATGAAAACGCATATCGTGTGACTGACGCACCCTGCCGTCCGCGTAAGGCAGCAATTCGCCTGAAGGCACCTTGAAGCCCTGGCTTGTTTCGCGGACGGCACCGTCTGCCATCGGCTCGCAATGCTGGTCATGACAGCACTGTTTTTCGTACCAATACTCATCATGTGCCGATGCCAAAGGAGTTCCGAAAGCGCAGGCCGCGGCGATGATAGCGCCCAACCCGGATGCGCCACAGCGCCCGCTCCATGGCCAGATCATGATTTACATTAGGCTTGTCTGATATGATGGCGCAAGCTAGGCAGTGTTCTGCTGATACCGAATGGCGTTGGCCGGTTAGCGCCTCTTCACCTTCGGCGTGATCTCCTCGATTCCGTAAAAAATGAATGGCCCGCTGCCGGGCTAAAGCAGCGGGCCTATCAAGGCTTGGCCGGAAAGGGGTATGGGGCACAAGGGCATCCGGCCAGCATTTTCAACGAGGATGACGAACATTCGTTCCAACGCGTTCGCGCATTGGCTGCCTAGGCGCCGTGGCCCTGGATTCCTGTGAGGTCGCCCAAAACAGCCCTTGATCTGAGATTTGCGATGTAGGACCATAATCCTATGTGGGGCGATTTCTATAACGGAGGTCGCTACGGTCAGGCGCACCCAAAGCAGTTATCAGGTCAAGATTTGGAGCGTTTCCTACAGGCAGCGGAAGGGCTGCATAAGGCCCTCGTCGGCCCACTGATTTCGCCTAGCTGCGACCACTACCGCTCGATGCAGACGCTACATGAGGCGCTTTTGAAGACGGTGCGGGAAGTGACCGGCAAGGAGGTGACGTTCATCCAATGGAGCGGAACGGGTCCGGTGAGGTAGGGACACCCTATCATTTTGGCTTAGTTGTGCGCGCGCCACAACGCACCGATAAATGAAGCAGGGTTGGGGAGTAGCGCGCCGGCATGCCGATCTCTGTTAGCTGTTCCGATCGGCAGCCGGCGTCCTTTTTTGCATAACGTTGCCGACGGTCAGGCATACTCACGGTTGCGACTCTGGTCTCATCCAATTTGAGGAGTGCAGAACCAAACACCCCCGTTTTGCCAAGTTGGCATAGACGCAAGCCGGCCTATAACCTCGCCGGCCGGCGAACCTACCCCGTTTTCCGGTTAGGCCCGGCGGTCAAAGCCCAAGCCCCCCGCCATGTTCTTGACCGGAATCCAAGTGCCGCCTGATTTCCTCAGGTGCCACGCTGGGGCTCGGCAACGCCCCGATCTATCGGCGGGCTCGGCTCAACAGCCTGGCTTCTCGCATCAGCGATGGCCAATTGCTTTCACCCAAAAGGCTGACGAGATCGCGAGCCTGTTCTTCTGTGATGCCTGTTTCTCTGATTAAGCGCTGAATGACCGGGCCGCCCCTTAGTTGTGGTTTATCTGGCTCGTCGGCCATCAGGCACTCGCCTCTCTTACATCAGCCAACGCCGCTGTAGGGGATACGTTCCGCTCTCAAAGCGGCCCGGTTAAGCATGAGTGGCATTATGTTCCTTCCTCCCAGAAATCCTGCAACGAAGCATGCCGCAGGTCTTCCTCGCCCCGCAGGTGCTTTACGCGGCCGATCAGCCCCGGCTTGACCCATTGCGTCGCCGGCCGCCTCATGCCCTTTGGCGGTGGTCCTGCATGTGCCTGGACGCGCTCCCAGAGGCGTTCCCGCATCTCGCGATTCAAGGTGATGAACGCCGAGCCGACATAGCGCCCTGTGCCGCGCTCGGCCAACAGAGCAAAGGCAGGCTTGCCCGCCTCTCGCTCGACCCCAAGCAGCTCTAACTCACTGATGGCGTAGCACTTCGCCTTCAACCAGTTGGTCGACGGGCCGCCGCGGTACTTGCTGTCCTTCCGCTTCGACACCATGCCCTCAAGCCCGGCCTGCTCAACGAGATGGAAAATCGCCTTGGCATCCGGCAACGCCTGGCTGAACTGAATTCGTGCACCTTCCGGGATCATCTCGGCGAGGATCTCGCGACGGTCTTCTAGAGGCATGTCGCGTAGGTCGTGGCCGTTGAGGTGCAGGAGATCGAAGGCGACGAAATACAAATCATGTTGGCGCCGCGTGATGGCCTTGCGCAACTCGCCGAAGTCAGACAGGCCGGCATCGTTCAGAACGATGATCTCACCGTCGATGATGGCGCTTTCCACCTCCAGCTCGCCGGCCGCCTTGGCGAGGTCACGGTATTTCGATGTCCAGTCGAGACCGCGGCGGGTGAAGATGCGAACGCCGTCGGCATCCCTGACGATCTGGGAACGGTAGCCGTCAAATTTGACCTCGTGAATCCAACCATCGCCTTCTGGAGGCTTCTCCACGAGGGTAGGCACCAGAGGCTCGATAAATTCCAGCCGGCCAATGCCAGCACTCACTCGCTTACGCACGGATTCAACTCAGGGGCCGGTCTGTTCGATGGCCGGAAACATGGCGCATTTTACTAAATTAGCAATGATGCATGAAGAGGCCTATAATTCGGCCCCAGCCGGCGCCGCCACTGAGCCCCGTCGGTTAGGCTCGGCTGCCTTGGCCTACCCTGCTACGGTCGCCGGGCCGCTATTGTGATCGACCTCTCCGCGAAAACAGCTCGGCAGTGATTTCGTCTCTATCCCCACCATGCCTAGCGATCAAAGCCAGCGCTTCCTGGCGGCCAATGTTGCCGAGCTTCATGAGGTACGGTACCTCAAACGTTCTCTTGTTGAAACGCCATTCCGGCACGTACCGTGTTGTTGCTTTTCGGGCTGTTGTTCCATCTTGACGCATCATTTGGCTCCTCTTCCTGATGTGATGATGCAGTCGCAAATTCGGTGCCGGGGCGCTCGGCTAGCTGACGCTGGCCGGCTAGGCTTCTGGACTCTTCCGTGAGTTGGAAGCATTCTCCCTTCGGGGAGAGAGGGGCGTGGGCAAAGTCCAGCGTCATAAGGGTGCCAATCAGGCCGACCGCTGGCGAAGAAACGCCAGGAGGCGTCGAGCGCGGTTGTGGCGATGGCAATACCTTGTTGCACTCGTGATGGTTCCCCTCGCTGCCTTTTTCACGGTGAGCCCAAGTAGCCTTGAAGCTCTCGCTGGGCTCGTGCGTAAGGGTGGGTTCGACGCAGCCGGCAGTTGTGACATTAAAGGCAACATCAGCATCAACACCGGGGAGCACATCTACCACGTCCCCGGGCAAGAGCATTATTCCGAGACGAAGATCAGCCCGCAATATGGGGAGCGCTGGTTTTGCAGCGAGGCAGAAGCGCGTCAGGCCGGTTGGCGAAAGGCAAGGCGATGAAATCAGTCGCCATCGGCTTGGCCATCGTGATCGTTTTGTCGATTGGCACGCTGGTCGCGACGTCGAGCGGCGTTCTAGTCTATCAGGTGAGGGTCGGAAACGGATATTTTTGCCGCTATTTCACGGGAACCGCGACGTTCACGACGCCGAGCTACGCGGTGACGGGCTGCCCGCGGTTTATCAGTTTTTGATCGGTGGCATCGTCCGGCATCGGTATGGCAATCGCCGGTTAGCTTCGCGGAAACGCCGCAGTCGGCGGCGTGTAACTTGCATCCGATGGGTTCCGACACACACCTTTGGTGATGCGCAGGTCGTCAATATGCCCGTTCAATCCGGCGCTGGTTTTGCCTATCGCAAGTACCTGTGCAGCGTTGAACGTATTCGAGTTCGCGGGAGTGGCGCTGCCCTTCATCACGCCGTCAACAAATATGCGGACCTTGCCGGTGGAGTCTTTGTTTACTTCGAGGAAGTGCCAGGTGTTGAGAACCAGCCCGGCGCTTGACGTGACAACGGTGGTTTGTGCGCCGGACCCGGAAGAGTCTGTAACAAGGTCGATTTGCGCGCCAAACTTACGAAATTCCCAAGATAGCTGGCCGACGCTGCCCCACTGGCCGACGATGGACTCTACGCCGAACGTCACGGACGAGGCAAACCGAACCCACGCTTCAATTGTATATTGATCGGAGTTCGCGTCGGACAAATCCCAATCGGCGCTGTCCGGGAGAGTTACCCGACTTGTTCCGTTGAGAAGCAACGAAGCAGTCCCATATTTGAACTGCGCCGTGTCAAGTTGGGAACTGCCCGTGAAGGTGAGCGCATGGGCCGCGTTGCTGTCATCGGTTGCGGACGTAGCGCCATCTGCGCCATCGAAACCGACCAGAAGAACAACGTTCGCAAAGTATGGATCAACTACCGATACCACGATGCTGAAGGATGCTAGGTCAGCCGTGGCGCCGAGATTGTCGGTGACCCGAATTACGATCCCGGACGACGTTCCTACAGTGGTCGGCGTTCCCGAAACAACGCCGGTTGAGCTGTTCAAGGTGATGCCGCTTGGCAGCGTTCCAGCATGGACCGAAAAGGTGTAGGGGGCGGTGCCGCCCGTCGCCGAAACCGTGAAACCGGCATAGGGCACATCCTCCCCGGCTGATGTGACCGGAGTTCCGTTGATCGATAGAGGGGCAGGAGGCGCCACGGCCGCCGCCACCCTAATCCCGCATGCAAAGCCAGGCAGCATCGTTTCGTTCTCCCAATTGATTGTGAATTTGTTCGGCTGGTGATCGTGAAGGGGGCCTATTTTTCGCTGTCTGCTACCACCGATGAGAGCTTTGTGCTGATCGTTCGGGCACGGCACCGCATCCGCGCCGAGGCGCGTTGGGTGGTGATCATGGTATCCTTTGAAGGGCCCCGCCGCTTTCGGAGAGCCATTGGTGTAATATTGACCCGGTTAGTTGCTGTTTATCATTGGCTCGGGAGGTGCTATTTAGTTGAGCATGACATCGCACAATAAAATGGTAGGGCCCGTTGCAAAGGCTGTGCCAGCCAAAAAACCGGCCGCGAAGGCCGCGGCAAAAACCGTCGCGAAGGCGGCTCCGGCCAAGAAACCGCCACAAGGCAGCCGCGCCGCCTACGCCGATGAATTATCGCGGGCGGCCGGCCATTTGGTGATTGAGGAAGTTGAATTTGAAGGTGACCACCTCGATTTTGTTGTGGGCATTCGCGATACGGACACCAGAAAAGGAGAGCAGTCTAATGAACTCTCGTTTGACATGCTGCCTAAGAAGGTTCGGGACCTTTTCAACCTTTCGCGCGAGGACTGGATAACCGCTAACCTACTATCTTTGGAGCGAGATTCCAAAGAGGACGCAGAATATTCTTCCTCACTGCTTTTGTACATTAAGGACAGATGCGCCAAAAGTTTTGAGGAGTAAGAGTATTGGCGGCCATGGGCACTATTCTAGACGCTGTAGAACTCATAACCCAAGTGCGAGGGGCACTTGCTCGCATTGACGCTTTGGAGGATGGCTGCAAGATTTTGGCTGATGCAAATTCCGCATTAGAAAAGAGGGTACGAGAACTTGAGGCTGCGTTACGTGAAGCCAAGTCAGACATCAGGCTCGAAGCTGTAAAAGAGACCCACAGCGCAATTAATGCCGTCCAAGGTGCGTTCAATCAGGAACTGCGCGGCCTCGCCGTTAAAGTGGATAGGCTCGAAACCAGAGCCGCCCTAAATGGAAATCTGACTCCAAGGCTGGAAATTGCCGATGGCTCAAAGCCTCTAGATTGACGCGACCCTCATATTTTCAATTGGATTTATGTGCGCTTTTGGGTTGCGAGCGGTAAGTGCTAGGTCGACTACAGAGA